>CAYNFX010000015.1:0-28588 GCA_964396555.1 uncultured Alkaliflexus sp.
TGTTTGTTGATATCTTTGATACAGTAGGAACACTTGTAGGAGTTACTTCAAAGGCTGGTATGCTTGATAAAGACGGCAAGGTACCAAGGGCTAAGCAAGCTCTTATGGCTGATGCTGTAGGTACAACATTTGGTGCTGTTTTGGGTACATCAACTGTTACCACCTATGTTGAGAGTGCATCAGGTGTGGCTGAAGGAGGAAGAACTGGTCTTACCGCACTTACTACAGCTGGAATGTTTGCATTGGCCTTGTTCCTGGCTCCGGTCTTTTTGATGGTTCCAGGTGCAGCTACTGCTCCTGCACTTATTCTTGTAGGATCTTTTATGGCTGCTTCTATTGTTAAGATTAATTTTGAAGACTATACTGAATCCATACCTGCTTTCCTTGCAGTTGTAATGATGCCTCTTGCATACAGTATTGCAGAAGGTATAGTCTTTGGTATGCTTTCATATGTAATACTGAAGCTTCTTACCGGAAGGACAAAGGAAATTTCAGTTGTGATGTATATACTGGCAGTATTGTTTATTATTAAGTTCTTTGTATAGAGAGAATTGTTTATAGGATAAGGGAGCGCAGTCGGGAGACTGCGCTCTTTTTTTGTCATTTTCAGGTTAAAACCCGAAATTGGGGCGGTTTAACAGGCTTTTGCCTTGCTTTCGCTAAGGATATATTTTTTATCTTTGCTAACCATTGTATTTTAGCATTTTAAGGATTTTAGAGTTTCTTTGTTATAATTCTGACAATAAGTACTTTCTGTTACCGATAAAACTGAAGTGAGTTATGCTTAAAAGAATATTGTTTTTAGCAACGTTGTTTTTATTACTATCTACTCTTGTTGCAAATTCAGTGCTTGGTCAAAGCCTAAGTAGTACTGATCTGTCAAGAATCAAGTCTTCTGATATTAGTGATGCCCAACTGGAACAGTATATAGAAAGAGCAAATCAGCAAGGGGTATCAATAACTGAAGCATTCACTATGGCAAGAGCCAGAGGCTTGTCTCCTTCTGTAGCAAATGATTTGATGCAGAGGGTGGAACGAATAAAAAATTTAAAAACTTCAACATCTGTTAATGGAGGGCAACTTCGTGCTGTTGAAAGTCAGACAGCTTTAGTTGAGGATAGTGTAAGGATTGATTCGGTGAAGGTCAAGTTCGACGAAGGTCCTCAGGTTTTTGGAAGCAATCTTTTTAATAAGGGCAATACGTCATTTCAACCATATATGAACATTCCTACACCTGTCAACTATGTGCTGGGTGCAGGGGATGAAATAGTAATTGATATCTGGGGTTCTGCATCTAATTTTTATCAGCTTCAGGTAAGTCCTGAAGGCAGTATTACAATTGATAATGTCGGGCCTGTTTATGTTCATGGTTTGACAATTGAAGAGGCCAGTAGCAGGATCATTGGGAAACTTAAACAGCTATATAGTGGGCTAGGTTCCGGTGAGCCGGGTCAGGATACTTTTGCCAGAATTTCTTTGGGGCGCGTGAGGAGTATTCAGGTAACCATTATTGGCGAGGTCGAGAGTCCGGGAACCTATACTGTGTCATCGCTGGCAACTGTGTTCAATGTTCTCTATAATGCAGGAGGTCCCAATAGTATAGGTTCATACAGACAGATTGAGGTTCTGCGTAACAATAACATTGTATCTACTTTTGACCTTTATGATCTTTTGCTTAAAGGAGATCAGTCGAACAACATTAGACTCAATGATCAGGACGTTGTTAGGGTTGCAACTGTAGAAACCCGAGTGGAAACAAGGGGGCAGGTTAGACGTCCAGCTCTTTATGAGCTTAGAAACAGCGAGACTCTGGCGAGACTAGTAGATTATTGCGGAGGATTTACTGATTCGGCATATACTCGTCAGCTAAGGGTCACAAGGAACACAGAAAAGGAGAAAATGCTGGTCTCGGTTTCAAGGGATCGTTTTGCTGAATTTCAAATGCAAAACGGTGATTTAGTTGAGGTAGACAAGCTACTTGACAGGTTTGTTAACCGGGTGACAATAGAAGGAGCAGTATGGCGACCAGCAGACTATGAACTTACTGAAGGAATGACCCTGTCTCAACTTATCAATTTGGCCGAAGGCATAAGGCCGGATGCATTTCGTAGCAGGGGTATAATAAACAGGCTTAGTCCAGACTTTGATTTTGTTGTTGAGGCATTTGATGTTGATAAGGTAGTAAATGGGGAGTATGATGTCAGGCTTGAGCCTGAGGATCATGTGATTATTAAGGGCATCCATGAGGTTCGTGAGGAAAGGACTGTTGATATTAAAGGTGAGATTCTGATGCCGGGTACCTATCAGTTTAGGGACGGGATGACCCTTGAAGATTTGATATTGACAGCAAGCGGATTCAAGATGTCGGCCTCTGAGGCACGAATAGAAGTAAACCGTAGAATTTTCGGAGAAGCTGCGCCTTCAAAGCGGGGAAGTAGCATGGCCGAGACCTTCGTGTTTGCTGTTGACCGTAAACTTGCAATTAGCGAAGAAGCAAAATCATTTCAGCTAATGCCTTTTGATAAGATTTATATCAGGCCGCGCCCTGATTATCAGGTGCAACAGAGTGTATTTGTAGAAGGTGAAGTCTTATTCCCCGGGGAGTATGTGCTTGCTGACAGGAAGGAAAGGATTTCTGATTTAATTAGCCGTGTAGGAGGTCTTACGGATGAAGCTTATCTGGCCGGATCGACCCTGATACGTAAAACCAGGGAGATTGAAAGGGCTGAGACAGAGCTTCAGCTTAGCGCAAATGAGCTGTTTGAAGGCAAGAAGAGAAATGACATTACCATAGGTATAGACCTTAAGAAAATCATTGAGAATCCTGGTGGTCATCATGATATCTTTCTGAGTCCAGGAGATGTGCTTCGTATTCCCGGTGCAATGCAAACGGTGAAGGTAAGCGGAGGTGTGCTACGTGAAACAGAGATCAGGTACAATGAGGACAAAGGACTTAAGTATTATGTAAAGAGTTCAGGTGGTTTCGCGCAGAATGCCCGTAAAAGTAGGGCCTATGTTGTTTATGCCAATGGAGATGTTGATTCCAGGACAAGGTTTTTGTTCTTTGGTATTAATCCAAAAGTAGAACCAGGTTCTGAAATAGTAATACCTCTGAAGCCTGAACTTGAGCCAATGACTCGGGGAGAAAGGATTTCTATCTTTAGTGCAATAGTTTCAATGTCGGCTGTCGTAGTTACAGCAATGAGCCGATTTTAGTAATTTCCCATATTAGAATAGCATGAATAGAAATAAGTATGCGGACAGGAAAAATCTTCCATCCATTGTTAAGGAGGATGAGATAGACCTAGTTGCTCTATCCCTTCATATATGGGAAGGACGGAAATTTATCGCAAAGGTTTGTTCTGTTTTTATTGTTATGGGTCTGCTAATTGCCCTGGGCAGTCCGGTTAAATATCAGTCTGGGGTTAAGCTTATTCCAGAGAGTAACAAAGGACTGAACCTCGGGGCTCTGGGTGGTCTTGCAGCCCAGTTTGGATTCGGTGCATCAGCTATCAACGTTGAAAGCGGGTCTATACCAACGGATTATTATCCAGAGATCATAAAAAGTGTGCCTTATCTCACTATGCTGATGAGGGAACCCTTCGAAGTTAAAGGTATTGGAAGTATTAGCCTATATGACTATTATCATGAACATTTGAGGAAATCGTTTCTTGGAGTTGTGGTAAAGTATACTTTGGGCCTTCCCGGAGTAATAAAGCAAGCCATCAGCGAGGAGGAGGAAATATTTGTAGCACATAAAGACAGCAGCCTTCAGGTTTTCAGTATGACTGAGAAGGAGCGTGAAGTGCTTGAATGGCTGCAGGAGAACCTGACTCTTTCAATAGGCAAGGAGATTGGAATGATAAGCATAACTGCGGAAATGCCAACTGCAGAACTTGCTGCACAGGTAGCATCTCATGCAGCTAAATTGCTTAGTGATTATGCAATTGGTTATAAGACTGAAAAGGTAAAGGAAGATTTAGTCTTTATCGAGGAACGGTACAAAGAAGCTGAGCAAAGATTTGGACAATCCCAGAGAGCATTGGCGCGTTTCAGGGACAGCAACCATGGTAATCTTACAGCACTGGCACGCACTGAAGAGCAACGTCTTCAGAGTAACTATGACCTTGCATTCAGCCTTTACAATTCTTTAGCATCACAGTATGAGCAGGCGAGAATTAAACTTCAGGAGGAGACTCCTGTAGTAAAGATTATAGAGCCTGCAGTAGTTCCTGATGAGAAGAGTGCTCCAAAACGTAAGATGATCATTGTAGTATCAATATTCCTTGGATGCTTTGCGGGTATCGGACTGCTTTTCGGCAAAATGGTCTGGGGTAATTTCACGGAGCAGTTTAGGACATATGAAAATAAGGAAGAAGAATAAGGTATGACTGAAACAAGCATTAAGCACATTGCATGTATTGGGGCCGGCTATGTAGGTGGTCCTACAATGGCTGTAATAGCCCAGAAATGTCCCGATATCAAGGTTACTGTTGTGGATGTCAATAAGGACCGAATATCGGAATGGAACGCCTCTAATCTTGATAACCTGCCGATCTATGAGCCGGGCCTTAAGGAGGTCGTAGA
This sequence comes from uncultured Alkaliflexus sp., assembly GCA_964396555.1. GTDB lineage: Bacteria > Bacteroidota > Bacteroidia > Bacteroidales > Marinilabiliaceae > Geofilum. The sequence continues at coordinate 4,588 of CAYNFX010000015.1, forward strand.
AGAAGCCAGGGGACGTAACCTCTTTTTTAGTACAGATGTGGAAGGAGCCATTAAGGAGGCAGATATGATATTTATTTCTGTCAATACTCCTACCAAGACCTATGGTGTAGGTAAGGGAATGGCAGCCGATCTTAGATATGTTGAATTATGTGCAAGACAGATTGCAAAAGTTGCAACTGGAAATAAGATAGTCGTTGAGAAATCCACTTTACCAGTTCGTACAGCTCAGAGTATCCGTACTATCCTTGATGCTGAAGGAAACGGTCTGAGGTTTCAGGTTCTTTCAAACCCTGAGTTTCTGGCTGAAGGAACTGCTGTGACTGATTTGTTGAATCCCGACAGAGTTTTAATTGGAGGTTCGGAGGATGGAGCAGGGCAGGCTGCTGTCAAGGCTCTTGCCGATATTTATGCTCGTTGGGTAGACAGACGTAAGATACTTACTACAAATATCTGGTCGAGTGAATTGTCAAAACTAACCGCAAATGCCTTTCTGGCTCAAAGGGTGTCATCTATTAATGCTATCTCCGCTCTTTGCGAGAAGAGCGGAGCTGATGTTGACGAGATTGCACGTGCAATAGGCATGGATAGCAGAATAGGACAGAAATTTCTGAAAGCATCAGTAGGTTTTGGTGGAAGCTGTTTCCAAAAGGATATTCTTAATTTGGTATATATTGCCAGAAGTTATGGTTTGACTGAGGTCGCTGATTACTGGGAACAGGTTATCAGTATGAATGACTATCAGAAAAGGCGTTTTGCTGAGAATATTGTTAACAGACTGTTTAATACTGTGAGTGGAAAGAAGATTGCCATGCTGGGTTGGGCATTTAAGAAAGATACCAACGATACCCGGGAAAGTGCAGCAATCTATGTTGCTGACTATCTTCTTAATGAACAGGCTGAATTGTGGGTTTATGATCCCAAGGTAAAAGCCGAAAGAATTTATGCTGACCTTGACTATCTTAATACAAGGAATGAGGAGGATAATCGTAGGCTTGTAAAAATAGTAAGGGATCCATATGAGGCTATGGAAGATTCTCATGCCGTTGCAGTTCTGACCGAATGGGATGAGTTTAAAGCATATGACTGGCAACGAGTTTACGACAATATGAAAAAGCCAGCTTTCTTGTTTGATGGTAGAAATATTCTTGACAGAAAAAAAGTAAGAGGCCTGGGATTTAGGTTTGAGGCTATTGGTTACAGCTACTTATGATTTGGCCGGATAGTCTCAGAAGACGATAGGGCTTGTACAAACTACATTAAAGCACTGCTTTTTTTAAGAAGGCAGTGCTTTTGTTTTGCACTATTGCTTAGTTATTGTTGATATTATTCCAAAAAATGGAAAATGCGTAATTAATCTGATTTGATAAATGTTAAATAGTGTTTTGAATGTGTCGTATTGTCTGCATTATCAGAGAGCGGTAATGTTTTTTGAGGCGTTGCATTTAGGTGTATTGGAGCCCATAACAGTTTTCTTTTTTGACAACATTTGTGGTGACTGACAATGGTCAAAATATTAGAAATGAATATAATAGGGTTTTGAAATGGGAAACTTTGGGCTTTGTTAATAAGTTTTCGTTTGCCAAAACGTATTCTTGAGTTAACTTGCAAATGCGATTTTTCAAAGAATACAAAATATTAACCTTCATCCCATCAGAGGATTGATTAATTAAAAGGAAATGGAAGTAACTGCGATGCAAAAGAAGAAAGACACAGTGACGGGGAAGACTTATACCCATGACGAGGCTTTTTCTGCGGCTTTGGAATATTTTAAGGGAGATGAGCTTGCAGCCCGTGTGTGGGTAAATAAATATGCGCTAAAGGATTCCGATGGCAATATTTATGAATTGACACCTGAAGATATGCATTGGCGTATGGCTCGGGAGATTGCACGAATAGAGGAGCGTTATCCAAATCCTATGAAAGTTGAGGAGATTTACGAGCTGTTTCGCAACTTTACTTACATTATCCCTCAGGGAGGTCCGATGTCAGGGATAGGCAATAACTACCAGATTGCTTCTTTGTCCAATTGTTTTGTGATTGGTAATGATGGCAATTCGGATTCTTATGGGGGTATCATGAAGGTTGATCAAGAGCAGGTACAATTGATGAAGCGCCGCGGAGGTGTTGGTCATGACCTATCACATATTCGTCCCAAGGGTTCACCCGTAAAGAACTCTGCACTTACATCTACAGGTTTGGTCCCCTTTATGGAAAGGTATTCAAATTCGACACGTGAGGTTGCACAGGATGGTCGTCGTGGTGCACTTATGCTTAGCGTTTCGATTAAGCACCCTGATTCTGAAAAGTTCATTGATGCCAAGATGGAACAGGGTAAGGTAACCGGTGCTAATATCTCTGTAAAGATTGATGACGACTTTATGCGTTCAGTTGTTGAACAGACAAACTATGTTCAGCAGTATCCAATAGAAGCAAAAGAACCAAGGTATAAGAAGGAAATTAACGCATTGGATCTATGGAATAAAATAGTACATAATGCATGGAAATCTGCTGAGCCAGGCGTATTGTTCTGGGATACTATTATCAGGGAGTCAGTGCCGGATTGTTATTCTGATCTTGGATATAAGACAGTTAGTACTAACCCTTGTGGAGAGATTCCTCTTTGTCCATATGACAGCTGCCGTCTGATTGCTGTTAACCTGTATTCTTATGTAGATAGTCCATTCAAACCTGAGGCGAAGTTCAATTTTGAACTGTTCAATAAACATGTCGGAGCTGCTCAGCGCATAATGGATGATATTATTGATTTGGAACTGGAAAAGATCGATGCTATTATTGAGAAGATCGATGCTGATCCTGAATCTCAAGAGATTAAGGCAGTTGAAAGAAATCTTTGGGACAGTATTCGCAGTAAGGCAATTGAAGGTCGTCGTACCGGAGTAGGCATTACCGGCGAAGGAGATATGCTTGCTGGTCTAGGATTACGTTATGGAAGCGATGAAGCTATTGACTTTTCGGTAGAGGTGCATAAGACACTTGCTCTGGCTGCCTACTCTTCATCTGTCGAAATGGCTGCTGAAAGAGGTGCTTTCCCAATTTACGACACTGAGCGTGAAAAGAAGAATCCATTTGTTCAACGCATAAGGAAAGCCGATCCTGAACTGTACGAACGCATGAGTGTTCACGGACGCAGAAATATCGCTCTTCTCACAATCGCACCTACAGGTACGACCTCGTTGATGACTCAGACCACCAGTGGTATTGAACCAGTTTTCATGCCTGTATATAAGAGGCGTCGCAAGGTTAATCCAAATGATCCGCAGGTAAGGGTAGATTTCATTGATGAAGTAGGTGACAGTTGGGAAGAATACATTGTTTTCCACCATAAGTTCATAACATGGATGGAGGTCAATGGATATGATACAACCAAGAACTATTCAAGTGAGGAGCTTGATGAACTTGTAAAAAAGTCACCTTATTACAAGGCTACCAGTAATGATGTTGACTGGTTAAGCAAAGTTCGTATGCAAGGCAAGGTGCAGAAGTGGGTTGACCACAGCATTAGCGTGACAATCAACCTTCCAAACGAAGCGAGTGAGGAACTTGTAGGTCAACTATACGTTGAGGCATGGAAGAGCGGCTGCAAGGGCGTTACAGTTTACCGCGACGGATCAAGAGCAGGTGTACTTGTATCCAACAATGAGAAAAAGAAGGAAGAAAGTTCCCGTTTTCCAACCAAGCGTCCGCAGGTGCTTGAAGCTGAAGTTGTAAGATTTCAGAACAACAAGGAAAAGTGGATTGCTTTTGTAGGATTGCTTGACGATCGTCCGTATGAGATCTTTACCGGTCTGGCAGATGATGAGGACGGGTTACTGCTTCCCAAGAGCGTAAACGTTGGTAGTATCATTAAGAACTATGATGAAGATGGTACATCACGTTATGACTTTCAGTATGTAAATAAGCGTGGATATAAGACTACGATTGAAGGACTGTCTTACAAGTTCAATAAGGAGTTCTGGAACTATGCAAAACTGATATCAGGTGTATTGCGTAACGGTATGCCTATCGAAGACGTGATAAATCTGGTAAGCGGATTGCAACTCGACAATGAAAATATCAACAACTGGAAGAACGGTGTTGAAAGAGCACTTAAGAAATATATTCCTAATGGAACCAAGGCTAAGAAATGCCACTGCTCAAGTTGTGGATCAGACAACCTTGTTTATCAGGAAGGCTGTCTGATTTGCCAGGACTGTGGAGTTTCTAAATGCGGATGATGCCTTATTAGTTTTCGAATAAGAGACCGGCTGTCTGCCTGTTTGCAGACAGCCGGTCTCTTATTTACCTGCTTATAGTAATCTTTTTCCTTACCACATCATCCTGGGTTGTAATTTCCATAATGTAGATACCCGGATGCTGGGAGCTTACATTTACTTTTTCTGTCAGTCCCCCTGATCTTATGTCTTTAACTATCTGACCATTGCTGTTGTATATGCTGACCCTTGCTATTGGGGATGAGCTCACAATATCAATTTGGTCTCTTGCGGGTATTGGATAAACGTTTATTGCTACTGGTGCCTTATTGTCCTTTATGCCCGTAGTAATTCTTAAGCCTTCAACCACGATATTGTCAAAGCGATTGTTACCTGAGCTTGCAGAGGCCTGACTTCCGGCAAACTCGATCATAAGGGCAAACTCCTCGTTGTTTTTAACCCCTTCTACATTGCTGAAGTCGAGTGAAACAATTCTGAAATCATCCTCAGGGATGATGAGTCCTTGGGCAAATTGGATCCATTCTGCATCATTGGCAGTGCGGTACCATATGTTTTGTTGCTGGGCTCCCTTACTGGTGCGGGTAGTGGCATAGCTAATCTTAATCTCTTCAAACCCGGTTGTTGGTATAAGTATTTCAAGGTGTCGGGTGTCTGATGGATTGCGTGCACGAATTGCAAGTCCGGCTTCAGCCGATTCTTTGCTGTTGAGTGAAGATCCTTCATCTACTTCATCCATATATCCTGCGCCTGTCCCGGCGTATGAAAGGTTTCCCTTAAGTTCAGTAATACTTATATCAGCAAGAATTTCATCCTGGTTTCCTGAAAGCAGATCATTGAAATGCCAGTAGTGAACAAGATGAATCTGAGCTTCCCTGAAATGGGCAACTACGTCGACGGCCCCATTTATTCCGTATACCACTGTTCTATCATAGTACTTGGAGTTGTTTACCACCCAGTGTGAGAAGCGGTATCCTGGCTGATCAATAGCCGTCAGGGTTATGGGGACACCCTTGAAATAGCTACCAGACCATGGATAGGGATTTGCAGGATAAGAAATGCCTGGTAGCCTGCTGTCAATTAAAAGGCTGTTGATTTTTACAAGACCACCGTCACCAACACGGTTGATAGTTACTGAATTTGTTCCGCTTAGGCTGAACTGGGACTGGGTATGCGAGATTACATATGACGGGCGTTTATCGCCGAAATTCTTAATGGAAGATCCTGTGTCAGTACCATCCATCCATCTCTGGCTATGTTCGTTTCTTGATGAGGCCAGTCGGGCATTAAATTCGTCAACTTTCTTGCGGATATATTGTGGTCGGAATCCGCTATTTAACTGATCAGCCACTGCATTGACGAATTTATTTCTAAAGTCTGTGTTTATAAGCAGACGTTTGAATAAAATTGAAGACGGATCTGTTGCCTCATTCATTACCCTTGACAGAGCGTTTTTTGTATGATCCTCTGACCAAATACTCATTCCGAAATCCGTATCAAAGAGCATCCAGCGCCAGCGTCCATCATGGCCCTTGGGCAGATCAGGGCTGTAGGTGCCATTTCTGTATCTCCAGAATGTTGAATTGTTTTGTGGCCAGTCTGTATTGTAGAAATAAATTTGGGCAGCATAATAGTGGGCCAAATTGTCTACATCAACCCTTTCGTATAGCCATTGGTAATGCTCGCTGTTGGCAGGGTCATTATTCTGTGCGTAAGCGACAATAGCAAGGAAGTTGTTGCGGTCATCAGGATAACCTTCGTCAATTGTTGCGAATGTTTCCAGCAGTGCTATGTCGTCTGATGGCAGACTGTAGTGACTAGCCACATAGTGCTGGTCAAAGCGTTCGCGGATATTAATAATTCCCCAGTATTCTCCATTTAGAAAGTGCACTACAGGGTTGTAGCCCATAACATCCATTGGGAGGTGATTTGCAAGACTTTGCATCAGAGCGTCCCGGTATAAAGTCAGATAATAATCATTACCTGAATTTCGCAGCAGAAGACGTCTGAAACTATCGACAGTTATGGTACTGTCGCCTCTGGCAGGAAGTTCTCCAAAGAATGGGTAATTCATCGTATTTCCGGATCCATATTCAGTTCTTGCATAGAGTCGGAGTGATTTGCGGTAAAATCCCCTGCTATAACCGCCATGGATTCTTAGGCCTACTTTATGCCTGAAGGTAGGATCTCCATTATTGGGAAAATACTCAAAATGGGATCTTCTTTCCCATGCATCTCCCCTCTGATTGTAGTTGGCCGGGCGACCCTCGTTCCACTGTTCCTCAGGATAAGAAGCTGCCCAGTCGTCAGCGTACTTTCCTGGAACATAAATGCCATTGTAGTAGTCAAACAGGTTTGCTTCATCTGTAGTTATAGAAACCACAGGAAGGTCATAGCGATTGCGTCCCTTGTCGGTAATAAAATAGGTGTGGGTCTCGGAAAACAATGAGAGAGCATTTTCCTTAACGGCCTTTGCTTTAACTACAGTGCCCATAAAAATTTTTTGAGATGAGGGCAGGCGAGGCGTGTTGGAATAGAAGGTATTGATACCTGCAATCTGATATTCATCATTGCTTCTGTCTCTTATGCTAACAGGTTCTTTATAGACATAGGTTCTTGATGAGCGCTCAAGAAGCCCACCCCAGGGATAACTATTTTTGTATTTGTAGGTTGTGCCAGCCAGATTGTCTGGATCAGGTTCAGAACCGTCCAATGTGTAGTAGATTTCTGCTTCAGGATCATTTGTGCTCAGGACCAGATCGAAGGCTTCATTATAAAAGCCTCCGGGCAAAGAGAAGCTTATACTTCCGTTGAAAAGTTCGCTGTATCCCTGATTTGAATTTGCACTTCCGGGAGTAGGTGTTCTGAAAAAGAAGAATCCTTCATGCCCGTCCATTGATCCAAAACTGATATCTGAAGGCAGGGCCATCTCAGGAATATAGTGTATGGGTTCTCCCTGGGCATTGCTTATCAGAAGAGTCTCTCCATCAGCAGATATTGAGAAAGAAGTGTGCAGTTCAGCAGGAGCCAGAAAAAATTGGTTTGCAGGCATAGGTTGCTGGATTGTTCCGTTAGGAAGTTGCCATCCAACTGCAAGGTTGTCACCTCCACCTTCTTCTTTCATAAGTGCTTCCACGTAATAATACTTTCCTTCTTCAAGGTAGATGCCACCGGATTTCTGGGAGGTGTATTTGTTCCATTCCCTGCTGTTAGTCCATTCGGGAACTTCAGCTATTAAAGATACGTTGCCGGGGTCCTCATCGGTGCTGAGGTAGAGTTGGCTGTTATCATCCCCTGATATCCAGAAATAATAGGTTCCAGTAAGTGGAGCCTTCAAAAGGCCATAAACTCTTTGACCGTAGGTGTCATCGACATTTACCCCTGTCTCAAAAAGATCGGTAAGAATTTCTGTGCTGGACGGCATTCCGGGGTAACTTGAACTACTAATAAGGTCGTTAACTGTTGTGCCTGTTATTCCCTGATATATTTGTTGTTTAAGTCCGCTAACAAGAGTTCCTTGTTCCGGCTTCCGGTCTTTGCCTGAAGCCCATACCAACAAGAACTCTCCCGGCTGAAGGAGGCAGGAAGGGAAGGTCCATTTCAAGGGCTTTTCTTCATTATCTGACAGGCCCCATCCTTCGAGGTTAATCGGACTGTCACTATTATTCATGATTTCTATCCAGTCGGAAAACTCCCCATCTTCATCCATGATAGTTACTGCATTGGATGACATAAACTCGGTTATAACTACAGGAGGAAGATCCTGAGCAACAGCCGGGACGAGGGTGAAAAGGACAAGTATTGGTGTTAGGATTCTGGTAATACAAGCAAGCTGAAATTCTTTCATAATAGATGAATATGTTATAAGAGCCTAAATCTAGTATTAATTTGTTAGTAAACCATAGAAATGACAAATGGCATACCTTGTCGGGACACTCTATTTAGTTACCTTTGCAGGTATTAATCAGTGAAACAATGGATACAGTAAGAGTAAGGTTTGCACCCAGCCCAACAGGTCCTCTTCATATTGGAGGAGTTCGTACTGCTTTGTTCAATTATTTATTGGCAAAGAAACATGGAGGAACTTTTATCCTTAGGATAGAGGATACTGACAGTACGCGCTTTGTTGAGGGTGCTGAGGAGTATATAAATGAGTCTCTTAAATGGCTTGGAATCAAGGTTGACGAGGGTGTGCTGGAAGGAGGCCCTTATGGTCCGTACAAGCAAAGTGAGCGTAGAGAGATTTACAAGCAATATGCTGATATGCTTTTTGAAAAAGGCTGGGCATATTATGCCTTCGATACACCGGAGGAACTTAATGCTCTGCGTGAAAAGGCTGAAGCAGAGGGCAGGACTTTTGCATATGATGTTACAACAAGGGGGAGTCTTAATAATTCACTTAATATGAGCAAGGCAGATCTTGAGGCAAAACTGTGTTCTGGCGAACCCTATGTTATGCGTTTCAAGATACCTGAAAATGTAGAAGTAGAGGCCAATGATCTGATACGTGGAAGGGTTGTTTTCCATACCAACATTCTTGATGATAAGGTTTTATATAAGTCGGCCGATGAGTTGCCAACCTATCACCTTGCTAATGTTGTGGATGACCATCTGATGAAGATCACCCATGTGATAAGGGGAGAGGAGTGGCTTCCATCTTTGCCTTTGCATATTCTTATGTACAGAGCTTTTGGCTGGGAAGACACAATGCCAGCCTTTGCGCATCTTCCATTGATACTAAAACCAAGAGGAAAGGGCAAGCTTAGCAAAAGGGATGGAGACAAGGAAGGATTTCCGGTATTTCCGCTGGAATATACTTCGCCTGCCGGCGAAGTATATTCAGGATACAGAGAGTCCGGTTATTTCCCTGAAGCAGCTGTTAACCTGCTTGCATTGCTTGGATGGAATCCGGGTACTGAACAGGAGATCTTCTCGATGGCGGAACTCTCAGAAAATTTTTCTCTTGATAGGGTAAATAAGTCAGGAGCCCGTTTTGACCCTGCCAAGGCAAGGTGGTTTAACCAGCAGTATCTGATAAAGAAGGGTGATGGGGAACTGGCAGGGCTATTTATGCCTTATTTGGAAAAAAGAGGGGTTCAGGTTGATTTAGCCTTTGTTGAAAAGGTAGTGGCCCTGGTTAAGGAGAGGGTGCATTTTGTGGCTGAATTGTGGGAACAGTCGTTCTTTTTCTTTGAGGCTCCGGTCGAATATGATGAGAAAGTGGTGCAGAAGCGCTGGAAAGGTGAAGTACCTAGAGTAATTGCTGAATTAAGAGGAATATATGAGGCTGAAGCTAATTGGGATCCAGAAGAGCTAAAGCATAAGACATCAGTCCTGATAGAGGCAAGTGGAGTAGGCTTTGGTGCTGTGGCAAATGCCCTACGTCTGGCTATGACAGGCGGAGCTTTTGGCCCGGATCTGTTTACTATAATGGGTATGCTTGGCAAGAAAGAGGTTATGTGCCGGCTTGACAATGCAATCGTCAAACTGGGATCTGCAGCTAACGAATAAGGATAAAGCCGGAATAACCTGTATTAGCCATGGACATGCTAAAGTCACTGTGTATTGAAATCAGTTATTGGCAATAGGCATAACACAAAGGTGCTTTTGTAAGAAGGCCTTGCCGGTACAAATAGAAAATAAAAAGGGTGTCTCTGCAGAGACACCCTTTTTATTTCAGAGATAAACATTTAGATTAATACTTGCATAGTAGCATAAATGCAAAAGGGGCTGCCAGTGTTAAAGGACAGCCCCTTTTTTGTTGGAGGTCGGTGGCGGATTCGAACCGCCGTACACGGTTTTGCAGACCGTTGCCTAACCCCTCGGCCAACCGACCATGGGAGCGCAAAAATAGACAAAGTTTTATTTCTGCGCAAGGAGAAGCTCTATTATAGAGCTTTTTTTTCTTTCTCCAGAGTAAGGCTGACGCACTTCATCTGGCCGCCCATTGGTGGGTTCATCTTGGAAACCTTTACCTTAGCATAGGTTAATGACGGGAAATTATCAAACAAATTGTCGATAATTCTTCCCGTCACATTTTCCAAGAGGTTGGAGCTGACCTTCATCTCTTTTTTGATAGCTTCGTAAATCATCACATAGTTAACAGTATCCTGTATTCTATCACTTTGTCTAGCAAGTGAAATATCTTGTTTGATTGTGACGTTTACAACAAACTTGTTACCTACCACCTTTTCCTCAGTGAAGCAGCCGTGATAGGCGTAAAACACCATCTCTTCAAGTTCGATAGTTGCAAATTTGTTTTCCATCCTCCTTGTGTTATAATGGTTTATTCAACTATACTAAGTTCCTCGATTAAATTTGAAGCTCCAGCAAATTTGTCAATTATAAAGAGCACGTATCGGATATCTACATTAATACACCTTTGCAGTTCTGGTTCAAATGCTATGTCACCACTCATGGCTTCCCAGTTACCGTCGAAGGCCAGGCCTACAAGTTCTCCCTTGCCGTTAATAACAGGGCTTCCTGAGTTGCCACCTGTTATGTCAAGATCGTTGATATAGTTGACATACATTTTGCCATTTGCAGCGTATCGTCCGAAATCTGCGTTTTTATATAGCTCCTTGAGTTTTCCTGGTACGATAAACTCAAAATTGCTTGGGTTTTCCTTTTCCATCACACCTTTGAGGGTGGTGTAATAATTGTAAATAACACCGTCCCTTGGTTCATAATCACCTACCTTTCCGTAGGTCAGTCGCAGGGTGGAGTTAGCATCCGGATAAAACTTCTTGTCAGGATTCATTTCCATTAATCCTGCTATGAATAACCTGTTGGCATTTGCAAGACGGGGCTGTGTTGCACTATAAAGCTTATCAAGCTCCAGATCTTTTTCCTTAGCTGATAATGACGCTTTATATATAGGGTCAGCCTGTAAAGTCTTTAGAGTTGGTTTTTCAAGGAAGGCAAGGAAAGCATCCTTGTTTACAAAGAATGAATTCTTGAAAAGTTTTGATGCAAAAAGGTCGAAATCGCCATTGTACTTCTTATCAATGTCTTTGAAGAAAGTGGGATAGTGTTTAGGATCAACGTCGACTTTGTATCTTCTGAGCATTACTGAAAATACCTTTTGGTCGGTATTGGCATCATAGTTTTTGAAGAAATCCTCTGCATATTTTCTTAGGTAATCGACGGTGTTCTTAATTGTTTTCTCCTCATTGTCCTTTAGTGCTTTTTCGAGTTGTTCGGCAACCATAGCAAAACTAAGGATCTCAGTTCCATTCTTTATCGTTTCCCTGAATGTAATATAAGCTTTGTAACTATCCTTGCGTGATGTATACGCATCTTCAAGATCATTCAGGAGATTTCCGTACTTAGCCATGCGTTCTTCAGAAGCGGAGATCCATTCGGCAATTTCTGTTTCAAGTGCCCTTTTCTTGTCAACCACATTCAGAGCCGTAATACCTCTGTTCATACCAATACTATTTTTCCAGTAATTGGCGCTTCTGGCATATTTGCTTGCATATTGCAGTTTCACTTTTGGATCGGCGGCCATTGCTTCAGCGAGTACTTCGAGCTTTTCTCCCCTTACATTAATAAGGGCATTGTTGTAAATATTCATGCGTTCCTCTATTCCCCATGAAGAAAGATAGCGGTCGGTAGATCCAGGAAATCCAAGTATCATGTTAAAATCGCCAGGTTGGTAACCATTAAGTGAAACTGGAAGGTGGTACAGGGGTTGGTAAGGAATATTGTCGGGTGAATAATTAGCTGGATTACCATTTACGTCTGAATATACCCTAAATAGTGAGAAGTCACCAGTATGGCGGGGCCATACCCAGTTATCTGTATCATGGCCAAACTTGCCAATTGAGACTGGAGGAGCTCCTACGAAACGCACGTCTCCGAATTCCTGAGAGATAATCAGGTAGTAACGATTTCCTTCAAAGAAGTTTTTTACCTGAGCTTTTTCATAACTGTCTCCTCCCTGTTCAGCAACAACTGCTTTTATTGCTTCATTGATGGCTGCATCACGAGAATCAAAACTCATATCGGGTTTGACCTCCGCAAGTATCCTATCAGTAACGTCCTTGATTTCCTTAATAAAGGTGACCTTCAGACCCGGTGCAGGTATTTCTTCTTTATAGGTCGATGCCCAGAAGCCGTTTTCAAGATAGTTGTGTTCCAGTGAACTAAGTGCCTGTATTTTTTCATATCCGCAATGATGATTGGTTAGGACCAGTCCTTTGTCAGAGATCAAAGATCCTGTACAACCGGGTCCGAAAATCACAATTGCATCTTTAAGACTGGACTGGTTAATGCTGTAAATCTGTTCTGCAGTTAGTTCAAGGCCCATGTTCTGCATCGTCTCTATGTTTAGCTCCTTTATATGTGGAAGGAGCCACATCCCTTCGTCAGCCTTGAGTTTTGGTGTAATGAGTATGGTTAGTAACAGGACCGCAATAGTTATCTTTTTCATTTGAACAATTTGAATAGTTAGATGTGTATTATATGGTTGAAAAAATAGTCTTTAGAATACTTATAAGTTCAAGCTGAGCTGTTTGTCTTCCAGCCTGAAGCTGAGACGGTGCAGGGGACTAATCCCAAACTCAGCAATTGCGTCCCTATGCTTCTGGGTAGGATAACCCTTGTTATGGTCCCACTGATAGACTGGATATACTAGGTGTTGTTCTTCCATATATTCATCGCGGTGGGTCTTGGCCAGAATTGATGCTGCTGCAATATTTTGGAAAAGGGAGTCCCCTTTGACGATGCAGCGATGGGGTATGTTCCCGTACTTTTTGAATCTGTTGCCGTCGATGAGCAACAGCTGAGGCTCCTGCCTCAGCTTCCCTATAGCAAGATGCATTGCTTTTATAGAAGCATTCAGAATATTTATTCTGTCAATTTCTTCGTTATCCACCATTTCTACTTCCCAGCATATAGCTTCTGACTCAATGACTTCGCGCAGCATACAACGCTGACGATGAGTTAGTTGCTTGGAGTCATTTAGCAAGGGATGGTTGAAATCGCGTGGCAGTATTACAGCAGCTGCAAATACGGGCCCGGCAAGACAGCCGCGGCCTGCTTCATCACAACCGGCTTCCAGAAGATCCGGACTAAAACTGTTTTGTAATCCAGTGTGCTCAGACTTTTTCATTTTTCACGGTAGATGACCTCCATCACAGTCTGTCCAACGGCTTTAAGGGTGGTTCGATCAATATTGTCCATTGTATCGTTGTGAGTGTGCCAGTACTCTCCAAATCCTGTCCTTGAAGCCGGATCATATTGAATAATATTTACACAGGGAAAGCCCCTAAGGCGGTTTACGTACACATGATCGTCTGTGATCATGCCTCCCTTTCCGAAAACGAAGGTTCCCCCATAGCCAAGATCCCTGGCAACATTCCAGATGCGATCAACCCAGCGGGAGGCTGTCTGTTCGCTATATTGTTCCCTGTAAAAAAGGGCATTCTTTGCACCAACCATATCGAGGAGTATTCCAAAGCGGGCATAGTAGTTATTTTTGTGAGGATTCTTGCCCCAGTATTGGCTGCCTAAGCACCAGGAGTCTGGCTGATAGGACAAGGACTTGTGGTCAGGCTGACCGTAATCCTCGGCGTCGAAAAGTATTATGTCTATTCCTGGATTTGTGGGGCTCTCGGCAAGGTGGCGTGCTATCTCAAGCAATACTCCTACACCGCTGGCTCCGTCATTGGCTCCATCTATAGGTGTGTCGCGCTTTGCCGGATCAGGATCATAATCTGCAAAAGGACGAGAGTCCCAGTGGGCAAAAAGCAATATTCGGCTGCTTTTTTCTGGGTGGAACTCTCCAATAATATTGCGAATCTTCAGTTTTGTGCCGTCGAAGGCGCTAACCTCGGCTTTCTGAACTGTCACTTTCGCACCAAAAGATTCCAACTTTCCAGCTATATATTCAGAGCATGCGAGATGAGCCTTAGAATTGGGAACCCTTGGGCCAAAACTTACCTGGTCTTCAATGTATTTATATGCCGAGTCAGCGTCAAAAACAGGAACAATTGGCAAGGCCTCTTCTTCTGCTTCTGGCTGGCCGTTGCCTGTGTTGCCTTTAAGATTGCATGATGTATACAGAAATACTGTACAAGCTAATATTAAATAGATTCTGAGCATTCGTTGCAGGTTTATCTGTTAAATTCCCAGTTCACTCCGTCCTTGCCATCCTTGACAACAATGCCCAGACCGGTCAGTTTGTCCCGTATCATATCAGAGGTTGCCCAGTCCTTGTTGCTTCTTGCAGCTTTTCGGATTTCGAGCAAAAGATCCATCAGACCTTCGATGGTTTCTGTTGATTCGCCCGAGGCACTTTCCTCGGATTGCAGACCAAGGATATCGAAAACCATAGTGTTTACCAGTTCCCTGAACGATGTGAGGTCTTCTGCAGTAAATGACAATTTTCCGTCAACGGCTGAGTTTATCGCTTTTACTGCATCAAAAAGGTTGGCGATCAGGATAGGTGTGTTGAGATCATCGTTGAGCGCAGCATAGCATTCTTTCCTGAATGCGGCTATATCAAAGTCGCTGTTACTTCCTGGTTTGATTCTTTCAATTGCAGCAACCGCATCAAGGAGACGCTTAACTCCCTTGTCGGCAGCGCGTAGGGCATCGTTTGAGAAGTCTACTGTGCTGCGGTACTGAGCCTGAAGTATAAAGAAGCGTATAGTCATTGGAGAGTAAGCCTGGTCAAGAAGCTTGTGGCTACCTGAGAATAACTCGTCAAGGGTAATAAAATTGCCCAACGACTTGCCCATCTTCTGTCCATTGATTGTAATCATATTATTGTGCATCCAGTAGCGAGCAGGCCCCTGGCCGGTGGCAGCTGTAGCCTGGGCAATTTCACATTCATGGTGAGGGAAGAGGAGATCCATGCCTCCGCCGTGGATATCAAATTGCTCGCCTAGGTAACGGGTACTCATTGCTGTACATTCGAGGTGCCAACCTGGAAAGCCGTCGCTGAAGCGCGACGGCCATCTCATAATATGAGTTGGCGAAGCCTTTTTCCAAAGTGCAAAGTCAAAACTGTTTTTCTTACCTGACTGCCCTTCAAGTTCGCGGGTAGTACTGAAAAGGTCCTCCAGTACCCTGCCTGAAAGTTTACCGTAGTTATAGTCTTTGTTATAACGTTCGACGTCAAAATAGACCGAACCTTCACTTTCGTATGCATATCCTTTTTCAAGGAGGGTGTCAACCAGTTGAAGTTGTTCGATAATGTGACCCGAAGCCCTGGGTTCTATGGACGGGTCCTTAACGTTAAGAAGATGTATGGCATCGTGGTACCTTGAAGTGAAGTACTGTACCACTTCCATGGGTTCCATCTGTTCAAGTCTGGCCTTTTTTGCAATCTTATCTTCCCCCTCGTCGGCATCGTTTTCAAGGTGGCCTACGTCAGTAATGTTACGTACGTAGCGAACCTTATAACCGATATGAGACAGGTACCTAAAAAGGATGTCGAAAGTGATTGCCGGACGTGCATGACCCAGGTGGGCATCCCCATAGACTGTCGGACCGCATACATAAAGTCCGACATGAGGAGGATTTATGGGTTTAAATATTTCTTTTTCCCTTGAAAGGGTATTAAAAATTTTCAACTCTGAGGAACTCATAGGATGACTTTTTTAAGAACTGCTAAAATACTAAATTTTAGTTTTGTAGCCTTGGGCTTTTAGGCTAAAGTCTTTGCAATTCTTCAACATCATTCCTTTGGGTGCACACGTTTTTATTGCTCTACACCTTCGAGCTCCCGTCCTGATTTTATTTTGATTAACTTACCGTTTTCGTATACCCTGATCTGCCTTAGTACACTGCTGTTGTCATATATGTACTCCTCTCCATCATACAATATCCCTTCACGGTAATATCCCTTTTGGTAGATACGTCCGTCTAATCTGTAAGCAGTATGGTAGCCAGTACCATGGAATGGTGATACTACACGGTCGGGCTCACGTTCGGTTGACTCTGGAAGAGCTGATGGTTTGGTCTCAGTATTTTCAAAAGACCCGTTATCATAATTCCTTATAGCTTGCAATTCTCCGGATGAATCATATACTTCAACTTGGCCGTCAATGGCACCGTCTTCCCACTTGCCTTTGAACTTGATAGTTCCGTCGGAATAGTAGTATTTTTGCTCGCCCTCACGTTTTCCCCAGTCATTAAAATGGAATTCATAGGCAGGTTTTCCTCCCGGATGGTAGAGTTTGTAATCGCCTACCCAGAAAGCCTCCTTCCATGTTCCTTCCTCCCACAGAGAGCCGTCAGGAAAGTAGAATTTTGCAGGACCATTGGCGACCCCTTCCTTAAAGGTGATTTCATACTTGACAGTGCTGTTCGGATAGTATGCTTTCCAAATTCCTACTTTCTTTCCAGAGAGGTATTCACCCTCCTCGGCAAGTTGTCCTTCTTTGTTAAAGTACTGCCAAAGTCCGGTCTTCTGACCGGAAGCATCAAGAGAGTTCTGTCCTCCTGCGTGTAAACACACAGCAAATGTCAGTACTAACAACAATACTGCCGGTCTGAATTTATTGGCTCCTGAATACCTGTGCATAAGGCCTAAATAATAAAACAGAAAAGCGTAATCTTATTACAGCTTAAACATTTAAAGCTGTAATAAGGTTACGCAGTTCCGCGATATTTTGGGCACCAGACCTCTACTCTTCCTTGTTACTTATTCTAGCCCAGGTGTCTTTAAGTCCAACTGTCTTGTTGAATACAGGTATACCTTCTTTGGAGTCGGGATCTACTGAGAAGTATCCAAGACGCTGAAACTGGAATTGCTCCAATGGCTTGGCATCAGCAAGCATGGGCTCTAGTTTACAGTTGCTAAGAACTTTCAGTGAATCAGGATTCAGAAATTCTTTAAAATCCTTGTCCTTATGTCCATCTGGTTCTGAATCGAGGAAGAGTCTGTCGTAAAGCCTAACCTCAGCTTCTATTGCATGCCTTGCAGATACCCAGTGAAGGGTCGCCTTAACTTTCCTTGCAGATCCTTCAGAACCACTTCTGCTTTCAGGGTCATATGTACAGTGGATTTCTACAATGTTGCCATTTTCGTCCTTCTTTAAGCCTTCACACTTAACAATGTACGCACTTTTCAGACGGACTTCCCTGTCAGGGCCAAGCCTGAAATACTTCTTGGGAGGTTCCTCCATGAAATCATCCCTTTCTATATAAAGCTCGCGGCAGAATGGAATAGTACGGGATCCCATGGTTTCGTCCTCAGGATTATTGACAGTATCGAGCATCTCAACCTTGTCCTCCGGATAGTTTGTAATTACCAGTTTGATAGGATCAAGGACAGCATTTACCCTTATAGCCTTCTTGTTGAGGTCCTCTCTTACACAATGCTCAAGAAGGGCGATATCTATGACGTTGTCACGCTTTGCAACCCCAACTTTTTCAGTAAACATCTTGACTGATTCCGGAGTGTAGCCCCTGCGACGAAGGCCGGAAATAGTTGGCATACGGGGATCATCCCAGCCTGATACCACTTTCAGTTGCACAAGTTCGAGCAGCTTACGCTTGCTCATAACTGTATAATTGATATTAAGACGGGCAAACTCAATTTGTCTTGTCCTTACCTCTGGAGTGGGTTCGTCTTCAAGTATCTTATCGAGAAACCAGTCATAGAGAGGTCTGTGTACAGCAAACTCCAGGGTACATAGGGAATGTGTGATTCCTTCGATAAAGTCGCTCTGTCCATGTGTGTAGTCGTACATTGGGTAGATACACCACTTGTCACCAGTACGGTGGTGGTTTTTATGAATGATCCTGTACATGATAGGATCTCGCATATGCATGTTGGGAGAAGCCATATCAATCTTGGCTCTTAATATCATTTCCCCTTCCTTGAACTCGCCGTTCTTCATTCTTTCGAAAAGCTCAAGGTTTTCTTCAACTGTACGATTCCGAAATGGACTTTCCTTACCAGGCTCTGTAGGAGTACCTTTTTGGGCAGCTATTTCTTCGGCCGAAAGTTCGCAAACATAGGCATAACCTTTCTTGATCAACTTGATAGCCCATTGATAAAGCTGCTCGAAATAATCAGATGCATATTTTGGTTCATCTACCCACTGGAATCCCAGCCACTTAATATCTTCCTTTATAGATTCGATGTATTCCACATCTTCCTTGACGGGGTTGGTATCGTCAAAACGTAGATTACACTGGGCATTGTATCGCTCTGCTATGCCAAAGTTGAGGCATATGGCCTTGGCATGCCCGATATGGAGATAGCCGTTGGGCTCTGGTGGAAACCGTGTAAGAATTTTTCCACCATTACGACCCATAGCCAGGTCTTTCTCTATTTCTTCAATTACGAAATTGCTTCTGACTTCTTCGCCAGGCATCGCACAGGAATCCATACTCATATCCTACTGGTATTTACAAAACTGCAAAAATATAAGTTTTTAACAGCATTGTTCATTTTTCGAGGCAAAATATGCGATACTAGGCAAGCTTATTGTATTTTTGGCAGGTACCAACTTATAGAAAGAAAAGATGCACTTATTCTACAATCTAGGAATTGCATTATTTGATATGGCTGTGCGCCTCGCAGCGCCTTTCAACGAAAGGGCCGCTCTTCTGGTAAAAGGAAGAAAGGCTGTATGGGATACCCTGAAGGGAGTCTCTCTTGAGGGTGAGGTGATATGGATCCATTGCGCATCCCTTGGGGAGTTTGAACAGGGAAGGCCTTTGATAGAGGCCATCAGGAAAAAGAATCCTTCGTACAAGATAGTTCTTAGTTTTTATTCTCCTTCAGGCTATGAAGTTAGAAAAAACTACAAGGAAGCTGATGTGGTTTGTTATCTGCCATCAGATACAAGAGCCAATGCAAAAAGATTTATCAGTGCCATTAATCCCAGGATTGTTTTCTTTGTGAAGTACGAGTATTGGTACAATTATTTCAGTGAATTGAACAACGCTGACATCCCTCTTTATTTGGTGTCTGCAATCTTCCGTAAGGATCAGGTCTTCTTTAAGTGGTATGGCCGATGGTTCAGGAAAATACTGAGCTGTGTAAAACGTTTTTATATTCAGGATGAGAAGTCGGCGCAACTATTAGATAGCATTGGAATAAAGGATTATGTAGTAGCCGGGGATACTCGTTTTGACAGGGTCGCTGCAATTGCCGCTGCCGCAAATCCAATTTCAGTAGTTGAAAAGTTTGCTGCAGGAGCCAAGGTCTTGGTAGCCGGTAGCACATGGCCTGCTGATGAACAGATTATAGCCACCTTTATAAATAATTCTGCTCAGGATGTTAAGCTAATAATAGCTCCGCATATTGTGGATGAAGCACATATTCAGCAACTTGAAAAGCGTTTTACCCTTCCGGTAGGTCGTTACACAAAAGTGCAGGGGGAGATTGGATCTGATGTCAGGGTACTTATAATTGATACAATAGGACTCCTTTCAGCGATTTACAGATATGGTAGTGTAGCTTATCTGGGTGGAGGCTTTGGAAAGGGTATACACAATACACTTGAAGCTGCTACTTATGGTATGCCTGTGTTATTCGGGCCAAGACACCTTAAGTTCAAGGAAGCCATAGACCTCAAAGAACAGGGAGCAGGTTACTCGATAAGTGATAGTGCGGAGTTTGTTAAACTTATGGACAGGTTGTGGAGTGATGATAATAGAGAGTTTTTAAAGAGCTCAGGGGAAGCTGCCCTTGAATATGTGCAGAGTATGTGTGGAGCCACAGAAGAGATTTTAAAGTTGATTGATTGATGCGAATAAAGTTTTCAAGTTTTTGTTTTTTAACTATTTGATTATTTTTACGATACTATACTAATGGCTATCGGACTATGATTCGCCCCTTTACATTTCTGCGCATTTCAGTTATTGTGATTTTATCAGTAGTTGGGATACAACTTGCATTTGCAGCAGATGATAAAAGGCTTGCAGACCTTGTCGAGTTAGTGGTTGAAGCGATAGATGTCAATGCTGCTGAAGCCAGAAAACTAATAGATAGGATTGGACAGTTGGAAGGATATGATCCAGATCTGCTGGAAGCATATGCTACCTTTTATAGTGGAGAACTGGAGTATTCGCTTAGTAACTGGAGCGAGGCATCTAAACAATACTCACGTGCCATTGAACTCTCCTGGAATGTAAAAGATACAGTCAGGCTTTGCGCTGCATATAACAATCTGGGGCTTGTCAAGTATTATCAGGGGGATTTTGACCAGTCAATTAAAAACTTTTCCGAATCACTAAAGCTGGAACTTGCTCTCAATAATTCTTACGGTATAGCTCAGTGTTACCAGAATATGGCCATTGTGTTTGATAACGGTGAGCAGGTAGGCAAAACACTAGACCTTTATCACAAAGCTCTTGATGTATACCTCAAAGAGCAGAAATGGGAGGAGGCCGCTGGTGTTTACAATAACATTGCTGCGGTATATGTCGAGTTTGGAGAACTGGATGAGGCGGCTACATATTATGACAAGGCTTTTGAGTACTACAGAAAGAAGAGGAATAATGCAATGGAGGCCAGAGTGCTTAGCAATATTGGTTCTCTAAAGATGAAGCAGGAGAAGTATGATGAGGCTGGCAGGATACTCGAACGTGCTCTTGTGATCAATAAGGCCGAGGGAGACCGTTTTGCAGAAGTAAGTACCTACACAATGTTAGGTGACAATTATGCAAAGAAGGGGGAGTACCTGCAGTCAATTTATCTATACAAAAAAGCTGAAGGTTTGGCAGTTGAGTATGAAATGAAAGAACTGCTTCTAAATGTTTTGAATTCAGAGTATCTGGTATTTAAACAGGTAAAACAATATGATAGCGCCCTTGCCAATTATGAGAGGTTTATTTCCCTAAGGGATGGGATGCTTATTGATAATCCTGACTTTGCCAAAGGTGTTATGGATATGGAATTGGAGCGGCAGATTGAGGAGAGGGACTTTAGGATAAAACGGGCCAATGTAAGGGAAAGATTATTTTGGGGAATTATTTTTATCATTTCCGTAAGTGCAATTATTGCCTTTGTTACGGCTTACCAGAGGAGACGCCGACTGATGCAACAGAATAATGTTGAAGAGCTTAGAAAGGAGTTGATGAAGGAAAAGTGCAATCCTGATCTAGTGTTGAGTTACCTGAAATATGTAAAACAGTGTATTGAGGTTGGAGACAGCGAAAAGGCTGTTGAGCAAATGGATATGATAGCCCGGCATATAGAGCAGGTATTGAGGTTTTCCGGTCGGGAACTGATCCCTCTCAGTATGGAGATAGAGTATTTAAGGTCTTTCCTTAGTGTTCAGAATCAGATGCATGGAAAGCCGATAGAACACAGGATTGAGAGTAATATTATGCAGAATGCAGGTGCGATTCTTGTTCCCTCAATGATAACACAACCATTTTTGGAAAATGCCCTTGCTGATATAATGGCCTTCAGGTATCAGGATAAGATCAAGTTTGATATTGCATTTATGAGAAGGGGAAATGTTCTGGAGGTAATTATTGAGGACAATGGTGCTGAAGGGAATTGCCCTTACGCCTGTAAGTCTTTGGAAGAAAAGTATATGAACCGGGGAATTGCAGTCTCATTTAGTCAGATAAACAGGGGTAAAGGGTTCAAAAACCGACCAACAGAGTTTGGGTATATCCGCAGCGAAGATCGCTTTGATGGAAAGATAAAAACAGGTCATCGTGTATGTTTCAGCCTGCCTTTGATGATGTAAGTGTGCCAGGAGTAACCAGTATGGTCCAGTAGCCCCCTTATTGTACAAATTACTATTTCCTGCCGAAGTCGGCAGGAATCTCTCCCCATCTTTTTGTTTCCCACTTAAGTATTGGCTGAGTCCAGTTATTGTGTGCCAGCCATTCCTCAGCTCTTTTTATTACTTCAAAAAGCTTTATCGTTTTTTCGTTTACCGGAAGTTTGGTTTTGCATTTTCCTGCTTTTATCCAGCCGATTGCGATTTGGGAGTCGCTGTAAATTGGAATGACAAGATTATTTTGTTTTTGAAATGCAAGACCGTGAACTATCCCAAGAAACTCTCCGATGTTGTTTGTCCCAAGTTCGGTTTTGAAGTTAAACCATTCTTGTCTGGTTCCCACGTGCACGCCCCGGTATTCCATAACTCCGGGGTTGCCGCTACACGCAGCATCCACGGCTAGCGCGTCCTGAATGGGGGATTCCGGACCTGAGGGCTTAGTAGCCTTGGGCCTCGAACTGCGTGATGATCCAAAAGCTTCCTCGGCCTCGGCAAGAGTATTATACTTCTTGTACCTGGCGCCTGGAAAGCCCATGGTCCTTTTTTTACAGTCGCTCCAGTTATCGTAAATGCCAGGTTCGACACCTACCCACACAACGTAATATGGCATGGTTTAAGCTGTTCTATAACCCCTTGAAATGATCCATCATTTCTACAAGGAGGGAGGCAAAGTTTGACATAAAGAGCCTTATTGACATAGCCATAAGGATGATTCCGAAAAATTTCTTGAGTACATATACTCCGCCTGCACCTGCAATGTGCTTGATTTTATCGGTATAGTGGAGAACAAAGAATACAATTACGATATTCAGGAATAGAGCAACAATAATCGTTGACAATGCAAACTCTGCACGTAAAGCCAGCAGGGTGGTAAAGGATCCTGCACCGGCAATAAGTGGGAAGGCTATTGGAACTATGGATGCACCTGTAGGGGAGTCATGTTTGAATATCTGAACTCCTAGTATCATCTCAATGGCCATTATCATAAGAATCAAGGACCCTGCTATCGCGAAGGATGAAAGATCAACACCAAAAAGCCCCAGTAGAGCTTCTCCCAGAAAAAGGAATACAAAAAGAATGATAAAGGAAACAGGGGCAGCTTTCCATGCATCTATTTTCCCTCCTTTATCACGGATATCAAGAACAATCGGTATAGAACCGAGGATGTCGATAACGGCAAATAATACAATAAATGCCGATAACATTTCTATAAAATCGAATCCTTGCATACAATATAATTTTCGTCAAAAGTAATAAATCGGTACCGGATGGTGCATGTATTACTAAAAATTTACTTATTCGTTTTCTTGTTATATTTTTGGAGGATGGACAGATACCCAAATGCACTATACGGCTTTGCCAGTAAACTTTTATACTTGATGAGATATAGTATATCGTTTTTATTTGTAATGCTTTCACTTGCAGTATATGCTGGTGAAAATCTGAGAATTCAGGGTAAGCTTGCAACATATTCCATGGCTGTTTCGGGAGAAACTGCCCCTTTATGGCTATATGCCGGCCAGGAGGGAAGGTGGGGTATTTCCGGTGAAGCTCCATTTCTTGGTATTGTCACAGTCAGTGGTGAATATCGTTTAGGAGATGATTTTTCATTTTCCGGGCATTTGGAAGCAGATTATAATAGCGCGCAATTTGGTGGATATATTCACAGTTATTCTCTGGGCATTGACTGGAAGTCCCTGAGCTTAAAGGCGGGTCGCCATGTGTTTAACCCAATATTTGAAGATGGCTATAAGGGAAGTGGTTCTTTTATGTTTGGAAACAATGCCAGACCGATGGACCGTATTATTATAGGTATACCTGAATATACTGGGCTTCCGGGAATATTTCGACGTTTAGAAATAAAAGGTGGTATGAGCCATGGGTTTATGGACGATCCCTATAGAGGGGCTGTCAAGTATCACAGGGATGTTGTGTTACACGAGAAATATGCCTACATGCGATGGGATGGGGGAAAGTGGAAGCCCTATGCCGGATTGAATCATTCAGTTTTGATGGGTGGCTACTATTCTAACGGCGAGAAAATTCCTATCGATTTTTGGAACT
>CAYNFX010000016.1:0-28244 GCA_964396555.1 uncultured Alkaliflexus sp.
AGTTTTCATCATCATTTGCCATTGCTCCAATAATGGTTTCAACGGCTTCTTCACCAACTTTCTGGGCAATCTTGCGGGTCCCATCTTTAAATAATGATGTGGTATAGGATTTTTCAGGCATGTCAGCCTTGCGTTTGTCGATAAAGTCCTGCAATTCCTTTAGAAAGCTTATGTCGTCGGGGCTGTTGGCCTCATTCCAGCAGGTATCTGCACCTGTATGGCAGGTCGGTCCCAATGGTTTGGCCTTGATCAGAAGCGTATCCTTGTCGCAGTCGGCTGCTATGGATACCACGTTAAGGTAGTTGCCCGACTCTTCGCCCTTGGTCCACAGTTTTTTACGAGAGCGGCTATAGAAAGTCACCCTTCCTTCCTTTAGCGTCTTTTCTAACGCTTCGGCATTCATGTAACCCAGCATCAGTACTTTATATGTACTGTTGTCCTGAATAATTGCAGGAACCAGTCCGTCTGTGGTTTTTGAAAAATCTATTTCCATCTCTTATCTGTTTTCAATCCGGGCTGATGCCGGATCTATATAATTTCACTTGTTCATTATAATTAAAGACACCTTTGTGTCGAAGGTCCATGAGACCCTTTATCTGGAAGGTCAATTAACTCTTTTATTAAAGCTTCTCCCTTATCTTTATGTGTCAGACCTCTTTTATCTTATCACAATTCCTTCTTTCCTAAGGTAGTCCTTAAGTACCGGTATCGGTATTTCATTAAAATGGAATACACTTGCAGCAAGTGCTGCATCTGCTTTTCCCTTGATAAAGGTGTCCCTGAAATGCTCCTTCTTACCTGCACCTCCTGATGCTATAATGGGTATTGATAGAGACTCGCTCAGTAATGCAAGTTCCTCGTTTGCAAAACCCTCCTTTACGCCGTCATGATCCATGCTTGTAAAGAGTATCTCGCCTGCCCCGCGCTCCTGGGCCTCAGTGGCCCAGGTGAACAGCTTCTTCTCTGTAAAGATACGTCCTCCGTTTACAGTTACTGTCCACTCTCCGGTGTTGACTTCCTTTTTTGCATCAATGGCAACTACTACAAACTGGCTTCCAAAGCCCCGTGACATATGGTCAATCAACTTCGGGTTGCGCACTGCTGCTGAGTTGATACTTACCTTGTCTGCTCCTGCATTTAGCAGGGCATCGGCATCCTCCAAAGTACTGATGCCACCTCCAACTGTAAAGGGGATATTGATATGCCGTGCAATACGTCTTACAAGATCTATAAGGGTCTTCCTGCCCTCGTGTGAAGCTGTTATATCAAGAAAAACAAGTTCGTCAGCCCCCTGTTCGGCATATGCCTGCGCTAGTTCGACAGGATCGCCAACAGACCGGAGGTCCAGAAATCTGACCCCCTTGACGGTCATTCCATCCTTAATGTCGAGACAGGGAATAATCCTTTTTGCAAGCATTATTTTTCGTTTTGGGTTATAAAGCTAAACTAAAAAAACGATTAACGTAGTCTTTTTTCCAGGTCGCTAAGGGTAATGCGTCCTTCATAGATGGCCTTACCAAAAATAACTGCCGGCACTCCTGCTTCTTCCAGCGCATCAATATCTTTCATACAGCTTACTCCTCCGCTGGCGATCAGGTACAGCTCTGGAAACCGCTCAAGCATGGTTTTGTACAAATCTGTGGCTGGTCCTTCAAGCATTCCGTCCCTGCTTATATCTGTACAAATGGTCTTGCTGATACCCTTGCTTATATAACCACCCAGGAAGTCAAGGAGTTCGAGTCCTGAGGTCTCGGTCCAGCCTGAAACGGCAATCTTACCTTCTTTAGTGTCTGAACCCAGGATAATCTTGTCGGGACCATATCTATCTAACCATGAGGAAAACTCTTCGGGATTCTTGACGGCGATGCTACCTCCGGTAACCATCCTGGCCCCGGATTCGAAGGCAATCTTTAAGTCTTCGCTACTCTTTAGTCCCCCGCCGAAGTCTATAACAAGCGAAGTTTTGGAGGCTATAGCCTCCAAAACTTTATGATTGATAATCCTGCCGGCTTTTGCACCATCAAGATCTACAAGGTGAAGTCGTTTGATGCCGTGGCTTTCAAAACCAAGAGCCACCTCAAGGGGGTCTTCGTTATATACTTTTTTTGTGTTGTAATCTCCTTTGCTAAGTCTTACGCATTTCCCCTCAATTAAGTCTATTGCGGGGATCAGTTCTATCCTTGTGGACTGCATGTTATAGTTTTATGAAACGCTCGAGAATACGCTGACCGACGCTACCACTCTTTTCGGGGTGAAACTGGGTGGCAAAGAAGTTGTCGCGCTGCATGGCCGAGCTGAAGGGGTTGATATAATTGGTAGTAGAGGAGGTGTTATCGCCTATTGGCACATAGTAACTGTGCACAAAATAGACGTATTCGCCCTCCATTGAGGCATCAAACAGGTCGCCTTTGAGGTCATAGATCCTGTTCCAGCCCATATGCGGAATTTTGAGATTGTCCGGATTGGGTGAGGGAAGCTGGAAACGCACTACGGGCTGGTCGAAAATATTCAGACATTCGGCATCGCCCTCTTCGCTGCGACTACCCATTAACTGCATACCAAGACATATTCCAAGAACAGGTTGATTTAATTCCCTGATAAGATCCGACAACAAAGTCTCATTGAGGTGGGTCATAGTTGTACTTGCTTCCCCAACTCCCGGGAATATCACCTTATCGGCCTTTCTAATCCTGTCCGGATCGCCTGTAATCTCAGCGTCAAGGTCGAGACGCATGAGAGCGTTCTTGACCGAGCGTATATTACCTGCGTTGTACTTTATTATTACTATGTCTTGTTTAGCCATGGGTATAGCTTTGCTAGCTTATCACTCAAATAGGACTGTCTTGTTTTTGTAAACCAGGGTCTTGCGGTTGAGGTGAGCCATGATAGCCCTTGATAGCACTATCTTTTCGAGGTCACGTCCTTTCTGGATTATTCTCTCAACACTGTCATGGTGGGTTATACGCACCACATCCTGCTCAATAATAGGACCTGCATCCAGTTCGCTTGTCACATAGTGGGCCGTTGCACCGATAATCTTAACTCCCCTGGCATGGGCTGCATGGTATGGCTTGGCACCAATAAAGGCAGGCAGAAAAGAGTGGTGGATGTTGATTATACGTTCAGGATAACGGTCTGAAAAATCCTGTGACAGTACCTGCATATAGCGGGCAAGTACCAGGAAGTCAACCTTGTGTTCCTCGAGTATTTCAAATTCCTTCTTTTCCTGTTCTGCCTTGGTCTCAGGAGTTATCGGGATATGTACGAACTTGATACCAAATTTTGTAACTACGTCTTCCAGGTCTTTATGGTTGCTTATCACCAGAGGAATCTCAACTTTTAGTTCTCCACTCTGGTAACGTGATAGTATATCAAACAAGCAGTGAGAAAGCTTACTTACAAAAAGACCCATGCGTGGGGTGTAATCAGAGAAATGAAGCTTCCACTCCATATTGCAGGGAGTGGCTATAGCAAACTGAAAGGCAGGTGCTATATCTTCCCTTTTGATCTCAAAATCGTAAAGTTCCCATTCCACCCTCATGAAAAAGCGCCCCTCGTCGCGATCTGTATGCTGATCAAGTGCTACAATATTTCCGTTATTTCGGTGTATAAAGTCTGTAATCCTTGCTACCAGACCCTTCTGGTCGGGACAGTGAATGCGTATAATTGCAGTCTCGCTATGAGATTTCTTCATTGTATGAATTCTGAATTGTTTGCAAAATTAGCAAAAATATTTTGAGTTGTAAGTTGTAAGCCCTTGAATCTTTCAGTCTATATGGTACAGCAAGGTACTCAGGAATAGTTCGGGTTGGTCTACATGCACCCAGTGCCCGGCTCCGGGTATTGTAACAATTTGCGAGCCTGGAAACAGGCGATTGATAATCAGTGAGTCGCCTTCATCGACATAACGCGAATCACCACCGATTATAAAGACTGTGGACAGACCCTTAACAGCTTGTTCCTGACCGACCCCCGAGAACCCATCCATTATTTCTTCAAAGTTCATTGCAATAGCTTCGATATTGAGTTGCCAGTAGAATTTACCGCCGTAGTCGCGTTTCACATTTTTGAGCAGAAACTGCCTAAGTGCCGGTGACTTGAAATGGTGGGACAGTTCCTGATCAATTTCCTTTCTGTCATTGAACCTTTCGGGATGGAGGTTGAGCAATGTGTCCACTATCCTGGGGTGATCTGTGGCTTCTCCTCCACGTCCTGTTTTGCCTATATAGCTTTTTGGGGCGATGTCTATAACCACCAGTTTGCTTAGCAAGTCAGGATGCTTCATTGCAAAGCGCATTGCAACTTTTCCGCCCATAGAGTGCCCTGCCAAAATAAACTTGCCTTCAATTCTTTGGGATAGGGTTTCGTATAGGTCGTCGGCCATTGATTCAAAGTCCTGCTTGTCGCTGTGTGGACTTTGTCCGTGGTTGCGAAGATCGGGCAGGATGACCCTGAATTGGTCACCCAGCTTTAGGGCAATAGACATCCAGTTGTCCGATGATCCATAGAGTCCGTGAACTATTACCAACGTGTCCTTCCCGCTTCCGGTCTCCCTGCAAAAAAGTTCCATAGTAGGCTGTATTAAACTTAGACAGCCCCTCGGGGGGCTGTCTGTTTCCTGTTATTTTTCCTTAACCAATTGTTCCTTATATAGCCGTATTGTTTTTTCAAGACCAAAGTATAGAGCATCGGCGATAAGGGCGTGTCCAATTGAAACTTCCTTTAATGCAGGGATGCCTTCGTTGAAGTATTTCAGGTTTTCCAGGCTTAGGTCATGTCCGGCATTTATCATAAGTCCGGCCTTAACTGCAGCATTGGCAGCTTCGACGAAGGGCTCTATGGCCTTTTCCCGGTCTTTGGCGTAATTGGTCGCGTAGGGTTCGGTATAAAGCTCTACCCTGTCAGTATTGGTCTTGGCTGCGTATAAGATATGCTCAAGGTCGGTTCCTATAAATATAGAGGTACGGATTCCGACTTCCTTTAATTCTCCGATTATGTCCTGAAGAAATGACAAGTGCAGTTTTGTATCCCATCCTGCACTGGATGTCAGTGCTTCAGGTGGATCTGGCACCAACGTCACCTGATGAGGCTTGACATCCTTTACAAGCTTCATAAACTCGGGTGAGGGGTAACCTTCTATATTAAATTCCGTCCTGATGACAGGGCGCAAGTCAAATACATCCCGGCGACGTATGTGTCGCTCATCGGGACGTGGGTGAACGGTGATCCCGTCTGCTCCGAAGTTCTGTGCATCAATTGCTACCTGAACCACGTTTGGAATACTTCCGCCCCTTGAATTACGCAGAGTTGCAATTTTATTAATATTTACACTTAATTTTGTCATTTTCGGTATTTTATTTGTAAGGAAACAGAATAGAAGGTTAAATTGTTAGATACTTCGGTATTGCTTATTAACAAGTGATAGGTCACAAAGTTAAAAAAAAGTAGTTCCTTTATAACTGTTTTATGCTGGCAAAAGATCTGATATCCGATGTAATCCCTGCTGTAAGGACTTCCGACACGGGGATTCAGACGCTCAACTGGATGGAAGCATTCAGAGTGTCCCATTTGCCTATTGTCAACAACAAGGTGTTTTTAGGATTGGTATCGGATTCCGACATATATGACGCTAAGAATACTGAGGAGGCTCTTGGCAACTACAGGCTATCGCTTATTAAGCCATATGTATATGACCATCAGCATATTTATGACGTAATTGAGATCGCATCCAGACTTAAGCTGAGTCTGATTCCTGTTCTTGATAGCGAGGGGAACTACCTTGGAGCTATTACTTCCCACGATCTCTTACATCATTTCAGCGACCTGATTGCTGCTCATACTCCTGGAGGAATATTGCAGATAGAAGTTGGCGTACGCGATTACTCCCTTTCTGAGATTGCAAGGATAGTAGAGGACTGTGACAGTAAAATACTCAGCCTCTACCTGACACAAAGCCCTGATGGAAGACAGCTGTACATTACAATAAAGCTCAAT
The DNA here is from genome assembly GCA_964396555.1 of uncultured Alkaliflexus sp. Lineage (GTDB taxonomy): Bacteria > Bacteroidota > Bacteroidia > Bacteroidales > Marinilabiliaceae > Geofilum. The sequence continues at coordinate 5,995 of CAYNFX010000016.1, forward strand.
CGTACTGACATGATACCTATTGTTCGCAGCTTCGAAAGGTACGGTTATAAAATACGAGCCGAGTATGGTTCTGAGGTACTTGTTGATGAGACTGCTATAAGGAATTATGAGTCTCTGATGAAATACCTTAACGTTTAGTATACTAACAGCAAACTTTTTGTGGATGTCTGGCATATGTGTGATCAGGAGGTTTGGCCTACTGGCGTATTTCCTTTTCTGTTATTTGGTCTCGCTATTTTCCATAGAGCCACTTGAGATACAGGATGCCAAACTAACTGTACAAAATATAGAGATTAGCGGTAACTACAAGACCCGACAAAAGTTGATCCTTTCGGAATTACCGTTTACTATCGGTTCACGCATTGAAATGATGGATCTGATGGCTATGGCAGAAAGGGCAAAGGAAAACCTGCTTAATACTTCGCTGTTCAACTCTGTCGATATATCCTTTTATTATCCTGACATACGTTCTGTAGTCTTCACTATTGAAGTCAGCGAACGATGGTATCTATGGACCTTCCCGATCTTTGAGAATGAAGGCCGTAATTTTAGCGATTTTCTGAGGCTTAACGATGGAAGCTTTTTCAACTATGGACTCTATGTTAAGCATGACAACTTTCGTGGTCGCAGGGAGGTGCTCAAGTTAAGGGCTGTTACAGGATATAAGACGCAGCTGATCTTTGGTTACCGTAATCCTGCCCTTAATAATCAGTCAGGTTGGGGCATTGATGCAGGCTGGCTTTGGAATGACAGGGTTGCATACGGAACCGTCAATGATAAGCAGGTCTTTCTGAAAACACTTGGAGACAGGCTTCTTACAACTTCAAATGTGACGCTTTCATATTTTTACCGTCACAACCTTGACCACTATCACAGCGTCTTTGCAGGTTTTATGAGTGTTGATGCCGCCGATACTCTTTTGGTACACAATCCTGATATGCTGCCTTTACAAAACAGTACCAGTGAGACCATGACTCTTGGTTATAACTATAAATACGACAAGAGAGATTCAAAAATCTATACGCTGAAGGGCCTGTTTATTGAGGTGGAAGTTATGAGGGAAGGTTTCGGATTGGAATCTGACTATAACGGGTTTTTTAGGGGTAAGGGATCTGTGGCCTATCACAACAGGCTTAGCGACAAGCTCTATTACAATACAAGAGGTTTCGTGTCTTTGATAGACCTTGACAAGGTCCCCTATATCTTTAAGACAGGGCTGGGATACGAGGAATATCTTAATGGATTTGAATTCAGGGTTATTGACGGGACATCCTATGGAGGTGTTCAGAGTAAAATGCTATTTGAACTAATTCCTAGAAAGGATATGAGGTTGAAATGGATGCCCTTGGAACAGTTCTCTCATTTCCACTACGCCTTTTATCTAAAGCTGCACTTTGATGCTGGGTATGTATATAATAATCACAAACAGGATGTCAATATGATGGCCAACGAATTGCTCCTTGGTTATGGTCTTGGTATTGATATGCTTACTTTTTATGATAAAGTTTTGAGTCTGAACTATTCTTTTAATAATTTCGCCGAACACGGGTTTTACTTTCACTTTAATTTGTCACTTTAACTTGTTTGGAGAATCCGGCTATGTTATTACCTGAATAATACCTAAAAGTTCTGTCATGCGCATTGCCATTTTTGGTAAACAATTCGATTCCGCTTTTAATGAGTACTGTCTAGCTCTGTTTAGGCACCTGTCACAGACAGGTGCTGGGATTTGTATTTACAAGCCCTTTTATGAGTTTGTGAGAGGAATTCCAGGTATTATGCTTTACCCTGAGAGTGTGTTTACCGATCATGCTGATTTGCCCGACTGTGAGATGCTTTTCTCTATCGGAGGAGACGGCACTTTTCTGGATGCTGTGACTTTAGTACGCGAGCGTCCAATCCCCATTGTAGGAATAAATAGTGGAAGACTTGGTTTTCTTGCTGATGTTTCAAAGGATGAACTTCCAAGTGCTCTGAACGACATTTTTGAAGGTCGATACAAGGTAAAGCAACTTGACCTGCTTAAGTTGGATACAAAAATTCCTGCTTTTGGTGAACTGGACTTTGCCCTCAATGAATTTGCAGTTGTAAAGCGGGATACCTCCTCGATGATCACTATCCACGTCAATCTTAATGGAGATTACCTGAACTCCTACTGGGCCGATGGACTGATTATAGCAACAGCTACCGGTTCCACTGCTTATTCCTTAAGTGTGGGGGGACCTATTATGCACCCTGCCTCCAAGAACCTGATCATAAACCCTATTGCTCCTCACAACCTTACGGTCAGACCACTTGTGGTACCCAATGATTTCGACCTTACCTTACGGGTTGAGAGTCGTGGAGGTAGCTACCTGGTCTCCCTTGATTCACGTAGCTGTATTCTAGAGGAGTCATTGGAGCTAAGAATCAGAAAGGCTGATTTCTCTGTTTCTGTAATCGAGAGGGATGGCAAAACATTCTATTCCACTCTCAGGTCAAAGCTGATGTGGGGCGCAGACAGACGTAACTGATATGAAGCAATATTTGATGCTTCTGGACGTTTTATCGTGACGTGCCATTAACACCAATTCTGATGTCGAAATTGAAGTTACCCCTTACGCTTGTCGTAATTGTCCTTTTGTCCGCTTCAACCCTTAATGCCCAATGGAAGATAGAGGCAGGTCCCTATGTGGGTGTCTCCTGGTATAATGGTGACCTCAACCCATCTAAGCAGTTTTATGACATACATCCCGCCTTTGGCGGATTGGTAAGATATGTTGTTAATGACAGGGTGGCATTCAGGGGTAATATTCTTCTTGTGGGAGTGAGTGGGGAATACCCTGCCAAGGACGTATATCTGCCTGAAGATAATTCTGAATACTACAGTTTCAAGCGTGACGTGATCGATATTTCTATGCTATTTGAGATCAACCTTTTCTCGTTCGACCACCCTAGCATAAAGAAGTCCCGCTTTTCTCCATATATGGCATTTGGAATTGGTTCAGTATTTTATGAAAGATACACAGAAGATAATGGTAGTCACAATGAAAAACCGAGTTTTGTATTATCTTTGCCTTTCGGTGCCGGAGTGAAATGGAAGGCAGGAGACCGGTTAAACCTTGGTGCGGAATGGACTTTGCGTAAGATCTTTGCTGATGATTTGGATGTTGTTGGTTTCGATAATTCGGTAGACGGTTCCAACCCCATTGGCTTCAGTAATGCCTCAATCACGCATAATAACGACTGGTGTTCAGTGTTTGGGGTTTATGCTACTTTCACTATTTTGGGCAGACGCGATAAGTGTCGCGATGGATTTTAAGAATATGTAATCAGGCATTTATGTCAGTCAAAGAGCTATTGATTTCTGAAAAGCTACCGCGACATGTGGCAGTAATAATGGATGGTAACGGGCGCTGGGCAAAGCAGCGGGGCTCGGCACGTGTTTTTGGACATAAGAATGGGGTCAAGGCAGTTAGAGAGGTAACTGAAGCCTCTGCCGAACTAGGTCTTGACTATCTTACACTTTATGCTTTCTCAACAGAAAATTGGTCCAGACCCAAGCATGAGGTTGATGCCCTAATGGCTTTGCTGGTTTCTACTATTGCCTCAGAGACTCAGACCCTGATGAAAAATAATGTCAGACTTCGGGTCATAGGTTGCACAGTTAGCCTTCCTAATAATGTTCAGGAGCAGCTCCTGAAATGTATTGAAAAAACTGCATCTAATACAGGACTGACTTTGGTCCTGGCCTTAAGTTATAGTGCCCGGTGGGAAATAGTAGAAGCCGTAAAGAAGATTGCGATCGATGTGAGCAAAGGGACTCTTGATGTTGCTGGCATTGACAGCAATGTTTTCAGTCGCTACCTGGATACATCCGAAATGCCTGACCCTGAACTTCTTATAAGAACCAGCGGTGAGTACAGGATAAGTAATTTCCTGCTGTGGCAAATTGCATATTCAGAATTATACTTTTCCAACATATTATGGCCTGATTTTCGCAAGGAACATTTTTATGAAGCTCTTTTAGATTATCAGAAGCGCGAGCGCCGCTTTGGGAAAACCAGTGACCAGTTAATTTTAAAACAATAGAAATGTTGCAACGAATATCTCTTCTTTTTGTTCTTACTGTAATCAGTCTTAGCTTATTCGGACAGGAAAACTTACCTGAGATATCTTATACGGCAAAACCACGTAAATATGTAATTGCTGCAATTGATGTGGTTGGTGATCTCAATAATGATCCCAGAATCCTTGCAAATCTTTCAGGATTGCGAGTTGGACAGGAAGTAACTATTCCTGGTGATGAGATTACTGCAGCTATCAAGAAATATTGGGATTATGGCCTTTTTTCAGATGTAAAGATTTATGCAAAAAAGATAGAAGGTCGTGATGTCTCACTTGAGATCTACTTACAGGAGCGTCCCAGGCTGTCAGTGATCAACTATATTGGGCTTAAGAAGGCTGAAATTGAAGCGGTAGATGATAAGGTTGCCATGATAAAGGGTAGCCAGGTGACCCCATATCTGCTCAGAAGGGCTGAGATGTTTATCAAAGATCATTTTGTAGATAAGGGTTTCTACAATACCGAGGTTAACATAGTACAGCGCGACGATACTTCCAAGGTCAATCATGTTGTCCTTGACGTGTATGTAGACAAGAAGGAGAAAGTAAAGATAAATTCTCTGGTTTTTGAGGGTAATGAAGCCGTGACCACAGGTCAGCTGGACAGGTACATGAAAAAAACAAATGAGAGGCGAAAAATTAAGAACTTCTTCAGGACAAAGAAATTTATAGAGGAAATATACCGTGCTGATCTCGATAAGATTATTGAAAAATACAACGAGAAGGGTTATCGTGATGCCTATATAGTATTTGATTCAATAAGCAGGAATGATGATAATTCCTTAAATATTAAGATTCAGGTAGAAGAAGGCCATAAGTATTATTTCGGAGATATTACCTGGGTTGGTAATACCATTTATCCAAGTGAATATCTTGGCATAATTCTTCGTATCCGTAAGGGAGATATCTTCAACCAGACTCAGCTTGACGAACGTCTGTTTATTGACGATGATGCTGTTCAAAACGAATATCTAAACAATGGATATCTGTTCAGCCGTATTATTCCTGTGGATATTAAGATTTATAACGACACTGTGGACCTGGAAATGAGGATTTATGAAGGTGATCAGGCCACAATTAACAGGGTTATTATCAACGGGAATACAAAGACGCATGAACACGTGGTGCGTCGTGAGCTGCGCACAAAGCCTGGTGAACTTTTTAATAAGGCAGCTATTGTACGTACAGTTAGGGAACTTGCTCAGCTGGGACACTTCGACCCTGAGAAGATCAATCCTGTTCCAATACCAGATCAGGACAAGGGAACTGTTGACATTGAATTTAACCTTGAAGAAAAACCAAATGACCAGATTGAGGTTTCCGGAGGTTGGGGTGCCGGTATGTTTGTTGGTACTCTTGGTTTGTCATTTTCAAACTTCTCAGTGAGAAACATTCCCAACAAGGAGGCGTGGAGACCTCTGCCTACAGGTGATGGACAAACACTTGGTCTCAGGGCGCAATCTAATGCTAAATATTATCAGGCCTATAGCCTAAATTTTGTTGAACCATGGCTAGGTGGCAAAAAGCCTAATTCTTTAAGCGTGTCACTGTATTATACTTTGCAGACAGGTATCAGTAGTCGTTACGGTTACTATGGTTACAACTATGATCCATATGCATACAAGGGTGATGACTCCCGCCATATCAAGGTGTTAGGTGCTTCAGTTGGTCTTGGACGCCGTCTTACTTGGCCGGATGACTGGTTTACACTTTACAACGAGTTGAGTTATCGTCAATATGACCTGAAGGATTGGTCCTTTATTGGTAACTTCAGAAACGGGAAGTCACACAGTATTTATTTGAAGACTATACTTTCAAGAAATTCTATTGACAATCCGTTGTATACCCGTTCAGGATCTACGTTCTCTCTTGGAGTTGAGTTGACGCCTCCTTATTCATCGTTTACAGGTAAGGATTACTCCTCAATTACTGATGAGCAGGAACTATATGAATTTATCGAGTACCATAAATGGACCTTTAAAGGAGCAATGTTCAAACCACTTGACAGGGCTTCCAAGTTTGTTGTAATGAGCAAGATTGAAGGTGGATTTTTGGGATATTACAATGATAACCTTAAGTCGCCATTTGAGAAGTTTACTCTTGGTGGTGATGGAATGAGTGGCTATAGTATGTATGGTAGTGAGACTGTGGGTCTGAGGGGATATGAGAATAATTCGCTGACCCCATACAGTTTCTATGAGGTAGATGGTGAAAAATACTCTATGGCAGACGGTAATATGTATACAAAACTGACAATGGAAGTCAGGTATCCCTTTACCTTGCAACCATCTGCAACAGTTTATGGTCTGATGTTCCTCGAAGCAGGTAATGCCTGGTCGGATTTTAAAGGTTATAATCCATTCCAGATGTATCGTTCAGCAGGTTTAGGTGTGAGAATATTCCTGCCTATGTTTGGTCTGCTTGGTATTGACTGGGGTTACGGATTTGACACGGTACCAGGCCGTCCGGATTCTGGCGGAAGTAATTTCCACTTTGTTATGGGACAGAGCTTTTAAAGTTTAAAGCCATCTTGTATATTGTGGTTCGATTTTTGGATAAGCTTTTAAAGCCGTTTGGCATATTTATTTAAAACTTATTGTTATGAAAAAAACAGTATTATTTTTGCTTTTGGGTTTGTTCGGCATACAGGCTGCAGTTAATTCCCAACGATATGCATTTGTCGATACTGAATACATCCTTAGGAATATACCGGCTTTTCAGGCTGCTCAGGAACAATTGAATCAGTTGTCGGGCCAATGGCAGGGAGAGATCGACAAGATATACCGGGATGTTGCAGAATTGTATAAGAATTACCAGACCGAAAGTGTGTACCTCTCTAATGATATGAGGGTGGCCCGTGAGGAGGCTATTATTGCAAGAGAAAGGGACGCCAGGGAGCTTCAGCAGAAATATTTCGGACAAGATGGTGAACTGGCCAAGAGGCAGGATGAATTGATTCGGCCTATCCAGGATCAGGTAACCGCAGTGATAAGAGAAATTGCCAGGGAAGAAGGACTTGCCGCAGTATTTGACAAGAGCAGTGGGGTCCTTTATCTTGAACCTGCTCAGGATCGAAGTGATAAAGTGCTGGAACGTCTTGGACACAGGAAATAATTGTAAATAAATAAATGATTCAGATGCGAAAAATCATTCTTAGCGCATTGGTACTTGCCGGCTTTTCTGCCGCTGCTTTTGCGCAGGCTCCCAAATTTGGTCACATCAGTGTTGCGGATGTAGTACTGCAGATGCCCGCCTACAAGAATATAACTACCGTAATAGAGAGCGAGACCAAGAAGTTTGAGGATCAGCTGGGTGTTATGAGGGAAGAGCTGCAAAAGATAGAGGTTGAATTTGAGAAAAACTATGAAACCTATACTGATGCGCAGCGTGCTGCCAAGGAAGAAGAATATATGGGTATGCAGCAAAGGATTCAAGAGTTCTTTATTAATGCTCAGCAGACACTTCAGCAAAAGCAGAACGAGTTACAGGTACCGGTTTTGGAGAGTTTTAGAAAGGCTGTTGAAGCAGTGGGTGAAGAAAATGGTTTCCTTTATATCTTTGAAGTCAACTCAGGTCTGACACTTTTCAACTCTTCACAAAGTGTAGATGTCACTCCACTTGTAAAGGCTAAACTTGGGATTTAATTATTTTATGGCGAATACTTAATATTTACATGATATGAGATTTATTAAAACTATTGCAATCGCTTGCTTATTGCTTATTACCTCAGCGATTACCTCTCAGGAACTAAAATTTGGACATATCAACGTTCAGGAGCTGATAATGGAACTGCCCGATAAGAAGGATGCTGACAATAAGCTTCAAGCTGAAGCTCAGATTCTGCAGGATAGGATGAAGGTGATGAGCGAAGAGCATGAAAAGAAGTACCGCGATTACATTGCTCAGAGAGAGACTATGCCTGAGCTGATCCGCACAACCATGGAAAAGGAAATTCAGGATATAGAACAACGTCTGCAAAACTACCAATTGATGGCTCAGCAAACTTTACAAAAGAAGGAACAGGAACTTTATCAGCCCATTCTTGAAAAAGTACAGCGTGCTATCGATGCAGTTGGACAAGAACAAGGACTGATCTACATCTTTGACATCAGTTCTCAGGTTGTTCTTTACCACTCTCAAAAAAGTCTGGACTGCGGTCCTCTTGTAAAGGCAAAGCTTTAGTTAAATTATTGCCGCAGCCATATTTAATAACAAAGCAAAAGCCGGTAACCACCGGCTTTTGCTCTATTAAGGATAACCAATGCAAGGTAGTGGTCCCATAGGAGTTTTTGATTCGGGATATGGAGGTCTTACCATCCTTAAGGAATTGCTTGAAGCTTTTCCAAACAATGACTTTGTCTATTTTGGGGATAATGCCCGATCTCCTTATGGCAGCCGTTCTTTCGATGTTGTGTACAACTATACGTTAGAAGCGGTCAGAAAACTATTTGCGATGGGAGCCCCCCTGGTGATCCTAGCCTGTAACACTGCATCAGCAAAAGCCTTGCGTACTATTCAACAAAAGGATTTGCCTCTAATCGACTCTGAGAGGAGAGTATTGGGCGTGATACGGCCTAGTGTTGAAAGTGTCGGCGCTGATCCAGCAAGCAGAAATGTTGCAATACTGGGAACTACAGGTACTGTCCTGTCAGAGTCCTATCCTCTCGAATTTAAAAAGCTTTTCCCACATATCAATGTAGTACAGCAATCCTGTCCGATGTGGGTTCCCCTTGTTGAAAACGGGGAGACAGATTCTGATGGAGCACGCTATTTTGTAAAGAGGGATATTGATCGTCTTTTTTTAACTGCGCCGGAAACTGACACTGTTATTTTGGCGTGTACGCACTATCCCCTACTTATGCCTCTGGTAAAGCAATTCCTCCCCCCGGGGGTTAAAATCGTGGCCCAGGGTCCAATTGTCGCCACCAGTCTTAAGGATTATATTAATCGCCACCCCGAGATGAATAATAGACTATCGCAGGGTGGCAGTTTGAAATTCTATACCACCGAATATCCCGAACGCTTCAATCAGTCAGCATCCGTGTTTATGGGCAGTACGGTTAATGCTGAGCATATAGATCCGGAACTGTAATTACTCTTTGTACCAGCTGGCGTACATCAGATAGTTGTTGGCTATCTTGTTGATCATCTCTGCAGTCTGGTGTGGTTCGATATCCTTTACCTTTTTTGCCGGTACTCCCGCATATACACTATTGGGCTCTACTATTGTATTACTTAGTACCAGCGCATTTGCAGCAATTATCGAGTTGCTTCCGATTACAGCATGGTCTAGAATGGTTGCACCAATACCTATTAGCACATTATCCTCTATTTTTGCTCCATGGATTACAGCATTATGACCTATGGATACGTTGTTGCCTATTTCGATAACAGACTTTTGATAGAGTGTGTGCAGTACGGCACCATCCTGTATATTGACCTTGTTGCCCACTCTTATTGAATTTACATCACCACGTAATACTGCATTAAACCAAATGCTGCAGTCATCACCTATTACAACATCTCCTACTATCGTTGCATTCTCGGCAAGAAACACATTGTTGCCGAATTTGGGTTCAAAGCCCCTTACTTCTCTAATTAGCGCCATCTTATTTGTTATTTTTGGACTACAAAAGTACAAGTCTTTTGTAAACTTTTTCTTATTTTCAAGAGGAATGCTGGGAGTGAATAAATATGTAATATAGATACATTCTGTATTAAGAGAATTTCTTGTAGTGCTTGTTGGATGCGGCATATGGCAGAAAGGATTGATATACAGGCATATGTATTGGCGCAAAGTATGATTTATGTCATTTTTGATTGTGTTGGAATCTCTGCAGACCTTTGTAAATTAGCGATTAATGAGGTATTTTTGGATACTCTTTATAAGAGAAAAATGTATTTATATGTAGGTTTTATGGATTGCATAAGATGGAGTGAAAAATGAAAGAAAATTCAAAAATAGTAGAGGTTGAACGGATATCGGTCCGCTTTTCGGGTGACTCAGGTGATGGAATGCAGTTGTCAGGAACGCTGTTTTCACAGGCATCTGCCATGTTTGGCAATGATATTTCTACTTTCCCTGATTTTCCTGCTGATATTAGAGCTCCTCAAGGTACCATTGGAGGAGTCTCTGGGTTTCAGGTGCATTTTGGTAAGGGAGTGAATACTCCAGGTGACAGGACTGATGTGCTGGTGGCCATGAATCCTGCGGCTCTTAAGGCCAATGCAAAATCTATGAAACCTGGTGGCACCATTATTATAGATGAGGATAGTTTTGATGAAAAGGGTCTTGAAAAGGCCGGATATAAAACCGATGATCCCTTTGCTGAGGACAAGCTGGATTCATATAGAATTATTAAGGCTCCAATAACTACACTTACAAAGGAAGCGGTCAAGGATTTGGATATTGACAACAAGAGTGCACTGCGAAGCAAAAATATGTATGCTCTTGGTCTTGTATTCTGGTTGTTCAATCGTCCAATAGAACATACAGAAGAGTATATCAAACGTAAGTTTGCCAAGAAACCTGGAATTATGGAGGCTAACCTCCGTGTTCTTGAAGCCGGATTTCATTATGGTGATACCATTGAGGCTTTAACACCATCTTTCCATGTGCATCCTTCTCAACCTAAAAAAGGTATTTATCGAAATATAAATGGTAATACTGCAGCAGCGTGGGGTCTGATAGCGGCCGCAGAAAGGGCTGGAGTTCAACTTTTTTTAGGTTCCTACCCAATTACTCCTGCAACAGAAATTCTTCAGGAGCTTGCGGCCAGAAAGGAGCTTGGTGTTAAAGTCTTTCAGGCTGAGGATGAGATTGCAGGTATCTGTAGTGCTATTGGTGCAAGTTATGCTGGTGCACTGGGAGCAACATCTACTTCTGGTCCAGGGATGGCACTTAAGACTGAAGCTATTGGTCTTGCCGTAATGACAGAACTTCCACTTGTTGTTATTAACGTACAACGTGGAGGTCCTTCTACAGGTTTGCCAACCAAGACTGAACAGTCAGACCTTTATCAGGCTTTGTTCGGACGTAACGGAGAATGTCCGGTTGTAGTTATTGCAGCCAGTACTCCGGTCAACTGTTTCGATTTTGCTTTTTATTCGGCTAAGATTGCTATCGAACATATGGTTCCTGTTATCCTGCTGTCAGATGGCTATCTAGCTAATGGAACACAGAGCTGGAGGGTCCCCGAAGAAGGAGACTTTCCGAGTATCGAAGTCCCTCATACCAGACAGTCTGCCGGTGAGTTTAAACCATATTTAAGAAACCAGGAAAAGCAGAGCCGCGCCTGGGTTTGGCCGGGAATGAAAGGATATGAACACCGCATTGGTGGTCTTGAAAAAGATACTTTGACAGGAGTTATCTCTCATGATCCCCTTAACCACCAAAAAATGGTTGAGCTGCGCCAGGAAAAGGTTGACCGTATTGCCAACTTTGTACCTGAACTAGAGGTACAGGGCGACAAAGACGCCGACCTGCTGGTCGTCGGCTGGGGTGGCACCTATGGACATCTTTCATCAGCTGTTGATGAACTTAACAAAGAAGGCAAGAAACTAGCATTTGCTCATTTCAACTATATTAACCCATTGCCAAACAATACGGCTGAGGTATTCTCTAGATACAAAAAGGTAGTTGTATGCGAGCTTAATATGGGTCAGTTTGCATCCTACCTAAGGATGAAGCATCCGCAGTACAGCTATTATCAGTATAACAAAGTACAGGGGCAACCTTTCACGGTTGAAGAGTTGAAGAGTTGTTTTGTTAATCTTTTGGAAGCTTAAGGACATGGAAGAAGATAGAATATATAGTTTTACAGACTACAAGAATTCGCTTAACGTACGCTGGTGCCCGGGTTGTGGCGACCATGCTATTCTGAATTCAGTGCTCAAGGCAATGGCTGACCTGCAGCTAAGGCCTGAGAATGTTGCAGTTATATCTGGAATTGGTTGCTCTTCTCGATTCACATATTATATGAATACTTTCGGGTTTCATACTATTCACGGACGTGGTGCGGCTATTGCAACCGGAGTAAAACTTGCTAACCCTTCGCTGAGCGTATGGCATGTAACAGGCGACGGTGATGCTATGGCCATAGGTGGTAACCATTTCATTCATCTTATCCGAAGGAATGTCAATATCAATCTGATACTGTTCAATAATCAGATTTACGGACTAACAAAGGGTCAGTATTCTCCAACGTCCAAGTGTGGTAAAGTAACAAAGTCTTCTCCATACGGTACAATTGAGATGCCATTCAGACCTGGTGAACTTGCTATTGGTGCCAGGGGACACTTTTTTGCAAGAACCCTTGACAGGGATCTTAAGCTTTGTGTTGATATGTTCAAGGAAGCTGAGATGTTTGAAGGCACTTCTGTTGTTGAGGTATTGCAAAACTGCGTAATTTACAATGACAGGGTCCATGATGAAATCGCCAATAAGGAGGTACGAGAGGACCGGACAATTATACTTGAGCATGGCAAACCAATGATCTTTGGCAAAAATCGAGATAAAGGGATTATGCTTGATGGCCTGACTCTTAAAGTTGTCAATATTGGAGAAAACGGTATAACTGAGAAGGATCTGCTTGTTCACGATGCCGATTGCGAGGACAGTACGCTGCATATGAAACTTGCTACCATGGAGTATCCTGAATATCCTGTTGCTCTTGGAGTGATACGAAGAGTAAAGGGTATGGTATACAACAAAGAGATGGATGAGCAGATAGCAGAAGTCAAGAAGGATAACCCCATAAAATGCTTTCGTGACCTTGCGGTTAGGGGTGATGTTTGGGAAGTCAGTTAGGCAATAGATTTGTATTTCCATTAGGGAAATTTCAATATCTTTGCCTTGCATGAGAACACGCCTGATTTTAATATCCGCGCTTTACGCTCTATCCTTAAGCATATTTGCTCAGGGGAGGCTGTCACTGCCACAGGAGGGACAACCCGGGCAGGATGATAGTCCCCGTACTGAAATTGCACATAAGGTAAGGAACTGGCATCTTGCGGAGATGGGTTCATGGGCTGATACTGTTCCTGTCGACACGCTTTCTTTGGGCTTTCAGGTGCACAATCATGCATACAAAAGGGCAATGTCGAACGTACAGCTCGGTAATGTTGGAGCTGCATGGATTCCTGCAATGGTATCAAAAATGCCGCTTTCACGGCATTTTCTCTTTACTGAAAGCTATTCACATGTTTTCACCCAACCGGAAGAATGGCTCTATTTCAATTCTACAACACCCTACACAAATCTTTACTATCAGTACAGTGGCCCTAAGGCCAGATCTGAGGAGGTGCTGGGGGTGCTTTTCAGTCAGAATGTCAACAGCAAATGGAACGTGGGCTTTAGCTATGACCTCGCTTCATCAGTAGGAAAGTACAATGCTCAGAAGGTTGATAACCGAAATTTCAGAGTTTTTTCCTCGTATAGTGGCAAGGTCTATGAGATATACGGCAACTATATTTACAGTAAGGCCGATCATCTTGAAAACGGAGGTATTGTTGACGAGGACCATATTCTGAATCCGGAAAAATACGACTGGGGACGGTCTAACAATATACCGGTACAGTTTTATACTGCTTCCAATCGTATCGACAATAACAGACTATACATAAGTCAGGCTCTTAAGATTGGAAATATTGCAGTAAGTCAGGGGGAAAGCGGAAAGCGCCAAACTCCGCTGGCTACATTATTACATTCTCTGGATGTTGACCGGAGTCGCAGGCTTCACCGTATTGATGACCTTGCAAGGATGTACAACGAAAGCGAGGGTAATTTCTTTTACAAGAATATATATTCTGACTCGACTATGACCCGCGACTCACTGTACTACACTAGAGTGGCAAATACAGTGCAGCTTAAATTTAACGAGGAAGCCAATACCTTGTTGCGTTTTGGACTGAGGGCCTTTGTGTCTAATGAGATTGAGACTTTCAGGGTCCAGAAGCCGCCTGTTATAACCGGCACGATGACTGCTCCTCCTGAGTATCTGATGGAGAAACTAAGGTATTCTACAACTTTTGTGGGAGGTCAGATTTTTAAGAACCTAGGTGAGGCTTTCAGGTGGAATGCTGGTATGCGTTTTTACTTTCAGGGTTACAGGGTGGGAGATAGTGAGATTACAGGAGCTGCAGAAAGCAGTTTTAAGATAGGTCGAGATACGGCTTCTGTTTATGTAAATGGAGGTGTATACCTGACAAGTCCGTCTTATTTTGAGGAACATTACTATTCCAACCATTTCATGTGGGATAAAGACTTTGGACAGGTTGAGACGATGCGCATAGCTGGTGGAATATCAATTCCTACACGTCGACTGGAACTTAGTGCTGAGGGCCGTTTTATTAATGACTATGTATTTTGGAATAGTGAGGCTATGCCAGAGCAGACAAGCTCATTTCTGAGTTTGATAGAGTTTAGGTTGTATAAGCATTTTATCCTTGCCCGCAGACTCCATTCCCGCAACACAGTCTTGTATCAGGTAAGTTCTCATCAGGAAATTGTTTCTCTTCCTGAGTGGTCTGTGTACAGTTCAAATTACTATGAGAATACTCTGTTTAAAGTACTATTTTTTCAGTTTGGTATCGACTTTAGATACAACTCACTATGGTATGCGCCGGCCTACATGCCTGCACTGAGCCGCTTCTATGTGCAGAACGAGAGACAGGTAGGTGATTATCCTTACGTAGATCTGTTCCTGAATTTACAACTCAAGAGGGCTCGTATTTTTATAAAGCTCGATCACTTAAGTATGGGTATGGCATCCAATCAGTATTTCCATACAGTAGCCTATCCCGCAAGCCCACGTTCACTGCGCTTTGGAGTGTCATGGAACTTCTATGACTAGTTAAGGTATTGGCAATCCGATTATTCTGCTTAAATTCGCGGGTTGAATTTTCTGTTGAACTTAAAGGGTTTTTATGAGAAAGGTTTACAGTTCGCTAATCCTCCTGCTTATTCTGGTATTTTTTGGAGCATGTAATAATGGTGGCCAGAAGAAGGGTGGAAAGGATGCTGCACAGAAGGTCCCCGACATTGAAGATATACTTAGCGCTGGAAAGATCAGGGTGGTGACCAATTACAACTCAACAAATTACTTCGTTTATAAAGGGCAGCCGATGGGTTACCAGTTTGAACTCCTACAGGAGTTTGCCACCTTTATAGGTGTCAAACTGGAAGTCTCAGTCAACAATGATCTTCAGACTAATTTTGATGCATTGCAAAACGGGCTTATTGATATTATTGCCAGTAACCTTCCTGTGATGCGTGAGAGTGAGAGTTTCTTAGCATTTACTGAACCTCATAGTTTCAGCAGGCAGGTGCTTGTACAGCAGGCCTACAGTCCCGATCAAAAAGGCTCAAATAATATTCAATATAACACACTAATTAAAAATCAGCTTGATCTGGCCGGTAAGAGTATCTATGTGCAAAAGGGTTCAGCTTATGTACAGAGGTTGCGCAACATGGCAAATGAGATAGGTGATAGCATTCATATCGTTGAGATACCAGACTATGAAGTTGAGCAATTGATAGAGCTTGTTGCAGCAGGCGAGATTCCCTATACTGTATGTGACGAGAATCTTGCCATTGTCAACCTGAACTTCTATCCCAACCTTGATGTGGCCACTCCTGTGAGTTTCCCGCAGAAGCAGGCCTGGGCAGTCAACAAGAATGCACCAGAACTGTTGAATGCAATCAACAGCTGGATGGTCAGCTTTACTCAGACAGCACGTTATCAACGTATTTATCAAAAGTACTTCCTCAACAAGCGTTCCATGCACCTTGTAGATGCCGGTTTCCACTCTATCAAAGGGGGACAGGTTTCCGTTTATGATGAACTTATCAAAGAAGAGAGTCAGCGCTTTGACATGGACTGGCGTCTGATAGCATCTATTATATACCAGGAATCCCGATTTATACCGGATGCCGAGAGCTGGGCAGGCGCATTAGGCCTTATGCAGTTGATGCCTGAGACAGCCGAACGTTTCGGAGTTCAGTCAATTACTTCGCCAAGGGATAATATAAGAGGTGGGATGCAATTGCTTCAATGGCTGGATGAAAGACTTGCCCTGAGAGTGGAAGATAGCAGCGAGAGACTTAAGTTTGTTCTTGCGGCCTACAACGTAGGTATCGGTCACGTGCTGGATGCTATGAAACTTGCAGAAAAGTATGGTATGGAACCTACAGTTTGGAGCAGCAATGTGGATTATTTCCTTCTTCACAAGTCAGATCCAAAGTATTACAATGACCCGGTGGTCGAGTTTGGATATTGCAGGGGAGAAGAACCTTACCAGTATGTCAGAGAGATTCTGGAGAGGTATGACCACTACAAGAATGTAATGCGTTGATCCACTCCGGATATTTGGAGTCGAGAATGTGAATCAGTTCGCATATTATCATTGCAGTAGCGCCCCAGATGTGCTTGCCTCCGGCATTGAAATAAGGCATCTCTACCGGGATGCCGGTTGGGTGTACCATAGTATCCGTAAGTCTTGGCTGAGCTGCAAGTTCGGTAATATCAGCCTTTAACACCTCTGCCACCTCTTTGGGGTCAGGCCTGAACTCAGGCGCGTATTTTAGGAAGCCTACCTGAGGATTTACAAAGAAATTGCTACGGTCTATATATATACGGCTCAGCTTACCCAGATATTCTATCTCGTTAGTGTCTATTCCAAGCTCTTCACGGGTTTCCCTTAAAGCTGTTTCCCAGTAACTGCCATCCCCATCTTCACACTTACCACCAGGCAGACTTATTTGTCCGCTGTGATAGCCGGTATAGATCGGACGCTGGATAAAGGGAATGAAGATTCTGTTTTCGTATGGATAGAGCAGTATCAATACACTACTTTGAATCCCTTTGGACTTGTCATGGTTCCACGAAAACTCCGGGGCATTTTCAGGTAGCATCATGGCATGTGCAACAGAACCCGGAAGCGGAGGTCTCAGGGCATCCTTTATTATTTCTTTCCATGAAGCCATATGAGAAGTATTTGTATTGTCAAACAAATTTACGCAAATACTCGCAGCCACAAATAAGAAAAGCCATTCTTCTCGTTTGAAGAAATGGCTTTCTTGTCCTACTAATAATTTAAACCTTAGTTAGATTACTATAAAAAGCATGCCAGAATCAAAGTATTTGGCCTCTTAGTTTAGGTTTTTGGGGATTTTATAGGAAGAATTTCTTCAAATGCTTTAATCTCAATATGCTGTTAAACGAACGGTGAAATTGGAATTACGTACTCACGATACTATTGCCTGTTCGATAACGCACAGGTTCTGTACGTTTTAAAGCTAATCGAATTTAATAGCCTTTACCGGCGCTATTCTGGCTGCAAGATAGGAAGGCCCTATCATCATTAAGAAGATCGCCAGTATTGCTCCAAGGTTAAGTAGCAATATGTGCAGTGGATTTATTAAGATTGGTACTGTGTCCAGGAAGTAGTTTGCTGGGTCGAGTTTGAAGATACCAAACTGTTTTTGAAGCAGTGCTATAGAGAGTCCGACTATATTACCCCATAGCAGACCTCTTATGGCGATGCCCGAGGCCAGGTAAAGAAAGATCTTCCTCAATGGCATATCCTGAATACCCATTGCCTTGAGAATACCTATCATATTTGTACGCTCAAGTATAAGAATCAACAGTCCGGATATCATATTGAAGCCTGCTATCAGCACTATCAGGACTATGATCACTACTATGTTCATATCAAGAATTTCAAGCCAGGCAAAAATCTGAGGCTGGGAGTTTTTGATTGTTAGTGTTCGAAGCAGGGTTCCGTCATCGCCAATAAAACCTCCGGTCAGGTCGTACACTGCTATACCCCTTTCGTTAAGTTTGCTGAAGTCATCAATTACTATCTCATAGCCTGCAATCTGATCCTGTTCCCAGTCGTTGAGCCTTTGTACCTGTTTGATGTCCGCAATCAAATACATCTTATCAAGATCGCTAAGATGGGTGTTATAAATCCCTGCCACAGTTAGGCGTCTTACTCTTATCTGCTCCTGAAAGAAGTATATAAAAACTGACTCTCCCAGTTCGATATTGAGCATCCTTGCCATTGTTTCGGAAATAAGGATATCGTTGGAGGTGGCCGTGTCTGTGTATTGGGGAATGGTTCCCTCAATTAGGACTGACTTAAGGAAGGTAAGGTCATACTCCGGACTGATGCCTTTTATCAGGACTCCTTGCATCTCATTATCAGTTTTGATCAGGCCCGGCTTTGTTCCAAAGCGCTGTACTTTCCTGATTCCGGGCAGAGCTGATATCTCTGAGGCTAGCAAACTGTCGTACCTGATTGGGTTGGGCTCGTAGCTCAGGTTAAAGTCATAGTTTACTACCTGAATATGTGCTCCAAAGCCGCTTATCTTGTCTCTTATCTCCTTCTTGAAACCGCTGCCGATAGCTATTGACAGAATCATGACGGTCATGCCAAGGATAATTCCTGCAACGGATACCTTTATTACCGGACCTGAAAACTTCCTGCCCGGCATACCTCCTGAACTAATCCTTTTGGCTATAAAATACTCTGGTTTCAAATGCTGCGGTTTTGAGCAAAGGTAATAAAGATTTCTATTACCCAGGGCAATGGACTCCTTGTTAATGAAAAGTCCGGAACCAAACTATGGTGCCGGACTTAAAGAGAACTATTGCAGAGGTCGGTTGCAGAGTTATTCTCCGTATTCCTTTGCTTTTTGTTCGTAAGGCTTGTTGTAACTAATCTCATACTCATTATCCTTAATCTGGGCAGGGGCTTCTGAGTACCAGCCCAGATACTGGTTGAAAAGGATTACGTCAACATAGTCCTGCATTGGGTCTTCTATAATCTGAACATTGCGACTGCCGGGTTTTACATGCCTCTCAAGTGCAGCACTGACAAGTCTAACAGGGTCTGAATCTCTGGTTGCTACGATCATTTTCTTAAGAAAATCGGTACGTGCCGGGGATATTGGGGTTTCATTTGCAATAGACCAAATAATTACTGAAGCCCTGTTTTTTATCGCGTGTTATCATCTCCAGCAGTTGATTTTCAGCATTGTTGTATGTCTCCTGGTTTTCCCACTGTATGGTCCAGTAAACCGGGAACTCTGACCATACCATAATGCCAAGCTCATCAGCATGGCGTACCATATTTTCATTATGGGGGTAGTGAGCCAGACGCACATAGTTGCAACCAAGTTCCCTGGCCCATTCAAGCAATACTCTGGCATCCTTGGCAGAATAAGCTCTGCCACCTCTAAGTGGATTTTCTTCATGAATACTGATTCCTCTCAGAAAAACCGGCTTCCCGTTTACAAGTATCTCCCTTCCTTTCACAGCTAAAGTTCTGAAGCCGATCCTGTCCTTAACAAAGTCATATTCCACTCTTTCGCCTTTGTTGGCCGGTTTGTGCGCAAGGTAAAGGGCCTCGGCAGTGTTTTGCCAGGCCTGCTGGTCCCTCACCTGGCGTCTGTAGTCATAATAACCGCTTTCGTAGGTGTCAACTATATATTTCCACTTTCCGTTAAATGTCGTAACCTGCCTGTTTTCACTATTTGTGATGAGGTTATGCCAGGTCTGGGCATCTATCATACCAGTAACTAATTGCAGGAGACATAAACCTGCAAGAATTGTAAGATGTTTAATTTTCATTTTTTGTTATTTGAAAGCTGGTTCCAGTAAAGTATGGGTTTTGAGAGTCTGTCGGGTCAGACCATCAGTCTAACCATAGCTGATACATGGAGAAGGTAAGATGAGGTGAGAGGTTACGGTTATACGTGCTGCCTGACCTCTGGGTCAGGCAGTTTTTATCCGTAATAAATAACTTCCAGATCCTCGATTGTAATAATACCCCCTGCTTCGGCTTTTTCTATAAGTTTCTGAGCAATTGATGCAAAATCCCGCAGACGTTCGGGATAGTCTATCAATTCGATAATCATCGGCCTTTCCTCAGAAAGCTCAAATACTTTGATACTCTGCTTCATACTCTTAGCGCCATAGTTCATCGCACCCTTACTGACTGTTGCTCCCGAGAGCTTGTATTTTTTGGCAGCGTATACTATAGCCTCATAAAGTGGGCGTTGATACACCAGATCATTCTCGCCGATTATGATTCGGAGCCTTGCTGCTTGGCCGTTCAGCTTCATGGTTATTTAGATTAGTTTTAAGTTCAAGTTAGGTACATCATATCACATATTCAATAAGAGCAGATAAAATCAACATCCGAAATATAAAATATAAAAAACACCAAAAAAGCTCAATCAACATTAATGCCTATCAGTTGGTACTTTGGAGAATATTATTAATTTTGAGGGAATGACAAATTTTATGTCTGTTCTGAATCACTTAGTTTTTAACCTTTCTAAATATTTACGTCATGAAGGTATATCTGACTGATCAAATCAAGAACATATCGCTGCTTGGTAGCAGCGGCTCGGGTAAAACCACCCTCGCTGAAGCTATGCTCTTTGAGGGTGGTGTTACTAATCGCAGAGGTGATGTAAAAAGTAATAACACGGTATCGGATTACAACAGAGTCGAACACGAATACGGTTTCTCGGTGTTCTCATCCGTGCTTTACACAGAATGGTTGGGAAAGAAAATAAACATTATTGACTGCCCGGGCTCCGATGACTTTATCAATGGAGCAATTACTTCTCTTAATATTACCGACACTGCAATAATGCTGATCAATGCAACCCAAGGTGTTGAAGTAGGCACACAGAATCTATTCAGATATACCGAACAATATCACAAGCCGGTAATTTTCTTGATCAACCAGCTTGACCACGAAAAAGCAAACTATGAATCAAGTATCGAGTCAATTCACGAGTCCTTTGGCAATAAGGCAATTATAGTTCAATACCCCGTCAATATTGGTTCTGAATTTAATGCTGTAGTTGACGTACTTAAGATGAAAATGTACAAGTGGGGTCCTCAGGGAGGAGCACCAGAAGTTCTTGAAATTCCTGCTAGTGAAAAAGACAAGGCTGACGAACTCCACAATGCTCTTGTTGAAGCTGCTGCCGAGAATGATGAGAGCCTGATGGAACTATTCTTTGAAAAGGGCTCTCTTGACGAGGATGAAATGCGTAAGGGTATGCGTAAGGGTATGATTGCCCGCAATCTCTTCCCAATTTTCTGCGTATCTGCTGAAAAGGATATGGGTGTTCGTCGTTTTATGGAATTCCTTGGAAATATTGTACCTTTTGTTTCTGAGATGCCAAAGCCAGTTACCAAGGACGGTGTAGCAGTTGAGCAAAATCCCGACGGTCCTGTGTCTTTGTTTGTTTTTAAGACCAGTGTAGAACCTCATATTGGTGAAGTCAGCTACTTTAAGGTAATGTCAGGTCGCGTTAAGGAAGGCGACGACCTTGTCAATATGAACAAAGATGCAAAGGAAAGAATAGCTCAGTTGTTCTGGGTGGCAGGAAACAACCGTATTAAGGTTAGCGAACTTGTAGCGGGTGATATTGGTGCCACAGTAAAGCTGAAAGAAACAAAGACAAACCATACCCTCAATGGCAAGGGTTGCGACTATGTATTCAATCCAATTACTTATCCGAATCCCAAGTACAGGGTTGCTATCAAGCCTGTTAACGAGTCGGATGACGAAAAACTCAGCGAAATTCTTACCCGGATTCAGGAAGAAGACCAAACTATCAAAGCTGAGTATTCAAAGGAATTGAAGCAAATAATTATATCCGGTCAGGGAGAGTTTCACCTTAATATTATGAAGTGGCGTATTGAAAACAACGATAAGCTGCCAATAGCATTTTATGAACCCAAGATTCCTTATCGTGAAACTATCACAAAACAGGCTCGTGCGGACTATCGCCACAAGAAACAATCGGGTGGGGCCGGTCAATTTGGTGAGGTTCACATTGTTATTGAGCCATATTTTGAAGGTATCCCGGAACCGACAACCTACAAGTTTAATGGTCAGGAATTCAAGATGAACGTCAAGGGTGTAGAAGAAATCAAACTGCCCTGGGGTGGAAAGCTTGTATTCTACAACTGTATCGTCGGTGGTTCTATTGATGCCCGCTTTATGCCTGCAATCCTAAAGGGAATTATGGAAAAGATGGAGGAAGGTCCACTTACCGGTTCCTATGCCCGTGATATCAGAGTTTGTGTCTATGATGGTAAGATGCACCCGGTTGA
>CAYNFX010000017.1:0-27611 GCA_964396555.1 uncultured Alkaliflexus sp.
CCATCTTTAAGTGAAAGCCGGTTCAGAGTAATCTGAACCGGCTTTTCTGTTTATTATAGCCTGGTACCAAAAAAGGCTATATACCTTATTGTTTGCCTTGAATACCCACGCCTATACTAAATGTTTACAATGGTTCCCTTTCCGTTTACGTTTCTGATTTTATATAAGGTTTCCTCTGCATGGATTTTGAAAGGGATATGGGAGGAACTTCTGTAATGGTTTGTATCGACGGGGGGACATTTTTTTAAACACTTGAAAAATATCGTGACAATTGGAGACTGTATATGAATACTATGATGCTTAATGATTCTATTAGAAAGATTGTTACGACTGATGTCACATTTTTTTAGTTTGATACACTTCCACCACTAGTTACAAAGGAAGCAACTAGTTATATTAATAGTTTTAAGAGTGAAATGGCAGTTGAAGAGTAATGTCGAGAAGGCTATTGGCTTTCTACAAGGAAAGAATAGATTTGCGGGCAGGGCTTCTATAAGATGACTAAAAAAGAAACCTGCCGGGATGCACCGGCAGGTTTCTTTTTTAGGTAATTTTGTTAGTCTTAGTTGATAGAAGCAATATTTTGGATATTCTTCAATAGTGAAGGGTAGTAGCATGCTATCAGACCCAGAGCCTTTTCAACCGGAATGTTACCTTCAGAGATTTTTGATTGGTATTTTAGATTTTCAGTTGAAAGGAACATGTTGTTAACTTGTTCTGGAATTACGCTGTATTTAGAATTAACTAACTTTGCTCCAAACCCTTGCTTGTTGCATGTGTACTGTACTTCCATTACATTACTTCTGACAATGTACTCGCGACATTTTGCACGTTCGTCAAGGTAAATCTTAATTGGTTCAGTACCATTTTGATATGTTAGTTGGAAGACCCTGACTTGTGCGTTGGCAATGGTCTCGGGGGCAAGTTCAACGATTGTATATTCACCTAGTATGGTTTGAGAATTACCAGTTGAGACTGGTTCAGCAACATTCATTGCGTTTGAAATTGTGATGCCAAGCATTAGGAAAAGACCTACGCAAAGGGTGGAGATGATGTTTGAACGTTTCATAGTATTTAAATTTTAATGGTTACAAAATTGAGTACCTATTATATTGTTGCACTTATAGATTATCAATAGCCGTGCCAAATATTTAAACAATTGAATAACAGAGGCATAGGGTTTCGGTTGTTCGTTTTGAATGTGCGTAAACGGATAGTATGTGTTCGCAGGCGAACATTTATTTGATTTTCTCTTTCATTTTGAAAGCAAAACCTTTTGTATATGTTGGGATATTTGTTTGTTTAGAGTTTGATTGATTTATGAAACTACGCCTGTATATGGGTTCTATGATTTTGATGGATGGATTCAGGTACATTTGGAGAGACTTAAAATTTATAACCTATGATAGCAATAAATGAAATATTGGCTGCCTACAATTGTATAAAGGGAGTTGTAGAGAAGACACCTTTGCAAAGAAGCGAGATTCTGTCTGAAAGATACTCGGCCAATATCTATTTGAAGAGGGAAGATCAACAAATGGTAAGGTCTTACAAGATTCGGGGAGCATATTATAAGATTGCATCCCTTAGTGAAGAAGACCGGGACAAGGGTGTCGTATGTGCAAGTGCAGGTAACCATGCTCAGGGAGTTGCCTTTGCATGCAATCACCTTAACATTAAGGGTAGGATCTTTATGCCTACTACAACGCCCAAGCAGAAGGTAAAACAGGTGAGAATGTTCGGTCGCGACCACATTGAAATAGTCCTTACTGGCGACACTTATGATGAAGCTTATCATGCTGCTATGGAGGATTGCCGCCAGTCTGGTTCGATATTTATCCACCCCTTTGATGATACAATGGTCATTGCCGGTCAGGGGACTATGGGTATTGAGATTATGGAGCAGATCAAGGTTCCACTTGATATGATCTTCATTCCCGTTGGAGGAGGAGGACTGATTGCCGGACTAGGTTCCTATCTTCGTATTCACAGTCCTTCGACTAAGATTATTGGAGTTGAGCCCGAAGGCGCCCCGTCCATGACCAGATCACTAAAGGAGAATCGCAGGATCACTCTTGAGAAGTTTGAGAAGTTTGTCGACGGTGCTGCAGTTGCAACTATTGGGGAACTTAACTTCAAGATTGCAAGTGAGGTTATTGACGATATGTTGCTTGTTCCTGAAGGTAAGGTTTGCACTAGCATATTACAGTTGTACAATGAATCTGCAATTGTAGTAGAGCCGGCCGGAGCACTGAGTGTTGCGGCTTTGGACCTATATGCCGACCAGATAAAGGGAAAGAATGTAATCTGTATAATAAGTGGTGGGAATAACGATATAACCCGTACAGAGGAGATCAAGGAACGCTCTCTGCTTTACGAGGGGCTCAAGCACTATTTTATAATACGTTTCCCCCAAAGATCAGGTGCTCTTAGGGATTTTGTAAACTTTGTGCTGGGGCCTGAAGATGATATTACAAGATTTGAATACGTAAGAAAAAACAGCAGGGAGAACGGTCCGGCGCTTGTTGGCATTGAAACCAGGTCGAGGCAGGATTATTACTCTCTGGTGAAGAGAATGGATGAGAATAGAATCAACTATACTCATGTGAATGATTCTCCTGACCTCTTTCACTTTCTTATATAATACAAAACAGGTTGTCCCTGTGGGGACAACCTGTTTCATCTCTAAAAAGCTGATCCCTTTACAGGGAACCAATGTTTTCACATTCTGCGTTGCGGTCGATTTTTTTGATAAGACCTGTGAGCACTTTTCCAGGGCCAATTTCTGTAAAATGAGTAGCACCATCGGCAAGCATGTTTTGAACAGTTTGAGTCCACTTAACAGGAGCTGTAAGCTGTGCTATCAGGTTTTCCTTGATCTTAGCAGGTTCGGTGAATGGCTGAGCAGATACATTCTGATAGACCGGACAAATTGGTTTTTTGATTTCAGTCTTTTCGATAGCTGCTGCCAATTGAGTTCTTGCTGGTTCCATCAACGGTGAGTGGAATGCACCTCCAACAGACAGTTTCAGTGCTCTTTTTGCACCAAGCGCAGTGAGCTTTTCACAGGCTTTGTCAATGCCTTCTATTGAGCCTGATATAACCAACTGGCCCGGGCAGTTGTAATTGGCCGGTACCACTACAGCATCAATTTCTGCGCAGGCATCTTCCACGATTTTGTCTTCGAGTCCTACAATTGCAGCCATTGTAGATGGTTCCAGTTCGCAAGCCTTTTGCATAGCCTGTGCCCGTTGTGAAACCAGACGTAGTCCGTCTTCAAATGACAGCGCACCCGCTGCAACAAGGGCTGAAAACTCTCCCAACGAATGACCTGCAGTCATATCAGGTTTGAATTTGTCACCTTGAGTAAGGGCAAGAATTACAGAATGAAGAAAGATTGCCGGTTGTGTGACCTTGGTTTGACGAAGGTCTTCTTCAGTACCTTCAAACATCAGGTCTGTGATCCTGAAACCCAGGATCTCATTAGCTTTTTCAAACATTTCAGCTGCCAGAGGCACCTGTTCATACAGGTCCTTGCCCATGCCTACGAATTGAGCTCCCTGACCGGGAAATACATAAGCTTTAGCCATAATTTCTAGTTTATGATTGAGCAGCAAATATATAATTATTCACTTCAGGGTAGTCAAAAAAAAAATTTCTAATGTCATTTTGAGATTGCAGCGCCCCCGTCGGGGACGCTGCTTGTTTCAGAGATTTAATTACTTATGCAATAAAATAATACGTAAGGGTTTTTATTTGTCGCATATTTTACTAATTTTGCACCGCTTTTTTGTCGAAAAATGCGAAAATATTTGAGAATCAATGGGAATTTAAGGTTAAAAAGCATACCTTTGCAACCCATTTATCTGAAGTGTTTTTTGTTAAAACTTAATTTTATATGCCAACAATTCAACAATTAGTAAGGAAAGGACGCGAAAGGATTCAGTACAAGAGCAAATCGCCGGCCTTGGACTCATGTCCTCAGCGCCGTGGGGTTTGTGTACGTGTGTACACCACTACACCAAAGAAGCCGAACTCGGCTATGCGTAAGGTGGCCAGGGTACGTCTTACTAACGGCAAGGAGGTTAATGCTTACATACCAGGAGAAGGACACAACCTGCAAGAGCACTCAATCGTGCTTGTTCGCGGTGGTCGTGTAAAAGACCTTCCGGGAGTACGTTACCACTTGGTCCGCGGTGCACTGGATGCTTCGGGTGTCGATGGTCGTTCTAAGAGTCGTTCAAAGTACGGAACAAAACGCCCAAAGAAAAAGTAATTAACTAACTGACAGTATTTTGTTTATTGGAGTATTTGGGTTGAGTAAATGGCATTGGGCCGTTGAAGAATTGAATACAAGCCAGTAATCGAAGCTGATAAACAAAAAGAAATGAGGAAGAGTAAACCAAAAAAGAGGGTTTTGCTACCCGACCCAAGGTACAATGATACTTTGGTTACACAGTTTGTTAACAATCTGATGTACGATGGTAAGAAATCGATTGCATATTCGATTTTTTACTCAGCACTTGATATAGTACAAGAGAAAACAGAGAAAGAGGGTAAGAGTCCTCTTGAAATCTGGAAGAAGGCTCTGGAAAACATTACTCCCAATGTTGAAGTGAAGAGTCGTCGTGTTGGAGGTGCCACTTTTCAGGTTCCCACCGAAATCAGACCTGATCGCAAAGTGTCCATCAGCATGAAGAATTTGATTCTCTTTTCGCGCAAAAGAAGTGGTAAATCAATGGCAGAAAAAATGTCAGCTGAGATCATTGCCGC
This sequence comes from uncultured Alkaliflexus sp., assembly GCA_964396555.1. GTDB lineage: Bacteria > Bacteroidota > Bacteroidia > Bacteroidales > Marinilabiliaceae > Geofilum. The sequence continues at coordinate 4,774 of CAYNFX010000017.1, forward strand.
ATACAATCAGGAAGGTGGCGCATATAAGAAGAAAGAAGATATGCATAAGATGGCAGAGGCTAACCGAGCATTTGCCCACTTCAGATTTTAATTTATAGAAAGAGAATCTAATGGCAAAGGATCTAAAGCATTTAAGGAATATCGGGATTATGGCTCACATCGACGCCGGTAAGACTACTACTACCGAGCGTATTTTGTTCTACACAGGTTTAACCCATAAGATTGGTGAAACCCACGACGGTTCGGCCGTTATGGACTGGATGGAACAAGAGCAGGAGAGAGGTATCACCATCACTTCAGCAGCTATTTCAACCCGTTGGAAATATAATAACGAGGATTATCAGATAAATATAATTGACACCCCAGGTCACGTTGACTTTACAGTTGAAGTTGAGCGTTCACTTCGTGTATTGGACGGAGCTGTAGCTCTTTTCTGTGCTGTAGGTGGTGTAGAACCTCAGTCTGAAACTGTCTGGCGTCAAGCTAATAAGTATCATGTTCCCCGTATCGGATTTGTCAACAAGATGGATCGTTCGGGTGCAAACTTTTATGAAGTAGTTCGTCAGATTCAGGAAATTCTGGGTGCTAACCCTGTTCCTGTTCAAATACCTATCGGTGCCGAAGAAACTTTCAGAGGCGTTGTTGACCTTATCGAGAATAAGGCTGTGATCTGGTATGAGGATGATGTTATGGGTCAACGCTATGAATTGGAAGAGATCCCAGCAGATATGCTCGACGAAGTAGCTGAATGGCGTGGAAAAATGGTCGAAGCAGTTGCAGAGTATGATGATGAATTGATGGAGAAGTTCTTTGATGATCCGGATTCCATCACTTCTGAACAACTTATAACAGTTATTCGTAAGGCCGCCATCGATCTTAAAATCGTGCCCCTTTTGTGTGGCTCTGCATTCCGTAACAAGGGTGTACAACGTCTACTTGACAGCGTTATTCGTTTCCTTCCTGCTCCTACCGATGTGCCTGATATCAAGGGTATTAATCCAAATACTGACGAGGAAGAAGGTCGTGATCAAACTGAAGAAGCTCCCTTTACAGCACTTGCATTCAAGATTGCCACTGACCCATTCGTAGGTCGTCTGGCATATATCCGTGTTTATTCTGGTAAGCTGGATTCTGGATCATATGTTTACAATACAAGAAGCGACAGGAAAGAGCGTATTTCTCGTCTGTATCAGATGCAATCAAACAGGCAGGTAGCTATCGAAAGCGTATCTGCTGGTGATATCTGTGCAGGTGTAGGATTTAAGGATATCCGTACTGGTGATACACTTTGTGACGAAAATCATCCTTTAGTACTTGAATCAATGGACTTTCCTGAACCAGTTATCGGTATTTCTGTTGAGCCCAAGAGCCAAAAGGATATGGACAAGTTGAGCAATGCTCTCAGCAAGTTGTCTGAAGAAGACCCGACTTTCCGTGTACAAATGAATCCTGACAGCGGACAAACTGTTATCAGTGGTATGGGTGAGCTTCACCTTGAGATCATTCTCGACCGTCTGAAACGTGAGTTTAAGGTTGAGTGTAATCAAGGCCGTCCACAGGTTAACTACAAGGAAGCTATTGGAGCAACTATTCAGCATCGCGAAGTGTTTAAGAAACAAACCGGTGGTCGCGGTAAGTTTGCTGATATTATTGTCAAGATTGGTCCCGTTGATGAAGGTCAAACAGGACTTCAATTTGTTGATCTCGTTAAAGGTGGTAATATACCTAAGGAATTTGTTCCTTCAATCGAAAAGGGCTTTAAGACTGCTATGGCTAATGGTGTTCTTGCTGGTTTCCCGATTGACAATCTTAAGGTGGAACTTCTTGACGGTTCATTCCACCCGGTTGACTCTGACCAGTTGTCATTTGAGATTTGCGCCCGCCAGGCTTTCCGTGCAGCTTGTGGTAAGGCATCACCTCGTATGCTTGAACCTATTATGAGGGTTGAAGTTGTAACACCTGAAGAATATATGGGTGATATCATTGGTGACTTTAACAAGCGTAGAGGACAGGTTGAAGGTATGGAGTCAAAAGCAGGCGCAAGAGTTGTTAAGGCTCGGGTACCTCTGTCAGAGATGTTCGGCTATGTTACTGCTTTGCGTACTATTTCATCAGGACGTGCAACTTCTTCAATGGAGTTCTCTCACTTTGAAGAGATGTCAAGGTCTCTTGCAATTGAAGTAGTAAAAGAAGCTAAAGGTCAGGTAGAATTATTATAAAGAACTTGTTCGCATAAATAAGCTATGAACCAAAAAATCAGAATTAAGCTAAAATCATACGATCATAATTTGGTGGACAAGTCTGCCGAAAAGATTGTAAAAACTGTAAAGAGCACCGGTGCAGTGGTAAGCGGACCTATTCCGCTTCCCACACACAAGAAGGTATTTACTGTTTTGCGTTCCACATTCGTTAATAAGAAATCCAGAGAGCAATTTCAACTTTGTTCTTACAAGAGGTTGATTGACATTTACAGCTCAACTGCGAAGACTATTGACGCGTTAATGAAACTTGAACTTCCTAGTGGAGTTGAAGTAGAGATTAAGGTTTGATGTTAATTTGTTAAATTAAAAGCAATGCCAGGATTAATTGGAAAAAAAATCGGAATGACTTCCGTTTTCAGTGCCGAGGGTAAGAATGTACCATGCACTGTTATCGAAGCTGGCCCTTGCGTCGTAACACAGGTAAAAACGGTAGATCAGGATGGCTATGAAGCCGTTCAGCTTGCGTTCGACGATAAGCGTGAAAAAAGTACCTCTAAGCCTATGATGGGACATTTCCAGAAGGCAGGTATCACGCCAAAGGCCAAACTGGTTGAATTCAGCGATTTTGATAAAGAGTTCAAACTGGGTGATGTAGTTACTGTTGACCTGTTTACAGAAGATAGTTTTGTAGATATCACCGGAATCTCCAAGGGAAAGGGCTTTCAAGGAGTTGTAAAGCGCCATGGTTTTGGAGGTGTAGGAGGTCAGACTCACGGTCAGCATAACCGAGGTCGTGCCCCGGGTTCACTTGGTGCTTCTTCTTTCCCTTCAAGAGTATTTAAGGGTATGAGAATGGCTGGTCGTACCGGCGGAGACCATGTTAAGGTTGAGAATTTGAGAGTGTTAAAAGTGATTCCCGAGAACAATCTGATTGTAGTTAAAGGATCGGTGCCGGGCGCTAATGGTTCATATCTAATTATTGAAATGTAATGGAACTGAACATAGTAAATATAAAAGGAGAAGATACCGGACGCAAGATTGAGTTACCTGATTCAATTTTTGCACTAGAGCCCAACGATCATGCCATTTATCTGGATGTAAAGCAGTATTTGGCTAACCAGCGTCAGGGAACTCACAAGGCAAAAGAAAGGAACGAAATTGCCGGTAGTACACGTAAGATTAAGAAGCAGAAAGGTACTGGTACAGCTCGTGCCGGTAGTGTGTTGAGCCCTGTTTTCAGGGGAGGAGGCCGTGTATTCGGTCCTCGTCCAAGGAACTACAGCTTCAAACTTAATAAGAAGCTGAAACAGCTTGCACGTCTGTCTGCATTGTCATACAAGGCAGTAAACAATGAAATTATCGTTGTTGAAGATTTCGGAATGGAAGTTCCTAAGACTAAGGAATTTAATGCAATCCGCAAGAATCTTAAGATTGATGACAAGCGTTCACTGCTGGTTCTTAGCGAAGGCGACCGTAACATATATCTGTCAGCTCGCAATTTGCCTAGGACCGAGGTTTCTGTTGCATCCGGGCTTAATACCTATAGCATTATGAAAGCTCATCGTCTGGTTCTGACAGAGAGCTCTGTTGAGCAGATCGGTAAACTTTTAAATAAATAAGGAGGTCAGTCATGGATATCATCATAAAACCATTAGTTACCGAAAAGATGACCCATCAGGGCGAAGCTCTGAACAGGTATGGCTTTGTTGTGAAGAAGGATGCAAACAAGCTTCAGATCAAGAAAGCTGTTGAGGAAATGTATAATGTTACTGTTGCTGAAGTCAATACAATGAGGTATGCCGGCAAGAAGAAGACAAGGTATACTAAAAGCGGAATTATTGAAGGTGCTACATCTTCATTTAAGAAAGCAGTTGTCACTTTGGCAGATGGAGAAAAAATTGATTTTTATAGCAATATTTAATTAAAATGGCAGTAAGAAAGCTAAAGCCCGTAACACCGGGGCAGAGACACAAGATTATTGGTGCATTTGACACGATTACATCATCTGTACCAGAAAAATCCTTGTTGAGGCCTGTTAAAAAGACCGGTGGTCGTAACAACACCGGTAAGATGACCATGCGTTACATCGGAGGCGGCCACAAAAGGAAGTATCGTGTAATCGACTTTAAGAGAAATAAGGACGGTGTACCTGCTACAGTAGAATCAATTCAGTACGACCCAAACAGAAGTTCTAGAATTGCTTTGCTGGTATATGCAGACGGTGAAAAACGCTACATACTTGCACCAAATGGTTTGCAGGTAGGTCAGCAGGTACTTTCGGGTTCAAGTATTGCACCCGAAATTGGCAACTCTCTTCCTTTGGGAGAGATTCCTTTGGGAACCATTGTTCATAACATTGAACTGTACCCTGGCAAGGGCGGAGCAATGGCACGTAGTGCCGGAACTTTTGCTCAATTATCTGCTCGTGAAGGGAAGTATGTTGTATTACGTCTTCCTTCCGGTGAATCCAGGATGGTACTTACAACCTGTCGTGCTACAGTCGGTGCTGTCGGAAATTCTGACCACGCACTTGAAAAGTCTGGTAAGGCAGGTAGAAGCAGATGGCTTGGACGTCGTCCTCGCACCCGCGGTGTCGCTATGAACCCCGTAGATCACCCAATGGGTGGTGGTGAAGGACGTGCTTCAGGTGGTCACCCACGCTCACGCAAGGGATTATTGGCTAAGGGCTTCAAGACCCGTAAGCCCAAGAAGGCTTCTAGTAAGTATATACTTGAAAGGAAAAAGTAGTAACCGGTTAATTTAAATTCGATTATGAGCAGATCGTTAAAAAAAGGTCCTTATATAGATTATAAGCTGGAGCGCAAGGTGTTTACCATGAACGATTCCGGCAAAAAGGCAGTAATTAAGACCTGGGCCAGAGCTTCTATGATCTCACCAGAATTTGTGGGACATACTATAGCTGTACACAATGGTAACAAATTCATACCTGTTTACATTACCGAAAACATGGTTGGTCATAAACTGGGAGAATTTGCGCCGACCCGGACCTTCCGCGGTCACGGAGGCAGCAAGAATCGTTAATGGCCTATTAGTGTTATAATACCTTTAATGCAAAGAAAATGGGTGCAAGAAAAAAAATAGCAGCAGAAAAACGAAAAGAGACCAGGAAGAATCTGGCATTTGCCAAGCTTCGAAATGTTCCCACCTCTCCCAGAAAGATGCGTTTGGTTGTGGATCAGATTCGTGGTAAGGATGTAAACCTGGCACTGGATATACTTAAGTTCTCTACAAAGGAAGCTTCACGCAATGTTGAGAAACTTCTATTGTCTGCAATTGCCAACTGGAAAGAGAAGAATGATGGTCAACGTATCGAAGATGCAAGTCTTTATGTAAAGGAAGCATCTGTTGATTCTGGACGCATACTTAAGCGTTTGAGACCAGCTCCCCAAGGTCGTGCACATAGGATCCGTAAAAGATCTAATCATGTGACCATTCTTGTGGATAGCAGAGAAAAGATTCAAAATCAGGAAATTTAAAAGGCAATGGGACAAAAAGTAAATCCAATAAGCAACAGGTTAGGAATTATCCGTGGATGGGATTCCAACTGGTATGGCGGAAAGAACTACGGCGAGAAATTGCTGGAGGACTCAAAGATCCGCAAGTATCTGAACGCACGTTTGGCCAAGGCCAGCATTTCGCGTATCATCATTGAACGTACTCTTAAGTTGATTACTATTACAGTTTATACTGCCCGTCCAGGTATTATCATTGGTAAAGGTGGTCAGGAAGTAGACAAACTGAAGGAAGAGCTTAAGAAGATCACTGATAAGGAAGTACAAATTAATATCTTTGAAGTTAAGCGCCCTGAAGTGGATGCTATCATTGTTGCCAACAACGTAGCACGTCAGCTTGAAGGCCGTGTGGCTTACCGTCGTGCAATCAAGATGGCTATAGCTTCTACAATGAGGATGGGTGCTGAAGGAATTAAGATTCAGATATCAGGCCGTCTTAATGGCGCTGAAATGGCTCGTTCCGAAACTTATAAGGAAGGTCGTATTCCTCTCCATACCTTCCGTGCTGATATTGATTATGCACGCAGCGAAGCTCTCACAAAGACCGGTTTGATCGGTATTAAGGTTTGGATCTGTAAGGGCGAGATTTACGGTAAACCCGATCTTTCTCCCAACTTTACAGTAGCTGAATCTGGCAACCAAGGTGGACGTAGACCTGCCAGTGGTGGCAATGAAAGAGGCTTCAGAAAGAAAAGAAAGTGATCATCTATTAATCTTTAATAGAACTGAAAGATGTTACAACCAAAAAAAGTAAAATACAGAAGGCAGCAGAAAGGAAAGATGAAGGGGAATGCCCAACGCGGGTATGAACTGGCCTTTGGATCCTTCGGTATTAAATCACTGCAAAGCAAGTGGATTACCGGCCGTCAAATAGAAGCGGCTCGTGTTGCCGTAACACGTTATATGCAACGTCAGGGTCAGATCTGGATCCGTATCTTCCCGGATAAACCTATTACCAAGAAGCCTGCTGAAGTACGTATGGGTAAAGGTAAAGGTTCTCCTGAAGGATTTGTGGCTCCTGTTACTCCAGGCCGTATTATTATCGAATGCGACGGAGTACCCTATGAAACAGCGAAGGAAGCATTGCGACTGGCTGCGCAAAAGCTACCTGTTACTACCAAGTTTGTGGTAAGGAGAGATTATGTTGAATCTACAAATGTGTAAGGGATGAAAGCTACAGAAATACGCGAAATGAGCATCAGTGATATTCAGGAAAGAATTGAAGCTGAAAAGGCAGAGCTAGTACGTTTGAAACTCAACCATCAAATCTCTCCTCTTGATAATCCTATAAAGATTAGACAGACTCGTAGAAATATAGCACGTATGCTGACCGTTCTGAGTCAGAAACAACAAACTGAAAACAGGTAAAACGATGGAAACAAAGAGAAACGTAAGAAAAGAACGTGTTGGCGTAGTCGTGAGCGAGAAGATGGATAAAACCGCTGTCGTTAGTGTGGTAGTTCGTGAAAAGCACCCTATTTATGGTAAGTTCATGAAGAAAACCAAGAAGTTTTATGCACACGACGAGAATAACGAATGCCATGAAGGGGACACTGTAAGGATTATGGAAACACGTCCCCTGAGCAAATCCAAACGTTGGAGATTAGTTGAAATCATAGAAAGAGCTAAGTAAACATGATACAGCAAGAATCCAGACTGAATGTTGCCGACAATAGCGGTGCAAAAGAAGTTCTTTGCATACGCGTACTTGGTGGTACCGCCCGCAGATATGCATCTGTTGGGGACCGTATTGTGGTAACAGTTAAACATGCAGTTCCTTCTTCAGATATGAAGAAAGGAACAGTAAGTAAGGCAGTTGTGGTACGCACCAAGAAGGCTGTCAGAAGGCAAGATGGTTCATACATCCGCTTTGATGATAATGCCTGCGTACTTTTAAATAATGCCGGTGAAATCCGCGGTACCCGTATTTTCGGTCCAGTACCACGTGAATTGCGTGAAAGGTACATGAAGATAGTGTCCCTTGCGCCGGAAGTACTATAATCTTTAAAGATTCTAAGAGAAATGGGAAAACTGCACATAAAAAAAGGAGATATAGTGATAGTCAATTCAGGTACCTCCAAAGGCCAGGAAGGTCGTGTTTTGGAGGTGTTTCCTGATAAGGAACGCGCTATCGTGGAAGGCGTTAACATGGTGAGCAAACATACTAAACCGAACGCACAGAATCCACAGGGAGGCATCATTAAGAAAGAAGCTCCCATCCATATCTCAAATCTTAACCTGAAGGATCCGAAGACTGGTAAGGCTACCCGTATCGGACGCAGAGTAGACGAGAATGGTAATTTGGTTCGTTATTCTAAAAAGTCTGGAGAGGAGATCAAGTAATGAGCTACACGCCAAATTTAAAGACCAAGTATACAGATGAAATTGTACCTGCTCTTATTAAGGAGTTTGGATACAAAAGCATCATGCAAGTGCCACGTTTGGAAAAAATCGTAATCAACCAAGGTGTTGGTTCGGCCGTGGCTGACAAGAAACTTATCGAGGTTTCAGTCAATGAGCTTACAGCTATCACAGGACAAAAGGCTGTTCCCTGTTATTCTAAGAAGGATATTTCAAACTTCAAGCTTAGGAAGGGAATGCCAATCGGTGCAAAAGTTACTCTAAGGAGTGAAATGATGTACGAATTTCTTGAAAGGCTGGTTCGTGTGGCTTTACCTCGTATTCGTGACTTCAAGGGTATTAACAGTAAATTAGACGGAAAGGGTAACTATACCCTGGGTATAACCGAGCAGATCATTTTTCCGGAAATAAATATTGACAATGTCAATAAGATTATGGGTATGAATATTACCTTTGTGACCACCGGAAAAACTGATGAGGAAGCCTATGCCCTTTTACGCGAATTCGGTTTGCCGTTTAAAAACCTCAAAAAGAACTAATTAGTATGGCAAAAGAATCAATGAAGGCCCGTGAAGTGAAGAGGGCTAAATTAGTTGCAAAATATGCTGAAAAGCGCGCCAGACTGAAAGCAGAAGGAGATTTCGTGGGGCTTCAAAAGCTCCCAAGAAATTCTTCAGCTATACGTCTGCATAACCGTTGCAGTCTTACCGGAAGGCCTAAGGGTTATATGCGTCAGTTTGGTATCAGCCGTATCACTTTCAGGGAAATGGCTGCTGCCGGTTTGATTCCGGGAGTTAAAAAGGCCAGTTGGTAATATGCCGACTGGTAAGTGTTAAATATTGTCCCGGTAGTCGGGATCAATTTAAACTTAATTGAATTATGACAGATCCAATTTCGGATTTCCTGACCAGAATCAGGAATGCCATTATGGCGCGACATAAGGTAGTGGAGATACCAGGCTCCAACCTAAAAAGAGAAATGACCAAGATTCTTTTTGAGAAAGGTTATATTCTCAACTACAAGTTTATCGAAGACGGAAAGCAGGGCGTAATAAAGATCGCCCTCAAGTACGATCCTGTTTCCAAAGCGCCTGCTATTAAGAGCATGAAGCGCGTTTCAACCCCTGGTTTAAGGAAGTATACAGGCTATAGATCTGTTCCCCGCGTCCTTAACGGCCTTGGAATAGCCATCTTATCTACCTCTCAGGGTGTTATGACCGACAAAGAGGCTAGAATGCATAAGGTTGGTGGTGAAGTATTATGTTACGTTTATTAAAAAGGAGATAAGTTATGTCTAGGATAGGAAAATTACCCATACATATACCTGCGGGAGTAAGCGTAACAATTAAGGATGATGTGGTTACCGTTAAGGGACCTAAAGGAGAGTTAAATCAACGCATAAATCCCGATATAAAAATAGATATCACTGATGGAGTCATTACACTGGCCCGTCCAAGTGATGGAAAGGAACACCGTTCTCTTCATGGTCTTTACAGGTCTCTTATCAACAATATGATTGTTGGAGTTGCTCAAGGCTATGTTAAGAAAATGGAGCTTGTTGGAGTTGGTTATCGTGCAACTTCCAACGGTCAGTTGTTGGAACTAGCTCTGGGTTTTTCTCACCCGATTGTAATCGAGTTACCAAAAGAGATCAAAGTTGAAGCTGTCACCGACCGGAAAAGTAATCCGATAATAACACTTGAATCTACTGACAAACAGTTATTAGGTCAGGTTTGTGCCAAGATCCGTTCATTGCGTAGCCCTGAACCATATAACGGTAAGGGTATTCGCTTCGTTGGTGAAGAGATCAGACGCAAGGCAGGTAAGAGCGCAAAAGTTTAATTTGATTAAATGTTAGTGTTATGACTTTATCGAAATTAGAAAGACGGAACAAAATAAAGGTACGCATCCGGGGCAAGATTCTCGGAACAGCTGAGAGGCCTAGGATGACAGTATACAGAAGCAACAAGCAGATCTCGGTTCAACTGATCAATGATAAGGAAGGAAAGACCATAGTATCAGCTTCATCTCTTGAAAAAGAGATAGCTTCTCAGAAAGTGACCAAGATAGAACAGGCTGCACTTGTTGGTAAGGTTATTGCTGACAAAGCCAAGACAGCCGGCATCGAAGCGGTTATATTTGACCGTAACGGTTATCTGTATCATGGTAGAGTAAAACAATTAGCGGACGCTGCTCGCGAGGCAGGCCTTAAATTATAATACATTATGGCAGTAAATACAAAGAGAGTTCGTACAACTAACGACCTTGAACTGAAGGATAGGTTAGTAGCCATCAATCGCGTTACCAAAGTAACTAAAGGAGGTAGAACCTTTAGCTTTTCCGCCATTGTCGTTGTAGGTAATGAGAATGGTATTGTAGGATGGGGACTGGGTAAAGCCAATGAGGTAACAACCGCCATAGCTAAAGGAATGGAGGCCGCCAAGAAGAATCTTGTTAAGGTACCCGTAATTAACGGAACTATACCTCACGAGCAGTTTGCAAAGTTTGGTGGTGCTAAGGTTTTTCTTAAGCCTGCATCTAGTGGTACTGGTCTTGTTGCCGGTGGTGCGATGCGTGCTGTGCTTGAGAGTGCTGGTGTAAAAGACGTACTGGCAAAGTCTAAAGGTTCTTCCAACCCACACAACCTCGTTAAAGCAACTATGGAAGCACTGTGCGAATTGCGCGATGCAGCTACTGTTGCTCAGCACAGAGGTATTGCCCTGGATAAAGTGTTTAACGGTTAATTTGTGAAATTATGGCAAAGATCAAGATAACTCAGGTTCGCAGCAAGATAAGGTGCAACAAAACTCAAAAGAGAACTCTTGAAGCCCTTGGCTTGAGGAAGATGCATGCCACCGTTGAACATGAGGATACTGCTAGTATCCTGGGAATGGTGGAGACTGTAAGACACCTTGTAAAAGTTGAAAAGTAGAATCTAACGACGTTAATTGTATAGTTATGAAACTTAATGAGTTAAAACCTGCGTCAGGATCGACTCACTATTCTAAGAGGATAGGCCGTGGACAAGGTTCCGGACACGGTGGAACCTCTACACGTGGTCACAAGGGAGCTAAATCCCGCTCAGGTTATAAAATAAAGATCGGATTTGAAGGTGGTCAGATGCCACTTCAAAGACGAGTTCCCAAGTTTGGCTTCAAAAATATCAACCGCGTTGAATACAAGGCTATTAATCTTGCTGTACTTCAGGGTTTAGTTGATAAGTTTGGTTGGACGGTTATTGATCCGCAAAACCTTATTGATGCTGGTTTTGTAAGTAAGAACGCCCTTATCAAGATACTTGGAAAAGGCACTCTTAGCGCTAAGGTAGAAGTAAAAGCGCATGCATTCTCAAAATCAGCTGTAGCTGCAATTGAAGCAGCTCAGGGAACTGTTGTGAAACTATGATCTTGAAGCTATGGCGGCTATAGCCGCTAGGGCCAAGAGCTTATAATCTATTGAAAAGACATGAAACTTATCGAAACCATCCGAAATATCTGGAAAATCGATGATCTCAGGAGTCGAATTTTAACCACTCTGGGACTGGTTGTGATTTATCGTCTGGGCTCAAAAGTTGTTTTGCCCGGTATTGATCCGACACAGTTGTCTAATCTTGTTGATCAGACCAGTTCAGGGGTAATGGGGTTGCTTAACATGTTTTCGGGAGGTGCCTTTGCCAATGCTTCAATCATGGCACTGGGTATTATGCCCTACATTTCTGCATCCATCTTTATTCAGCTGCTTAGTATAGCAGTTCCTTACTTTCAACGCTTGATGCGTGAAGGGGAGAGTGGTCGTAAGAAGGTCAACCAGATAACAAGGTATCTGACAGTTGTTATTTTGCTGTTTCAGGCACCCGGTTACATTGCAAACCTGCATATGCAACTGCCTGAATCTGCATTTATCACTTCAGGATGGCTATTCACTGTGAGCTCCACAATCATACTTACCGCTGGTAGTATGTTTGTAATGTGGCTTGGTGAAAGGATAACCGATAAGGGTATTGGCAACGGAATCTCGCTTATCATTATGGTAGGTATTATCTCAAGGTTGCCGTTTGCATTGTTGGCCGAACTGGTTTCAAGACTGGAAGAAGGCGGTGGCTTTTTAATGCTGCTGATCGAAATTGTAGTTTTGTTCTTCATATTTGAAGGTGCTATTCTGTTGGTACAAGGTACACGGAGGGTTCCCGTACAGTATGCCAAGAGAATAGTTGGTAATAAGCAGTATGGCGGAGTTCGTCAGTATATTCCTTTGAAGGTTAATGCTGCCGGCGTTATGCCAATAATCTTTGCTCAGGCTATTATGTTTATACCTATGGTATTTGCAGGGTATGTTCAAACAGATAGTGCTACAGGATTTGCTGCCGTGTTTTCTAACTACACAGGTTTTTGGTACAACTTTGTATTTGCATTGCTAATCATATTGTTCACTTATTTTTATACTGCCATTACTATCAATCCCACTCAGATGGCGGATGATATGAAACGTAACGGCGGTTTTATCCCTGGCGTTAAACCAGGTAAGAAGACGGTTGAATTTCTTGATTCGGTAATGTCAAAGATTACCCTGCCGGGCTCTATTTTTCTGGCCTTAGTTGCTATCCTTCCTGCTTTTGCACAAATGGCGGGTGTAGATCCCAACTTTGCTCAGTTTTACGGAGGTACTTCATTGCTTATCCTTGTTGGTGTAGTATTGGATACCTTGCAGCAAATAGAAAGTCATTTACTGATGCGTCACTATGACGGATTGTTGAAATCCGGAAGAATTAAGGGACGTAGCGGAGGAGGAGCTGCTGCTTACTAGATTGTTGCTATTAAGAGAAGATGATATACTTAAAGAGTGACGAAGAGATTGAATTGATACGGCAGAGCAATCTGCTTGTAGCAAGGGCCCTGGCAGAAGTAGCCAAGGTTATCAGGCCGGGAGTAACAACTTTTGAACTTGATAAAATCGCTGAAACCTTTATTCGGGATAATGGCGGAGAGCCTGCGTTTTTGAATTACAACGGATTTCCAAATTCTATTTGTACTTCGGTCAATGATCAGGTGGTACATGGAATACCCAATAACAAGCCGTTAAAGGAAGGAGATATAATTTCGGTTGATTGTGGAGTAAAGCTTAATGGATTTTATGGTGACAGTGCCTATACCTTTGAGGTTGGTGAGGTTCTTCCGGAAGTTAGGGCTTTACTACAGGCAACAAGAGAGTCACTTTTTAAGGGTATCGAAAAAGCTGTTGAAGGCAACAGAATAGGCGATATAGGCTATGCAGTTCAAGAATACTGTGAGTCAAGAGGGTATTCGGTTGTAAGGGAGATGGTAGGTCATGGTGTGGGTCGCAATCTTCATGAAGAGCCTGAAGTTCCCAATTACGGCAGACGAGGCAACGGCATCAAACTTCGAAAGGGAATGGTGATTGCAATCGAGCCGATGATAAATCTTGGCAAAAGACAAATTTATATGGAGGATGACCAATGGACCATCAGAACGGCTGATCACAAGGTTTCAGCGCATTTTGAACATACAGTTGCCGTTGGGAAAAATACTTGTGATGTTCTTTCTAGTTTTAAATTTGTTGAAGAAGTATTAACTTTGCAGTCTTAATTTTAAACGAGTAAGTTATATGGCTAAACAAGCCTCAATAGAGCAAGATGGTACTATTATAGAAGCACTTTCCAATGCGATGTTTCGTGTTGAGCTGGAAAATGGCCACGTGATAACAGCGCATATCTCTGGAAAGATGCGGATGCACTATATTAAGATACTCCCTGGTGACAAGGTAAAGGTAGAAATGTCTCCTTATGACCTTACTAAGGGAAGGATAAGTTACAGGTATAAGTAAAATACTCAATACTATAATATTATGAAAGTAAGAGCATCAGTCAAGAAGCGTAGCGCAGACTGTAAGATTGTAAAGCGCAAAGGTCGCATATATGTTATAAACAAGAAGAATCCAAAGTTTAAACAACGTCAAGGATAAATTATAGAATATGGCAAGAATTGCAGGAGTAGACATCCCAGCCAATAAACGAGGCGAAATTGCCCTGACCTATATTTACGGAATAGGTCGTAGCAGGGCTACAATGCTTCTTAACGAGGCTGGTATTGATGTAAATATGAAGGTAAAAGACTGGAACGATGATCAGATAACTGCCATTCGTGAATTAATTGGTTCTACAATTAAAACCGAAGGTGAGCTTCGTTCTGAGATTCAACTTAACATTAAGCGTCTGATGGACATCGGTTGCTACCGTGGTATTCGTCACCGCCTTGGCTTACCGCTTCGTGGTCAGTCAACTAAGAACAATGCCCGTACTCGTAAGGGTAAGAAGAAAACGGTTGCAAACAAGAAGAAAGCTACTAAATAATCATTAGAACATGGCTAAGAAGGCAGGAACACAGAAGAAAAGAGTAGTGAAGGTGGAGGCCGCAGGACAGGCTCACGTTCATTCATCGTTTAATAACATTATCGTATGCCTGACTAATGCTAATGGTCAGGTGATATCTTGGTCCAGTGCAGGTAAGATGGGATTTAGAGGTTCAAAGAAGAACACTCCCTATGCTGCACAAGTAGCTGCCAATGATTGTGCCAAAGTGGCATACGATTTGGGCTTACGTAAGGTAAAAGTATTTGTAAAGGGACCTGGCAATGGACGTGAATCAGCTATTCGTGCTATTCATGGATCCGGTATTGAAGTTGCAGAGATTGTTGATGTTACTCCACTACCACACAATGGTTGCCGTCCTCCCAAAAGACGTAGGGTATAATTTTTACAACTAGTTATTAACCATAAATTTTTGATTTGAATTTTGAATACTGGATAGGTTATTACCTCAAACCTTCCTTCAATAATCTTGCGGCTGTCATATTCAATCTTTAAAATCAAAAATTTAAAATCAAAAATTTAGTAGAATGGCTAGATATACAGGTCCAAAGACTAAAATAGCACGTAAATTCGGGGAGCCTATTTATGGTCCCGATAGGAGTTTTGAAAAGAAGAACTATCCTCCAGGCCAACATGGCAATAACAGGAGAAGAAAAACAAGTGAATATGGCCAACAGCTTAAGGAAAAGCAAAAGGCTAAGTATACTTATGGTATTCTTGAAAAGCAGTTTAGTAACCTTTTCAAGAAAGCAAATGCACACCCTGGTGTTACAGGTGAGATATTGCTAGTGCTTCTTGAATCTCGTCTTGATAATGTAGTATACCGTATGGGATTAGCTGCATCAAGAGCTGCTGCAAGGCAATTAGTAAGTCACCGTCACATTACAGTAGATGGAGCTGTTGTCAATATACCTTCATATACCCTTAAAGCGGGTCAAGTTGTTGCTGTTCGTGAGAAGTCAAAATCTCTTGAAGCTATCAACAGTGCTCTCGCAAATTCAAGCGTTCACAAGTATTCCTGGTTGGAATTTGACAAAAACAGCATGACCGGTAAGTTCCTGAATACTCCTGAAAGATCTGAAATACCGGAGAATATTAAGGAACAGTTGATTGTAGAATTGTACTCTAAATAATTTATTCTTATGGCAATATTAGCGTTCCAAAAACCTGATAAGGTCATCATGCTTGAGGCTGATGACAAGTTCGGTAGATTTGAATTCCGTCCTCTAGAACCAGGATATGGTATAACAATTGGAAATGCCTTAAGAAGAATCTTACTCTCGTCATTGGAGGGTTATGCTGTTACAACTGTTAAGATTGAAGGAGTAGATCACGAGTTTTCCAATATTCCAGGAGTTGTTGATGATGTAACTGAGATAATACTTAATCTTAAGCAGATTCGTCTAAAGAAAGTTATAGAAGAAGGTGACAGCGAGAAGTTTACAGTTACTGTATCCGGAAAAGACGTTTTGACGGCAGGAGATCTTGATTCTTTTATGTCCAATTTTAAGGTGCTGAATCCTGAATTGGTCATTGTAAGGATGAATCCGGAAGTTAATCTTAATATGACCTTTACCATTGCCAAGGGCCGTGGATGGGTTGCGGCAGAGGAGAACCGTTCACCCGATCAGGAGTTTGGCACAATTGCCATAGACTCAATATTTACCCCCATCAAGAACGTAAAGTACTGGGTGGAAAACTTCAGGGTTGAGCAGAAGACAGACTATGAGAAACTGATGTTGGAAATTACAACAGATGGTTCTATATTCCCAAAAGATGCTCTCAAAGAGGCTGCCAAGATCCTGATACACCACTTTATGCTCTTCTCAGACGAAAAGATTACTCTCGATACTGATGAAAAATACGGTAATGAGGAGTTTGATGAAGAAGTACTGCATATGCGTCAGTTGCTTAAGACTAAGCTGGTTGACCTCGACCTGTCGGTAAGAGCTCTCAACTGTCTTAAGGCAGCAGATGTAGAGACATTGGGTGAGTTGGTACAATACAACCGCAATGATCTGTTAAAATTCAGGAACTTTGGTAAGAAATCACTTACTGAATTAGACGATTTGTTGACAGGAATGAGCCTTACCTTTGGTATGGACATTTCTAAGTATAAATTAGACAAGGAATAAGTAACGATGAGACATAGGAACAAAAACAACCATCTGGGCAGGACAAGTTCTCACAGAAAGGCAATGCTGTCAAATATGGCAGCGTCCTTGATCTTGCATAAAAGAATCAAGACCACTGTAGCAAAAGCAAAGGAACTTAGGAAATATGTAGAGCCGTTGATCAATCGCTCTAAGGAAGATACAACACATTCACGTCGTATCGTATTCAGCTATCTTCAAAACAAAGAAGCTGTTACTGAACTTTTCCGTGAAGTTTCACAAAAGGTTGCAAACCGTCCAGGAGGATATACAAGAATCCTCAAACTGGGTTACCGTTTGGGTGATGCGGCTCAAATATGCTATATTGAGCTTGTAGACTATAACGAAAACATGCTTGGTACAGGCAAGGCTGCAGAAAAGAAAACTGCACGTCGTAGCCGTCGCGGAAGCAAGAAGACTACCGCTACAGCTGAAGGTACTGCAACACCAGTTGCTGAAAGCGCAGCAGGTACTGAGAAATCTGAAGAATAATCAGGTGCAGAGCTTAAGGTCTGTTTCCAGAAAATGATCTTGAAAGGGGATAAAGACTTCTTGGCTTTATCCTCTTTTTGTTGAGTGAATTAATAACTTCTTATAAATAATTATTACTATGGGATTAATTGCTAATATCCACGGACGTGAGATCTTGGATTCTCGCGGTAACCCAACCGTAGAGGTTGAGGTAACTCTTGAATGCGGCATTGTTGGTCGTGCTGCTGTTCCTTCGGGTGCTTCTACTGGAGAAAATGAGGCCTTGGAACTTCGCGACGGTGACAAGAAAAGGTATCTCGGAAAAGGTGTGCTCAAGGCAGTAGAAAACGTAAATACTGTTATTGCAAAGGCTCTTATCGGTCACAGCGTACTTGACCAAGTAGGTATCGACAATAAGATGCTTGCTCTTGATGGTACAAAGACTAAGAGTAACCTGGGTGCAAATGCGATCCTTGGTGTATCTCTTGCTGTTGCTAAGGCTGCAGCTGAATATTCAGGCATGCCTCTGTACCGTTACATCGGTGGTACCAATACTAAGGTTCTTCCCGTACCTATGATGAATATCATCAATGGTGGTTCTCACTCTGATGCTCCTATCGCATTCCAGGAATTTATGATTCGTCCTGTTGGTGCAAAGAGCTTTAAGGAAGGTCTTCGTATGGGTGCTGAAGTTTTTCACTCGCTTAAGAAAGTACTTCATGACCGTGGCCTTAGCACTGCAGTAGGTGACGAAGGCGGTTTTGCTCCCGCACTTGATGGAACAGAAGATGCTCTTAACAGCATTATCAAAGCTATCGAGGCTGCTGGTTACAAGGCAGGACGACTTGAAGAAGGTGGTCAGGTCTCAATTGGTCTTGACTGTGCTGCATCTGAGTTCTTCAAAAACGGAACCTACGATTATACAAAGTTTGAAGGTGAAAAGGGTAAGAAGAGGACCTCTAGTGAGCAGGTTGCTTATCTTGCTGAACTCGTATCTAAGTTTCCTATCGACAGCATCGAAGACGGTTGCAGCGAAAATGACTGGGACGGTTGGGTAGAACTGACTAAGGCAATTGGTGACAAGTGCCAGCTGGTTGGTGATGACCTTTTCGTAACCAATGTCGAATATCTGCAAAAAGGTATCGAACTAGGTGCAGGTAACTCTATTCTTATCAAGGTTAACCAAATCGGTACTTTGACTGAAACACTTGACGCAATCGAAATGGCTCACCGTGCCGGTTATACATCAGTAACTTCACACCGTTCAGGTGAAACTGAAGATTCTACTATTGCCGACATTGCAGTAGCTACTAACAGTGGCCAGATCAAGACTGGTTCATTGAGCCGTTCAGACCGTATGGCTAAGTACAACCAGCTCCTCCGTATCGAAGAAGAACTTGGTGCTTCAGCTATCTATGGATACAAGAAAGTAATTAAGAAGTAATACTTTTTTGCGATATTTCACAAAAGCCACCCCTCCCAGGGTGGCTTTTTTCGTTTTTTTGAGTCTATTAATCAGATAATAGAACAAAAGTTTGATTTCGCTGTTCTTTAGGTATAGATAGCTAAAATAATTAACCGAATATAATCAAATCAATACCTATGGATCCGGTAAAACTGAAACTAAAAGAAGTAGGCTCAAAGCGTGCCGAACTGTTAAAAAGGCTTGTTGCTGAGCATGGGAATGACGTTATACAGGAAGTTACCTTGGAACAGGTGATATCAGGGATGAAAGGAATAGTAGCCCTACTTACCGATACATCTTCCCTGGATCCTGAGGAAGGCATTCGTTTCAGAGATTATTCTATCCCTGAACTAAGACAACATCTTCCTAAACTAAAACAAGATGGAGAACCTCTTCCAGAAGGTCTGTTTTATCTTATGTTATTAGGTGAGATACCTGACAAGGCAACAGTTGATTTTATTTCAAAAGACTGGGCTCGTCGCGCTGCCGACATACCTGGTCATGCTTTTGATGTTATCAATTCTCTGCCCAAGAGCGCTCACCCAATGATTCAGTTTAATACCGCCATCCTTGCCATGAGTACCCAATCTCACTTCCGCAAGGCATACATGGAAGGTATGGACAAGAAGGATTACTGGGATCCGATGTATGAAGGGGTGAATGATCTAATTAGTCGTCTTCCGGTAATTGCTGCGTATATCTACAGGAGGGTCTTCCACAACGAAAAGTATATTGATATGGATCCATCACTCGACTGGGCGGGTAACCTGGCTCATATGATGGGTTATGACAGCGAGGAAATCAAACGTCTGATGCGACTTTATATGGTGCTGCATGCTGACCACGAAGGTGGTAATGTATCAGCACATACGACTCACCTTGTGGGTACAGCTTTATCAAATCCCTATTACAGTTTCGCCGCCGGTATGAACGGCCTGGCAGGTCCGCTTCACGGTATGGCAAACCAGGAAGTTATGGTATGGCTGGAACAACTAATCGAAGAGATTGGTACAGACAATCCGACAAAGGCACAGATCAAAGAATATGCAGAGAATACGCTGAAACAAGGCAGGGTTATTCCTGGCTATGGACATGCCGTGCTGCGTAAGACTGACCCAAGATTTTCCGAGCAATTAGACTTTGCAAACAAATATATTCCAGAAGCTCCGCTTATCAAACTTGTAAGGAATATCTACGAAGTAGTGCCCGAAGTGCTTAGAAGTACCGGCAAGGTGAAGAATCCATGGCCAAATGTGGATGCCATCTCTGGTAGTTTGCTTACAAGTTACGGTATTACCGAACACCCGATTTACACCGTTTTGTTTGGTGTATCCAGGTCACTTGGTGTGCTGTCATCACTCGTTTGGGATAGGATTTACGGTCAACCGCTTGAGAGACCGTCATCCCAGTCTCTCGAATGGTACATGGATAAGGTAGGATTTAAGCAGAAATGATAATCCAAACAAAGAATTAAATCTTGGTTTAGTATTAACCAGGCATAGTTAGGGAGCTAATCCCTGTACATTTTTATGTACAGGGATTTTCGCATTTCAGGTATTAAGCTATATTTATACTTCAATGACAAACAAGGAAGAATTCATGTCTTTGTTGGAACGCTTTTTTTTATATACCGTATAAGCTTGTTAATAATATCGTTCTTGAGAAATATTTTAGTGTACAGTCTTTACAGAAAATTATCGGTTTTCCTGTTTATATTGCTTGTGCTCAGCGTGAAGCTGAATGCGAGTAATCCTTCTGCTGATCATTTTACAATTTCAGAGGGACTTTCGAATAATTCAATAAATGCCATATTTCAGGATAGCAGAGGTTTCCTTTGGATAGGTACCGAAGATGGACTAAACAGATACGACGGTTACGCTTTTGAAGTGTTAAAAAGCGATGGCGATCCGGAGTTTTCTTTGGCGGGCAACTGCATCACTGCAATTCAGGAAGACCGTAACGGTAATATTTGGATTGGTACTAAAAGAAGAGGTATCTCCGTGTTGATTACCCAGACTGGAAAATTCAAACATTACAGGCACATACCTGGCGATGCAGCCTCTCTTCCTGAAAACACAGTAACTGATTTTTATCTTTCGCCAACAGGTGAGATGTGGATTAAGCTGGAGACTTTTCTTGTAAAGTACAATGAGCCTGATGACAGCTTCAAATCATACGGACACTTTTCCAATGTATTTAAACGCTCAGGCAATATAGGCAATCAGATAATTGAGGAGAGTGACACGACCTTTCTGATTGGGACCAAGGACGGTCTTAATCGCTTCAGCATCAGGACGGGAATGTTTGAGCGGCTTCATAAGTATGAGAACCAGTCTGTTGTTTTTCAGGACGAGGTACACCATATACAACAGATTTCAAGAAGTAACTATCTGATTGGTGCAGAAAGCGGACTTTATATTTTAGAGCCCGGTAAGCAGATGATGCCGATCCCGGCTTCTGGCAGCTATGGAGCTAAAGTGGCTGTCAATGCGATAAGTTACGACATCCACGGCAATATATGGCTCGGAACCAGCAGGGGACTAGAGATGTACAAAAGCGGAGCTCAGCGTCATGAGCTTTTTTTTAAGTCTGGTAACGGACAACCTCTTATTCAGGGTGAGATAAGTGTAATATACAGTGATGCCTCTGATCTGTTGTGGATTGGTACACGATTCAATGGCCTTTATAAGGTTAATATGATCCCTCCAAAATTCTCAAGTTTGAGTGAAGAGAATGCAAGTGATCTTGATATGCGGTCATTCAATATTCGCTCTATATATGAGGATACGAAAGGCAGACTTTGGCTGGGCACGCTCACAAGCGGCATTTATGTGCTTGATAAAGAAAGGAAAATGGTGCGGCATTATGTGCTAAATCCAGAGAGATATAGAAGTTTAGATGACGCTGTAGGGTCTATTTATGAAGATGGTAAAGGTCTGATCTGGGTAGGTAGCAATACCGGTATCTATACCATTGATCCGGTTTCCCACAGGGTAACGGAGTTTAACTATGTTAACGACGTCCGTTATGCCACATTGCTTAAGAATAATCCGGTAACTGTTGTAATGGGTGATAGTATCGGCAATATGTGGTTTGGTACTCATTTCGGACTTTACCGGTACAACAATCAAAAGATGTTCAGCTATTTCAGTGAGGAGGGTAGCAAGACCCTCCCAACTGATCATATCACTGCGTTGTGTCTGGATGGAGTAAGTGGTGTCTGGATTGGAACAGACGATGGACTGGCTTACTTTGAAAATAATAGTGGGAAGATAATACCCCTGAATGATTTACAAATACAATCATTGGCCCTAGATAATTCGGGAAAGCTCTGGGCAGGAACCAGGTCGGGGCTTTATTCAGTAATTCGTGTAAGGGAGGATTCTATTATTGTGGAGGCAAGTCAGGCTATCCGCGATGAGAAGGTGCCGTCGGTCATACCCGACGGTAAACGTAGGATATGGGTTACCTCTAGTAGGGGTATAACGATGATCTCTCCAGAAGGAACAATTCGTGACTACGACATACATGATGGAGTGCCACCGCAACTCTTCAATCTGGGCTGTGCCCTAAACAGTAAAGACGGAGCTATCTACTTTGGTGGAGTAGGCGGTCTGTGCTGGGTTCACCCTGATTCCATAAGTTTCAATACTCACAGACCTCGCATAGCAATAACCGATATTTCGATTTGTAATAAGGGCGACTGCAAAGAAGTCGTTATAGGCGAGCTGAGTGAGCTTAGAATCAAGTACAAGCTACAGCTTCTTGTTAATTTGACCTTTGCGGCATTGGAATTTACCCAACCGGAGAAGAACAGCTACAAGGTGATGGTCGAAAGCTATGACACTGAATGGAGGCCTGTGACCACAAGCAACAGTCTTACATTATCCAATCTGATGCCGGGCAGATATAAGCTGCGTATTATGGCATCAAACAACGATTTTACATGGAATAATCAGCCGCTAGAGCTTCCGATTTACATTACCCCACCGTTGTGGATGACAAAGTATGCTTATGCGTTCTACCTCCTGCTTTTAATCTTTGTGATACAGCTGTTTATTAATTACCGCATCAGGCATTACAAGAGAGCCAATCGTTCGCTTGAAGAGAAAAATATAGACAAACACAAGATTGAAGAACAGAGGGAGATACTTTCCAGAATCAATCAGAATCTAACAGATAGTATCAACTATGCTACTCGTATCCAGGCTGCGATGATACCTACGGAGAAGGTTATCAGAACTGTAATCCCTGATGCTTTTGTGTATTT
>CAYNFX010000018.1:0-3350 GCA_964396555.1 uncultured Alkaliflexus sp.
AATAAGTAAAATAACGGACAACCAAACTTTTACTGACTTCATATCTTATGTACGTTAATTGTTTAACCCTAACAACGGGTTAAAGATTGTATGGTTCATCAAATGTAGTGTTTTCTATAAACCAAAACAAAAGCCCCCGGATGCTCGGGCATCCGGGGGCTATAACTTTCTATTACAATATTACTGCAATTCAGCGATTCTATCCTTAAGCACAGCAATCTTGGCTTCGGCATCAGCCTTTTTCTGTTGCTCAAGCGTTACAACATTTGCAGGAGCGCTGGCCACAAAGCGTTCGTTACCCAGCTTTTTCATAACACTTGCAAGAAAACCTTCGGCATACTGCAATTCACTCTTCAGTTTTGCAAGTTCCTCAAGTGGATCTATAGTTGAAGCCAGGGGAACAAAGAACTCAGATGACTTTACCATAAAGCCGGCAGCCGATCCGGGTTTCTCGGTGACGACAGTCACCGTGTCAAGGTTTGCAAGCTTAGTGACAACCGGGTTGAGGCGTTCCACATAACCATCCTCTCCGGCAAGAACCTTTAGTTCGACGGCCTCCTTCATTGCAAGATTGTGATTCTTCCTAACTGTTCGGATATTCTGTATGGCCTCTTTGACCAGTTCGAAATCCTGCAACAACCCTTCATTATAACCTCGAATCTCAGGCATCATACTGACCATGATACTTTCTCCATCCTTGCGCAGGCTCAGTTGCTGCCATATTTCCTCAGAAATGAATGGCATAAAGGGATGCAAGAGTCTCATCATCTTGTCAAAAAAGGCAATAGTTGCTTCATAGGTCTTGGCATCTGACGGCTGACCAAAGGCCGGCTTAACCAGTTCTAGGTACCAGCTTGAGAATTCATCCCAAAACAGGTTATAGACTGCCATTAGAGCGTCTGAAACTCTGTACTTGGAAAACATATCATCAATTGCTCCAAGTTCTTTTTGCAGTCTGTTGTCAAACCACTCAATAGCCAGGCGTGCACTTTCAGGCTGTTCGGCCGTCTCACTAACCTGCCAGCCCTTAACAAGTCTGAAGGCATTCCATATCTTGTTTGCAAAGTTTCTTCCCTGTTCAGGCAGACTCTCGTCAAAGCGCAGGTCCCCACCGGCAGGGGAGCACAACAACATACCGACTCTTACACCATCAGCACCGTAGGTGGCTATCAGATCAAGAGGATCGGGGCTGTTTCCAAGAGACTTGGACATCTTACGACCTTGCTTGTCGCGAACCATTCCGGTAAAATACACATTGCTGAAAGGTTGCTTTCCCTTGAAGTAATATCCGGCCATAACCATACGGGCCACCCAGAAGAAAATTATATCATGTCCTGTTACCAGGTCAGATGTAGGATAATAATACTCAATATCCCTTTTATCAGAGCCGAAGCCATCAAAAACAGAAATAGGCCATAGCCATGATGATGCCCATGTATCAAGCACGTCTTCATCCTGACGCAAGTCGCCAATGGTGAGAGTTTGATTGCCGGTCTTTTCCTTAGCCAGGGCAAGAGCTTCCTCATCGCTAGCAGCTACTACGAAAGACCCGTCGGCAAGGTAGTAAACCGGAATACGGTGTCCCCACCACAGCTGGCGTGATATACACCAATCTTTAACATTTTCCATCCAGTGGCGGTACAGGTTCTTAAACTTAGCCGGGTGGAAACATACATCATCATTCATAACTGCATCAAGAGCAGGCTTTGCAAGTTCGCCCATACGCAGGAACCACTGTGTACTTAGACGAGGCTCAATTACCACATCGGTACGTTCTGAATAGCCTACCTTATTTTTGTAATTCTCAACCTTTTCAAGGTTGCCTGCCTCTTTAAGGGCACCTTCTATCTCATCACGTACTTCGAAACGGTCGCGGCCTACATAAATCTGGGCAGCCTCGCTTAGAGTTCCATCATCATTAAGGATGTTGATGCTCTCAAGATTGTGACGCAGTCCTATCTCATAGTCGTTGACATCGTGAGACGGAGTGATCTTCAAGCAGCCGGTACCAAACTCCATATCAACGTATTCATCAACAATAACAGGAATGGAACGGTTGATAAGAGGTACCAACACACGCTTGCCTGCCAGATGTTTGAAACGTTCATCAGATGGATTAACACACACAGCAGTATCACCCAGGATCGTCTCAGGACGGGTTGTAGCTATAGTAACATACTCGTCTGGGGTTCCTTCTACCCTGTAGCGTATATAGTAAAGCTTTGAATCAAGCTCCTTGTAATTAACCTCCTCATCACTAACAGCAGTAAGGGCCTTTGGATCCCAGTTGACCATCCTCACTCCCCTGTATATATATCCCTTGCGGTACAGGTCAACAAAGGCCTCAATTACAGCCTGACTCCTTGTCTCATCCATTGTGAAGCAGGTACGATCCCAATCACATGAAGCACCAAGTTTCTTAAGCTGTTCAAGTATGATACCTCCGTGCTTGTCAGTCCAGGACCAGGCATGTTCAAGAAACTCATCACGGGTCAGAGAGGTCTTGGCAATGCCCTGCTCACGCAGTTTGTTAACCACCTTAGCCTCTGTAGCAATTGAGGCATGATCGGTACCCGGTACCCAACAGGCATTCTTTCCAAGCATCCTTGCACGCCTGATCAGGATATCCTGAATGGTATTGTTGAGCATATGCCCCATATGCAACACACCGGTCACATTTGGCGGGGGTATTACGATAGTATAGGGTTCACGATTATCAGGCTTCGACTTAAAAAAGCCCTTCTCCATCCAATAGGAATACCATTTCTCTTCGCATTGCGAAGCATCATACTTACTTGCTATCTCCATGATTCAGCTTTGTTCGGAATATGCCTCTCGGGCAGTTAAGCAGCAAAAATAGAAAATATTTGCCATCACCACAAGGTGATGGCAGCCTTAAGACCCCAATGTGAATAACTACCCTCAGAGAAACCGGCAAACACACCAATGCTTCCAACCATGAAAATACGACTGATACTGTAGCCCGTCTCAAAGTAATGCGGGTTCTCAGGTGTATGCAGGTAGTTGATGTGCAGGTTTTCATTCCATACCCTGTTACTGAAAAACGGCAGATTTTTAAGCAACAACCAAGGAGATGAATAAGTGGCTCCGGCTCTTATAAACCATGAATTAGTGGATGCCTCATAATCATCAAGTAAAAACAAGCCTGTGGTAAAATCGCTAAACAACAGAGGTGAGGCTGAAGTCTGAAAATGCTTAAACTGAGAAAAATGCATTTGCTTATTGCGTAAATACCAACCTCCATTAAGCAACCAGGAAAAGGTAGGCTTAAATAATAACTCAGCCTTTCTGTAAGCACCTCCTTCAAGTAAAAGGTAATCGGCATTACT
>CAYNFX010000018.1:3450-5385 GCA_964396555.1 uncultured Alkaliflexus sp.
CGCCATCCATCCACCGCATTAAAGCCCAGGGCAGAAAGATCAGTCAGGCCTCCGTAACGAAACTTATAGGCTCCCTCTCTGGGGAAGGTTGGTCCATCCAATATCTGGCTTAGAATTTTTGTAAACTTCTTAGCTGTATTTGCGGAATCTGACGCCAGGGAGTCCTTGCTCACCGCCAGCAAACTGTCCTTAACAGCAAAGGAACGCTTTTCGTCCAACGTGAGGGGAATGGGTCGTATAGACTCCCAGAAGCCAGAGTCACGATACAGACTATCGTTCTCTATCTTAAACATATAGGTGCTTTTAATCTCAAGAACCTCCTTACGCTTAGTCTCTTGTCGCTGGCTGTCCTTTTCTATCAGGGCAGCCAAACGTATCATATCCCGGTTGCTTAGATTTTCTTTCTCCATCAACTCCTGCATCCGGCGCTGGTCTTTTGTGCTAACAGGCTTTGAAACCTCCTCAGCCGGAGCCGGTTCAACTGCAAGCTTATCAGCAATAAGAGCAGGAGGGCTCAGTTTCATATTCCTTACCACTTCCAGATACTTGACAGAACTCACATAGTTTGCCTTACCCTTCAGCCCCATGATAGAGGCAACTATCCTGAAATTATGACTAACTGGCAACCAGATCCCATCCGACACGGGTGCGTACATTTGGCGCATGTTTACAACGCCGAAAAAAGTTTCAAGACTGAAATCCACCGAATGAATGCACCACAAACCCTCCACCAGATACAGATCTCCTTCCAATAACTGTTGACTTTTACGACGTGGAATTACCCGTATCTTATTTATCACCCTATTGCCATCCATGCTATAGCCCTCATACCTGAACTTATAATGACGCATGGCCTGAGGCGAAAGTGGTGAAATAAACAAGTCATTATCGCTTTCATAAAAACTTGAATTGATATAACCAATTGGGGAGTTCTCATCCAGTCCTGAGAAAGTGCTGCGTGAGCTGACTATTGTGTGGTGAAATGTGTCAGGGGCTATAAATTTAAGATGATTCAATGACTCATATGTATAGGTCTCTCCTACCTTTGCCTGCTGACTGTTGACACTCACAGCCACACTCTTTCCTAATATCTTTGGAACTTTGTCCAAAACAAAGGAACCACGCAAATAAACTTCCGACTCGTAACTACTGGCCTGTTGCAGATAGTAGGGAGCCAGACTAATGGCTTTTCTCATCATGGCGTAGGCAGGGTCCTCTCCGCCTGAATAAACACGAACCTCAGGGATATGAAACAGCCCCTCCTGTAGTTCAATATTCAACTCTTCGTAATGATCTTCAATGATTGAAACCTTCAACACACGCTTTTCAAAACCCACGGCCTGAAAAGTGAGTTTATAGTTACCCGGAACTAAAGAAACCTGATAATAACCCTCACTATTGGTTGCTGTTCCGGTTCTGAGCTCTGAAATGTACACAGTCACTCCTGCAACAGGGGTACCTTGTGCATCGCGCACCCAACCAGACACGCCGGAAGCACTTAACTGAAAACTTAAAAATAAGAATAAGAAAAGAATCGATAACTGGATGAGAAAGTGTAAAGGTTTCATAAAGATGGTGTTTTGGGAGTTATGGAGACAGCACTTAGGGTTCAAAAAAAATGCCAAAGTTCCATTATGATAAAAGTCATGTTTCTTTTTTCAATCATTCCATTACTTATCAGTAAATTATCTGATGGATGCCTACATATAAACGAAGACAGTCCAACAATGCATTAAAAAATTCCTTAGTTTTGCATTTATTTCGTTCTTAAAATCCCGCATTTAACTATTAATTGTAACCCGGAAAACAAGTAATCAGACTTTCTATGCCAAGTATCTCACATCGCGGTACCGTCATGCCTGCTTCTCCAATACGCAGGCTGGTTCCCTTTGCTGAACAAGCAAAAAACAAAGGAATCAAGGTATTCCACCTTAA
>CAYNFX010000018.1:5485-24788 GCA_964396555.1 uncultured Alkaliflexus sp.
TGGTTCCCTTTGCTGAACAAGCAAAAAACAAAGGAATCAAGGTATTCCACCTTAACATTGGACAA
The DNA here is from genome assembly GCA_964396555.1 of uncultured Alkaliflexus sp. GTDB lineage: Bacteria > Bacteroidota > Bacteroidia > Bacteroidales > Marinilabiliaceae > Geofilum. Next base: position 5,551 of record CAYNFX010000018.1, read on the forward strand.
CCTGATATCAAGACTCCGCAGGTTGCCCTCGAGGCGATGCACAGCCTTGACCTTAACGTGATAGAATATGGACACTCGGCGGGTAGAGAATCATACAGGAAAAAACTTTCAGCATATTATAAGACCAAGGGAATAAATATCAATACAGATCAGCTGATGATTACCACAGGAGGTTCCGAGGCCATAAGCCTTGCCTTCCTTAGCTGTCTGGACGTTGGCGATGAAGTAATTGTTCCCGAGCCCTTTTATGCAAATTATTACGGATTTGCTTCATCTACTGGTGTAAAGGTTGTACCCCTCAGTTCGGATATCGACACAAGTTTTGCTCTCCCCTCATTTTCGGAGATTGAAAAGCTTATAACCGATAGGACAAGGGCGATATTTATATGTAACCCCAACAACCCAACGGGTTATTTATATTCTCGTGAGGAGTTGGAACAGCTGAAAGATATAGTAAAGCGTCATGACCTTTACCTCTTGTCAGACGAGGTATATAGTGAGTTTTGCTACGATGGAGCCCAGCACATTTCGATAATGGAACTTGAGGGGCTGGAAGACCATGCAGTAATGATCGACTCAGTATCCAAAAGATACAGCGAATGCGGTTTACGAATTGGAATGCTGCTTTCACGCAATCCACGGATTATAGAGACAGCCCTTAAGTTTGCTCAGGCCCGTCTCTGTCCTCCTACATTGGGGCAGATTGCTGCAGAGGCTTCACTTGAAACACCGGAGGAGTATTTCAGGGAAACCAACGTAGAGTACAATAAGCGTCGCAACTTCCTGATTGAAAGACTGAATCGCATACCCGGCGTATTTTCACCAATGCCCAAGGGAGCATTTTACACGGTAGCAAGACTGCCTGTTGATGATGCAGACAAGTTCTGTCAGTGGGTCCTGAGTGATTTCAGCTACAACAACCAGACTGTGATGATGGCCCCTGCAAGTGGTTTTTACATCACCCCGGGAAAGGGCACCAAGGAGGTAAGGATTGCCTACGTACTTAATATTGATGATCTGGCAGCAGCCATAGATATTCTCGAAAGAGCACTTGAAGCATACCCCAACAGATGCCTGGATTGATACGTATGATGCGCACGGTGCTATGCATCCTGCTATTGCTGTCCGGCAATCTACTGCGGGGACAGCTTCCTGAGGCACCGCGTTTGATTCTTTTTGTGGTAGTTGATGAACTGAGTGAGGATCAGTTACTCCTGATACAACCTAAGCTCAGCAACAAGGGTATTATAAGGCTTTCCCGTGACGGAATGCGCTTTATGGGCGCTTATTCGTCCGACCTGTCGGCCTATCCCGGAACAAGGATTACAAGCCTTTACACAGGTTGCACTCCCTCATGCCATGGGGTGGTAGGTGAAAGATGGCTGGACCGTAAGACCGGTCGCTTTGTCAATGCAAACGAAGGACCTGCCAACTACCAGACTGCAGCCCTGAATAGCATGGCCAGAGGCCTTGGTGACTACCTCAAAAATTTCTATGGCCCGGGATCTCTATCTGCTGTAGTCGGGGTTGACCAGCCATGGATGCTTCATGCAACAGGATACAACTGCGATTATCTCCTTTACTGGGACAATATATTCAAGCACATAAGGGATTATGCAAATAGTGCAAATGAAAGCCTGTGGCTGGACCAGCTAAACGATAAGCGCAAGGGCCTCCAGGCCCTTTCGCCAGCAACGGCCAACCAGCTTGCGTTTGATGCAACTGTCGCCCTTTTAGAATCAACTGACTTTGGAAGGGATAATATTCCTGATCTGCTATCTGTTGGGTTTAACACAGGAAGCCTTGAGGATGAGTACGAACTGCTTACACCCTTAAAGGAGTCCACTATAATGCAGATCGATGCTCTGATGGCAGGGCTGCTTGATGTACTTGACAAAAATATTGGTAAAAACAACTATCTGGTAATCTTCACTTCTGCACGTACCCCAGCAGCAGCAACAGGGACTCATGGTAGAAAGGGACTAAATACCGGCACTGTAGATCTTGGTAAGACATTAGCTCTGCTCAACTTTTACTTTATGGCCAAATACGGCCAGGGCAAATGGGCACTAGAAATAAATGACAACAACCTTTATCTCGACAGGCAACTGATAGAGAGTAAAGGGATGGATGTCACAACAATGCAGGAAGAAGCAGCCGTTTTTCTGATGGAAGTAACAGGTATTGACAGAGCCTTACCTCTCAATGACCTGCTCTTCAAACTTGAGGGAGGCAGCCTTTGGGACAAAAACCTCTTTCCAAGTCGTACCGGAGATGTGTTGATACGTCTTCAGCCAGGCTGGCATGGCAGGCTGAGCACCAATGGCAGCAGGACTTTTGGAAACAGCGGCAACAGTCCCCTACCTCTGATAGTATCAGGCTGGCATAGCGATAAAGGGGCATGGATAGAACCATTCGAGCACAGGCATCTGGTTCCCCTGATCCTCAAACAACTGGGCATAGTTCATCCCGTCATTCTTGAAGCTCCGGAAGCTGTCATATTTAAAAAAAGGTAGAGAATGGACAGGGATGCCGTTATTGAAGTAATTGACAAGTACTATCCCAGGGACAGAGAGGCCAGACATATACTTCTTACCCACAGTCGCCTGGTGGCTGACAAGGCTCTGGCTATAGTCAGGAATAAGCCGGAACTTATGGTGGACAAAAAACTGCTTGAACAGGGCGCAATGGTCCACGACATCGGAATGATCTTTACAAAGGCCCCGGATATAGATTGTCATGGTGAGGAACCATATATTAAGCACGGTCTTATAGGAGGGCAGCTACTGCGGGAAAATGGGTTGGACCGTCTCGCACCAATGGCTGAGAATCATACAGGGGCTGGAATAACCCGTACAGACATCCTGGCACAGGGATTGCCCTTGCCAGCACAGGACTTTATTCCCAGGACTATTGAAGAACAGTTATTGGCCTTTGCTGACAAATTCTACTCGAAAGGCCGGGATCTTACCAGAGAAAAAAGCATAGAAGATATCCGAAAAGAACTCGCCAGACATGGCTCAAAGCAAGTAGAACAGTTTGATACCTGGTGTAACCTGTTTCTATAGGTCACAAAATACCAAATCCAGACACTTATGAATTTTTCTTGAAAACGTATACCGAATGTATCATAAGGACAATAGCGCTCCATAATTCACCTCCCGCAAAGAAATAGTCATTACAAACAAAGGAAATCTGGGCTATCTTACAAGGTGGCACAAAAAAAAGACCGGCCTCATACGAGGTCGGTCTTTCCATTATTATCTGTTTCGATCTTGAACTCTAAAAATGATAAAGAGGCGGAGGATACGACCTTAAGTCCAAATCCGAATTCCCACTTCCATTTAAGTGAAAGTGAAGGAAATCCTTTTGTGATAAAGGCATATACATAAGGATGTACCCACAGGGTCATTTTTTTTACTTTTTGCTCTTGCTTAACTAACCGGATAGCATTTTCAATCTTGTCGGTCAACAGAATGGAGGGTGAAACGGTACCCGTACCCAAACATGAGGGACATTTCTCTTCTGTATCAATATGCATTTCGGGTCGTACCCGCTGACGCGTAATTTGCATCAGACCAAATTTGCTCAAAGGCAGAATGTTATGCTTGGTTCTGTCATTGGCCATCACCTCTTTCATCTTTTCATAGACTTTTTGGCGATGATCCTGATCCTGCATATCAATAAAGTCGATAACAATAATCCCTCCCATGTCACGCAACCGCAATTGGCGGGCAATTTCATCAGTTGCGGCCAGGTTTACATCTAGAGCATTGTTTTCCTGGCTGGAAGAAGATTTGGAACGGTTTCCGCTGTTGACATCAATCGCATGAAGGGCTTCAGTGTGCTCTATTATCAGATAAGCACCGCTTTTAAATGATACAGTTCGACCCAGAGAAGCCTTTATTTGCTTTTCTATACCAAACTGATCAAACATCGGGCTTGACCCTTCAAAGAGTTTCACAATCTTTTCACGACCGAGAGCAATAAGCCCCACATAGTCTCTCATTTCCTTAAAAACCTTTTCATCGTTAACGTATATCGACTGAAATGAAGGGTTGAACAGGTCTCTGAGGAAGGCTGTAGTACGGCCTATCTCACCCATTATCAACTCTGGAGCTTTTGTGTCTTTTAGGTTTACTACTGACTCTTCCCAACGTTTGACTAGAGTACGTAGCTCCTTATCAAGTTCAGCTACACGCTTACCTTCAGCTACAGTTCTTACTATTACTCCATAGCCCTTTGGCTTAATGCTTAATAGCAGCCTTTTCAGGCGATTACGCTCCTCATTCTGTACGATCTTCTGGCTTATTGAAACCTTATCAGAGAAAGGTATAAGTATCAGGTTTCGGCCAGCAATTGAAATTTCAGAGGTCAACCGTGGTCCTTTGGTTGATATTGGTTCCTTGGCTATTTGCACAAGGATCTCCTGTCCTACCGACAAAACCTCCGAAATCGTACCGTTTTTATTGATGTCACTTTCCGGTTTAAGTTTATGCAAGGCAGGCACTCCTTTTTTGCCTGAGGCAATCATTGTAACGTATTTCTGAAGGCTACGAACCTGTGGTCCAAGATCGAGATAATGCAAAAAAGCATCTTTTTCGTAGCCTACGTCAATAAACGCAGCATTTAATCCGGGCATGATCTTTTTTACCCTGCCAAGATATATATCGCCTACTGCAAATTGAACATTACTAAGCTCTTTTCTCAGCTCGACCAATCGCTTGTTTTCGAGCAATGCAATAGTAAGTTCTTTAGGAGTGACATCTACGAATAGTTCTGCACTCACTAAACTACAGTTTTGATTAATTAAATTTTCAAAGAACGTTACTCTTTAAAGTAAAAGAACAAACAGAAGAAAACTCTGTTTGTCCTCTTAATACCTTTACTTCAGAACAGACGACTATTTCTTCTTATGTCTATTCTTTCTTAATCTTTTTTTCCTTTTGTGGGTGGCCATTTTATGCCTTTTCCTCTTTTTTCCACTTGGCATGGTAGTACTATTTATAAAATTATTACTTCTTAGTATCCTTAACCTTGCTTACAAAGCTCTTGGAAGGTTTAAATGATGGGATATTGTGTGCAGGAATGATAATAGTTGTGTTCCTGGAAATATTCCTTGCAGTCTTTTCTGCTCTGCGCTTAATCACGAAGCTACCGAAACCCCTGAGATAAACGTTGTTACCTTTAACCAGGTTGCCCTTCACAGTTTCCATAAAAGCTTCAACGGTCTTTTGTACCGTAACTTTTTCAATCCCAGTATTTTTTGAAATCTCGTTTACAACATCAGCCTTTGTCATTGCTTATTAAATTAATTAATTATCAGTTAATTAAATGCCTATATTCAAAAATCAGTGTGCAAATATATATCGTTTTGCAATCAAAAAAAAACTAAAAGAATGATTTTTGAGTAATTTTTTCTGTTTCATGGCTTTTAATTGCCTAGGAACTACAGATTTTCCTGCTATTACTCCCTGCATTCATTGCTGCCAGACTGTAGCCAGATAGTGTGCTAAAATATTGATTACCAAAAGAGGGCTTTAACTTATCCCAAATTGCTCAAAAACGAGAACTTCTATTATCTTCAATTCCACTAGAAACAAAGACCGGTGAAGATTCTGTTTTTCATTCTTGGAGTAGTTTTCTCTGTTTTGACTGCTAATGCCGAACTAAGCAACAGGATGTTTGATATCAAACACCTTGGCTATACGGAAGGGCTCAGCAGCCAGCGCGTTTTCTCAATTATCGAAGACCAGCACCATGCCATCTGGATTGCCACAAAAACAGGCATAGACCGTTACAATGGCAACTTTGTCAAGAATTACGTGCTGCCGGGCAAATTCCACTATGGCGATATGGCAGGCCGCCGACTTCGACTATTTTACGACGAGACTTATGGAATCTGGGCATTTGACAATACCGGAAGGATCTTTCGTTACTCGGCCGAACACGATGACTTCGGATTAATCCTTGCTTTGTCTCAATATATGCAGGGCGAGATTATCCTAAACACTGTAATGGTTGACCCCGATGGCAACATATACATGGGCTTAAGCAAGGGTTTATTCATGAAAACCCCGGACGGGAAAATTGAGGAGCTGATTCCGGGTCATTATATAAATGATATTATAATAAAGGACAACATCATTTATGCTGGCAGCTCAAATGGATTAATAGAGTACCGATCTGACGGAACCTTCATCTTTCCCGTAGAGGGTAAAGATGTTCAAACCCTTTACTATAGTAAGCATGAGGAGGAGTTTTGGATTGGCACCTTCAATGAAGGTTTGTGGATTTGGGATCTCCGCAAATCAGCATTATATCCGATAAAGGGACAGGACTCAAACTTTTCAAACCCCATACGTGCAATTTGCAGGTATGACGATCAGACATTACTGGTTGGGGTAGACGGAGGTGGAGTCTATAGTGTGGACAAGGATTCAAAGGAAGCAAAGCTCCTAATGAGTACGGACGACAGTACTGACATCTACCTCCGAGGTAATGGCATATACGCTCTAAAAACCGATGTCCAGGGCAATATCCAATCCATTGCCAACAATAATATCAATGCTATTGCTGAAAACAGCGATGGCAGGCTTTGGTTTGCTACCGACGATGGTATCAGCATTTATAATTCTATATAGAAAATTGGACCCACCGCCTGAAAGGCACTGTGGTTGTAACCTTCTGCAATGGCGAAAATGGCACCATCTGGGCAGGAACCTATGGCAACGGGGTCTTCTTGCTAAACGCCGAAGGACATGAGCTACGCCATCTCAGTCAGGAAGAAAATATTCTGACTACAAATTACGTATTCTCAATCACCAGGGACAAGGATGGCGATATTTGGGTAGGAGGTCATAACGGCCCACTTGTGCTTCTTGACAAATATGGCCGAAGAAAAGAGACCTATGATATTAAATGGGTTCATTCAATTGAGACCTTGGCCAACGGAATTGTTGGCGTTGCAACAGTAAACGGGTTTTACCTTATAGATAAAGCAAAAAACTCCCTGAAAAACTATGCATCTTTCACCGAGTTTTACCACAAAAATGCAAGTGCATATATAGTGTCCATGCTATATAACAACGATGGTACTGTTTGGCTGGGTACCGAAGGTGGTGGATTAAATCTCTATAATATCAACAATGGCGAAATACAAACACTAAGCACAATCGACGGACTGCCCTCTGATGATGTCTACAGCATACAAAAAGACGGCAGAGGTCGTCTTTGGCTAAGCACAGGCAAGGGGCTTGCATTGATAGAAAACAAGCAGGTACTGAATCTTAATTACCTTGGCGACATCGACAAGGAGTACAACAAGTCCCGACAATCGCATTGACCTGACTGAGGAAATGCTGACTATGAGCATCCCGTTTCAGCCCAGAGATCCGGGTGCCTATTCATGGGAACCATGGCCTCCGGGATATGACAGTCCTACACTTGCAGCTATGGCAGTAAGTAACCCGTCTATAGTATCCTCTGTAGCCCGTGAAACTGAGCCCAAGCTGGCAAACAACTTCCTGAAGGGAGATAACCCGGGTGTAGTTATGACTGCTGCTGAGATTAAGTTCCTGCTTGCTGAGGCCACTCTAAAAGAATGGATCAACAACAAGGGTACCGTAGAAGCACTTTACAGTCAGGGAGTAAGAGCTGCAATGGATTTCCTAAGTGACAATTATGGTTGCGAGGTAGTGACCGAGCAAGAATTTGATGATTACATAGCAGCCAAAGGCATTGGCTATACTTTTGATCAGAAGAAAGAAGCCATCAACACCCAGGCCTGGTTACACCATTTTACAAACCCATCAGAAGCCTGGTCCAACCAGCGTCGTTCAGATTACCCACGCCTGAAATCACCTGCCGAGTATGGCTTTGGACAGTTTCTTACAGGTGGAGAAGATATCCCGGTTCGCCTAAGCTATCCGGTGCTGGAATCATCTTATAACAAGAAGAATTACGAAGATGCACTAAGCAGAATGGGAGGCAACAACAGTTGGAATACTCCTGTATGGTGGGATGTGTATTAATAAAACAGAAAAACTATTGGTTATGAAAAGACTATTATATGTGCTTCCTGCATTAATGCTAATAAGCCTGGCCCTATTCTCATGTAATGAGAGTGAAGACCCCTATTCTACAGCAGGGGCCAGTGATGAGCCCAGAATTTTGGATCCTGTTTTCCCAACCACAGCTAACGGTGATTTGACTCTTATTTCAGAGTTTTACAGAGATGCTAACCTGAATATGGAGCTTACTGTGACTCCTGCCGATTACTGCACAGTAACTTGGTACCTGGATGGTAATATGGTACATGAAGGCAAGGAAATTGATATTAACCTGAAGGCCGGCACCTATTTATTGAAGGTAGTAGTGGAAACTACTGAAGGAAGAACAACCTCTAGACAAGGCTTTATTAAGGTTAACCCATTGCCTGATGATCCATGGGCAGTAGAAAAAGAGTTCGAAAGAATAATAGTGCCAGGTTCGACAGCTACTCTCTTTGGTACAAACCTCGACATTGTTACAGCCATCATCATTAACAACAATAGCATCACTGACTTTAATATTGTTGATGCAGGTGCAGACTCTTATATTGAATATGAAGTGCCAGCCGACTTAGAAGAAGGATTACACAGAGTGTTGTTTATAGATGAAAATGGCAACGAATATGGAGTAAACAAGGTAACTGTAACAAAGCAGCCTCTGGTTCTTCGGGGTGCAATCCGCACGAAAAACAACTCTCCATGGCGTATGACTGGACTTAACCTTGAAGATGTCGCGTCAATCATAGTAGGAGGAGTGACCGTAAGCGAGTTTTCTAACCACAGTAATACAGAGCTTGAACTCCAAAGCCCTGACCTGGAGCCGGGTGAATACAAACTTACTGGTAAGACTGCAGACGACAAAGCTTTATTCTTTTACATCAATGGAGAAATAGTCTCTGAGCTCAATGTAACATTTACAGCTGTTACTGTACTCTTTGATGGTCACCATTATGTATCATGGGATTATGAAGATGGCAATCCTAACAAGACTTTTAATATGATTGGCATGGATGTCTTTGCAGCAATGAGTCCCGGAACTGTTGTGAACATCCACTATTCTCTTAATCCGGATGCCGGATACTGGCAAATGCAAACAACCAGTGGATGGTGGACAGCATTGCCGGGAACCGGAACTACCAACCTTGAGGGAGATGGGGTATTAGAGCTGGTTATGACTCAGGAAATGTTAGATATGATACAGGCACAAAATGGATTCCTCTGTGTAGGGCACGGTTACTATGTTGACAGGGTAACCCTCAATTAAACATGAATCCTGTAAAAAAGAAAGAGGCTGCCTATCGGCAGCCTCTTTTTTATACTAAATGATGATTAGAATGACTTAAAAGTCCACTTGCAGTTTACATTGGTAAAGTCAAACGGTGCAAGCGTTGGAGTACTGTCAGCAATTGATACAAGAGCTAATTTCTCATCAGTACCGGGAACTTCCTTAGGCATAATCCTGAAAGATCCGTCAGTAAGTTGATCTATTCTCCACAATTGTTCAGGAGCACCAGTAAATTCGGCAACTGTAGTAACTTCTTTCTCAGCAGTAGCAGCAAGTGCCCTGTTAGTCCCTTCAATAACTATCTTGTAGTAAGGACCAGCAAGAGTTCCGCCAGCCTCAGCAACGGCAACGATAGACCATTTTTGGTGAGGTCTTCCGATATAATCACCAATTCTTACGCCAACTTCACCTTCTGCCCATGTACCAATTACGTCTTCAAGCTTTTGAGCAGGTACGGGTTCAACTGGAGTATTCTCATCAATATTAAAGAATCCTCTTGCAGCACGGGGCATACGAACAAAGTCAACAGCCAATTCAAGGCCATAACCCCTTCTTTCAGATTCAATCTTATAAGTACCTTCTTTAAACAGTTCAGCTCCAACTGGCCAACCATCTTTCCAAATCAAAGGACGAATAGCAAGAACACTATAACCAGCTTGATCAAGGTCCGCCTCATAGTGTAAAGACATCTTTTCTACACCTTCTTCTTCAATAAAACGACCAAAGTGACCAGCTCCAATAAGCTTATCACCACCACCAATTACCATCTTGGCACCGCCCCTCATCATGTCTCTGCCAAGGTGGTCAAGATATGGACCAGTTACGTTCCTTGAACGACCCACAACAATATTATAGGTAGAATTGGATCCATCGCAGCAGGTTCCGTGTGTTCCAAACAGGTAATACCATCCGTCTCTGTATTCAAGGTCAGTTGCTTCGCAGTCAATAGCAACATCAACAGCGACATTGCCTTCAACACGCTTACCTGTTTCAGGATCAAGCTCCACTATGCGTATAAAACCAAAGTAGGTTCCATAAGAACACCAAAGACGTCCTGTAGTAGGGTCAAGAAGCAAACCAGCGTCAATAGCATCATTGTCTTCAATACCGTCTGATTCGGCAACCACTACTGCCTCGGTAAATGCAAAGTCAGGAGATTTGGGATCCAAAGTCTTGTTCCACATTGTCAAAACACGGCCATTGTGACCGCCACCCAAACCGCCACCAGTTGCACTATAAGCAACAAGATAACGATCTCCAATCTTAATTACATCAGGTGCAGCTCCTCTACCGGGACGTTCAGCGCCACCGTACCAGGCCCAACCATCTTCTGAGATCAAACCTCCACCACCTGTACCAAAAGTATAATACTTACCATCGCACTCAGCAATTGTAGAAGGGTCATGGATAAATGGTCTTCCGACCTGCGCCTGTACCTGAGTGCAAACAACCGACAAAGAAATGGCCGATATAGCCGATATGATATATCTTTTCATCTGACTTTTATTTTTTTTGAGTTAATCCCTTATTCAACACTTATCTTCAGGTTCTTAATAGGCTGACCGTTCTCATCAAGGAACCTGACGCAAAAGTCGCTCATACCAGGTCCGTTGATTACTGAACCCCTAACAATGTTTCTTCCCTTTTTAAGAGTCAGACGTTTAGACATTACATCGTCCATCACCATACGCCTGTCACCTGATAGAAATACAGCTTCTTCGCCGTTAAGCCACCATACTGAAGCTGAGTTTGAACCTACAGACATCCTTACATTTTGAATTTCCTCAGGACTATCAATAATGGTAACAGCCCAGAAGAGTGCACCATACTCAGGCTTGTTTAACCCATATGCAAAGCGAAACAATTTCACATTAAACAACTTGCTATCAAGAGCGTGCCAGGCCAACTTGTCCTTGCCTACTTTAACCTTTTGACCATCCTTGGGAACAATGTCAAATTGATCCTTGAAATAAACGGTATCAACTGTTTGGTGCATGTAACTATCTACAAACAGAGTATTTGTCCTTATATCCTTCTTTATAGGCTCAAGCAAAAGCCATCTGCGAATAAAGCCGTCTTCATCCGGACTTACTGATCCTTTACCGGCCTTTGTAAAATAGCCGTCAATGCTTCTTTTTGTATCAAAAAGCGTTGGGTCATTTTCTGAACGCCTTGCAACCCTAACATCCTGTGCAGAAACTTCTGCAAACAATGAAAATGCAAGACAGCACACCACCAAAACAGTTTTGTTGCTAATCCTCATAAGAATAGTAATTGTTTAGTTAACACAAAAATAACTGATTATCTAAAGGTCAGAGATATGGTTTAGGACCGTAAATATAGCTTTTTTTTGTTTATCTTAATATTTATTCGAACTTAGAAAAAGGGTTTGATAAGCCATAGAAGTTTTGTAATTTAGCTCCATAATATAACCCGATAATAAGTAAATCGATAATGCTTAATAAAGTAATACTTATAGGAAACGTAGGGCGTGATCCCGAAGTCCGTTATTTAGATAAGGAACAGGTTGTAGCCAACTTTTCACTGGCTACCACTGAACGTGGATTCAAGACCCGTGACGGCCAGGAAATACCAGACCGTACAGAATGGCATAATATAGTTGCGTGGAGGGGATTGGCAAAGCTTGCAGAAAGCTATATCAAGAAAGGATCGCAAATATATGTGGAAGGTAAGCTGAAGACCCGCTCGTATGATGATGCTAATGGCGTAAAAAGATATACTACAGAAATATATGCTGATGTAATTCAGTTATTGGGTCGCAGACAGGACGGAGATTCAGGCTCATACCAGCCTCCTAAGAGCACCGGTAATGCTGGTGGTTACACTCAGAATCCTGCTCCGGGCATGCACGACAGTCCTCAATCCGGAGGTGACATATTGCAGGGGGATAATGGTTATGATGATGACCTGCCCTTTTAATTAAATTGTAGATCATTTGGAAGCAGATACAGTTCCTCTATACATAGTTAATCCTCCGGTGGTGACTGATACAGCATCTCTCACCACTGAGCCGATAATTGCCCTGATTATAACATTGATATTGCTGGTTATTTCCGGCTTGCTATCTGGCGCGGAGAATGCCTATATGGTGCTCAGGCAGTTGGATCAAAGCAAAGCGGACGACAGCAAGGATAATATACTCAAACGTTTTGGCAAGTATTTCGAGAATCCTGAGCAACTGCACACAACAATAGTAATCAGCAGCGGCTTTATAAATATCTCGATTATACTGGGGATTACCATATTTTTTAATGGCCTGCTTACAGATCATCTTTCATCTGGTCAGGCCTATGTATTACTTACAGCTGTTGCAGTCGCACTGATTCTGATTTTTGGAGAGGTACTGCCGCGCATATTTGCATGGAAATATCCTGTCGGTTTTGCAGGGATGATGGTTCGCCCCCTTTCCTTCCTGAAAAACCTGCTATGGCCCTTTTTATACATTTCTTCTGGATTCACCAGACTTGTAAACAAGCGCCTGGCAGGCAAAATCAAAGGTCTTTCGCTGGATGATATCTCGCAGGCACTTTATCTGGACGATGAATCAATGTCTGAAGGTAGAGAATTGCTAAAAGGGATCGTTACTTTCGGCAACACCAATGTGGTCGAGATTATGACTGCGAGGGTGGATGTTGTGGACATAGACATAGACAGTGATTTCGTAAAAGTCATTGATTTAATCGTTGAAAGTGGCTATTCCCGTATGCCCGTCTATGAGGACGGGCCGGATGACGTAAAAGGCATTCTCTATATTAAGGATCTTCTGCCCCACCTCAACCAGGACAACAATTTTGAGTGGCAGAAGCTTATAAGGCCAGCCTACTATGTACCGGAAACAAAAAAGATCAACGACCTGCTGCAGGAATTCAAGACACAGAAAATTCACATGGCAATAGTGGTCGATGAGTACGGAGGTACAGCAGGAATCGTAACCCTTGAAGATATCCTTGAGGAAATAGTTGGGGATATTAGCGATGAGTTGGATGATGATGAAGTAACATTTACAAAACTGCCAGATGGCAGTTATATCTTTGAAGGAAAGACCCTGCTGAAAGACTTTTTCCGTATCACTGAGGTGTCACAGGAAACATTCATAAGCCTTACCAATGAACCCGAAACTCTGGCCGGATTGATACTTGAACTGAAGGGAGCTATTCCTGCAAGACAAGAAGTCATTGAGCATTCGGGTTACAAGTTTACTATCCTTGCATCTGACAACCGCAGGATTAAGAAGGTTAAATTCTCAAGAATATGATAGGATGAGAAGATTTCAAAACATAGCAGTACTGGCAGCCATCATCATATTCTTTGCCTCTGCAGGCTGCAGGCGAACTGAGGTTCCCAAGCCTATGGGTTATTTCAGAATAGATATGGAGGAACCGGTTTATGTAAAGCTGGATTCGACAGTGCCATATGTCTTTGAGTATCCCAAAGGCACAATATTGGAACATGATGTTGCACCTGATGCAGAACCATATTGGATCAACATCCTCTATCCGAGTCACAATGCCAGGGTACACCTCAGCTACAAGGAGGTGGATGGTAATCTTTACGAATTATTGGAAGATAATATTAAGCTTGCATATAAGCATGTCGTAAAGGCAGATGCTATCGATGAAGAAATATTTGTCGACGAAGACAAAAATATGTATGTAATGCTTTTTGAGATAAAGGGAGATGCCGCCTCTCCCCTGCAATTCCTTGCAACTGACAGTACCAGACATTTTATAAGGGGCTCGCTTTACTTCTATACAAGGCCCAACCGGGATTCACTAGCTCCGGTAATTGACTATATCAAAACAGATGTGGTGCATCTTATCGAAACGCTTGAATGGAAAGACTGAGCTATGCCTGTTATATTCAGAAAAGAAAGGACCGACGGGGCACTGTTGGCAGTGTGGAAGATTACAGAGCCTGAGGAAGAACTGATGTCGAGGCTCAGAATTACGGCTTCGATGGAAAAGCGTCTGAGCATGATAACACACCCTGTTCGTCGCCGTGAATGGATAGCATCGCGTCTGCTGATACAGGAACTCAACGGTGCCACGGCAGAGATCGTTCACGCTGAAGATGGACGCCCTACCCTTGCATCAATGGATTTGAATGTAAGCATTACACACACAAGGGGCTACGCTGGTGTGATACTGTCACCTAAAGGTCCTATTGGCATTGATATAGAATATCCATCAGAAAGGCTGGTCAAGTTGTCTGACAAATTTGTAAACGATTTTGAGGCATCCCAGATGAACGGGATGGATAAGCAAACAGGATGCGCTCTGATATGGTGTACAAAAGAAGCCGTATTTAAGGCCCTTGACCAACCCGGTCTCCTGTTTAAAGAGGAAGTGGAGGTAGAAGGGCTTTCAGGCATGCCTGAAGGCATGCTGAAAGCACGGATCAAACGCGATAATTTTGAAGCTAAGCTGGACCTTCGTTATATAGTAAGTCCTGACTATTACCTTGTATGGAGTTGGTAACAAAGAATACAGTATGATCTATAGTTACATCAAGGAATCTGTTGCACAGAAAAAGAAACTGCTGGCTCTGCTGATCGATCCGGACAAGTGTCCTCCCGAAAAGATGGAACAAATCACGGAGATACTCAGACAACACAGACCTCACCTGCTTCTTGTAGGTGGCAGTCTTATTTCTACACCCATTGCTCCCCTTGTCGATTACCTGAAAAGCAGACTAGACCAGCCGGTCATACTTTATCCAGGCAATCCTTCGCATCTTACTCCCAACGTTGACGGAGTGTTGTTTCTCTCAATGATTTCAGGACGTAATCCTGAACTCCTGATAGGTCATCATATTGTTGCAGCCCCATTTATAAAGCAGAATAATATTGAACCCATAGCCACCGGATATATGCTGATAGACGGTGGTTCACCTACTTCGGTTGAGTATATTAGCCAGACAAGTCCAATCCCTGCGGGGAAACCGGGCATTGCAGTAGCTACAGCCATAGCTGGCGAGATGCTGGGATTAAAGTTGATATATATGGATGCAGGTAGTGGGGCTAAAAACTGCATAGGTGCAGAAACAATAAACATGGTCAAGCAATCGCTTAATATCCCGCTGATGATAGGAGGAGGGATTTCAGATGCCGGAAAATTAAGGGCAGCCTTCGAAGCAGGAGCGGATATTGCAGTAGTTGGTAATATTTTCGAGAAAGACCCTTCTTTGATTGCATCCTTCGTCGAGACCACAGAGTCATTCAAGCCTTGACAACAGAGGGGCAAATCCTGACCATACGTGATACACCCAGTATCAGGCACCAGTCCTCCAGATGCCTGATTAAGTATGTTCCTAGATTGCTTAACCAATATACAACCGATGGCTATTATGCCTGATTAAGCGTTTGTGCATTAAATCTGCATTTTAATCTCCCATAGTTTTGATTTTGAAAGTCGATGTATTATATTTGTGGACTTACAGGTCTTCTTATCTTTTATTAAAATATAATAGCCATGGAACTAACAAAAAACAGCATTGTCGGAGCCGTAGTTGCAGACAACTTCAGAGCTGCAGATGTATTTAAGAAGTATGGGATAGATTTCTGCTGTGGTGGTAATATAACAATTGCAGAAGCAGCAGAGAAAGCCAACGGTCCAGTTGATGATCTGCTTGAGAGTTTGAATGCAGCGACAGCACAGAAAGATCTGGAGTCAGACTTGTTGCAAAGACTCGAACTGGATGCCCTTGCAGACCATATTGTAGAAAGGCATCACGCCTATGTCCGTGAGAATGTACAGAGTATTCCGCCCTATCTTGAAAAACTTGCACAAGTACATGGAGACAGGCATCCTGAGTTATACAAAGTGAGGGAATTATTCGCACAGGCTGCAGAAGCCCTAATGAGTCATATTAGCAAAGAAGAGGCCATATTATTTCCAAGAATTCGTCAGTTGGTTGCAGCAAAACACCAGGGCAGCACCCCTCCACCCTCTCCATTTGGCAGCATAGCCAATCCAATAGCAGCCATGCACAAAGAGCATGATGACGAAGGAGAGAGGTTCAGACTCATATCAGAACTGACCAATGGATACACAGTACCTCAGGATGGCTGCAACACATACAGGGTGGGTCTGGCCAAGCTGCATGACTTTGAGAATGACCTGCATCGTCACATACATCTTGAAAACAATATCCTTTTCCCCAGGGCAATCGAATTAGAAAAAAATCTGTAATTTAGCCTTCAAAGGAATGGATATGTTGTCGAAGGCATCAGAATATGCAATAAGAGCATTAGTATATATAGAACCGGGGCAATAATCGCCCCGGTTATCGTGAGATTGCTGCTGCAATAGATGCTCCTGAGCAGTTTACCGCCAAGATACTACAATCATTGGTCAGGCAGGGAATGCTCAATTCGGTACGTGGACGAGGAGGAGGATTCTTCTTTGATGCAGATGCCGATCCACTAAAGCTTGTAGATGTAATTACTTCAGTCGAAGGGAACAAACTCTTTACAAAGTGCGGCATTGGCCTGAGCCAATGCTCGTCAGAATCCCCATGCCCTATTCACCATGAATATGCAGTAATTCGTGACCGTTACCTTAATTTGGTAAGCCAAACGACTATTCAGATTTTAGCTGACAGGATAATGGAAGGAGATGCCGTTCTCAACCGCCTCAACCTCCTTGATTCTTAAGCCTTGTGATAAATTATCATAATAAACCACAGGGCTAAAGTAAAAATTCATATTTTTGCTTGAAATCACTTATAATAATTACTTTACCCAAGCAAAAATTATGATGTTTTTACAAGCCTCTCAAGTCGTCAAGAGATATTCAAATCATCTTGCCCTTGACAGAGTAGATCTGGAGGTACCGGAAAGCTCAATCTTCGGTCTTTTGGGCCCTAACGGAGCAGGAAAAACTACCTTGATCCGTATTATCAACCAGATTACAGCCCCTGATGAGGGAACATTAATGTTTAATGGAAGAAAGCTCTCTTCCAAAGATGTTGTAAATATAGGCTACCTGCCGGAAGAAAGAGGCCTTTACAAAAAGATGAAGGTAGGAGAACAGGCCCTTTACCTTGCCCAGCTAAAAGGCTTGTCAAGGCAGGATGCTCTTAAGAAGCTCAAACTTTGGTTTGAGAAATTTGAAATTCAGAACTGGTGGGACAAGAAGGTTGAGGAACTGTCCAAGGGTATGCAACAGAAGGTACAGTTTATCGTCACCGTCCTCCACTCCCCAGCTCTGCTGATCTTCGATGAACCTTTCAGCGGATTTGACCCCATCAATGCCAATATCCTGAAGCAGGAAATACTGAACCTAAGGAACTCAGGTGCTACTGTTATTTTCTCTACACACAATATGAGTTCGGTAGAAGAAATTTGTGACAACATCACATTGATCAACCAGGGTAAAGCGATTCTGTCGGGTAAGGTCAATGAGGTGCGTCGTCGTTACAATGAAAATATAGCAAAGATTGAGTTTAGCGGAGACAAATCCAATGTAGTATCTTCACTGGGGTCAGATTATAAGATACTTGAAGAAAAAGAGCAGGACAACATTTATTCTTTGCTGTTAAAGATGCCTGAAGGCGCAGATATCAACAGGATGCTGCAGCAGGTGATGGCACACTGTCATATCCACAGCTGCCAGGAAGTGATGCCCAGCATGAATGATGTCTTTATCCGTGTAGTAGGTGAGAGCCAAAAACCCAACTAAACCAGCCTGAAAATGAACAATATACCATTAATTCTCAAACGCGAGTATTTGACCCGGGTACGCAAAAAGAGTTTTGTGATAATGACCATACTGGGTCCTTTATTCTTTGCTGCAATGTTTGTAATCCCGGGTTTGCTTGCCAATATGAGCGACACCAAGACCAAGGTAATCGCAGTAGTTGACAGAACCGGTGCCTATGTTGACAAAATCAGGGAATCGGACCTTATCAAGTTTGAATATATTGATCCAGCATCTGAAAGCAATCTCAAGGAAGACTTCACCAACTCAGGATACTATGCCTTCCTGGTTATTGAGGACAACCTGCTTGAAAAACCAGATGCCTTAAAGCTATACTCAGATGTTGGGATAACTATCGATGTCAAGGACCATGTCAACAACAGTCTTAAAGAGCACCTTCGCGCTGAAAAACTTAAGAGTTTTGAAGTAGAAGGTCTGGACTCGATAATTGAAGATATCAACAAGGTTAGTGTTAACATGACCACGATCAAGCTGGGCGAGGACGGCAGTGAGAAGGAAAGTTCCACTGAGATTGCTATGATAATAAGTATCATATGTGCTGTCCTGACCTATATGTTTGTTTTCATCTACGGAGCCCAGGTGATGCAGGGTGTGATGGAGGAAAAGGCCAGTCGTATAGTGGAAGTCATTATCTCTTCAGTGCGCCCCTTTGAGCTAATGCTTGGAAAAATCATAGGTATTGCACTTGTGGCACTGACCCAGGTAGCTTTATGGATAATTCTCACCGGAGTAATTGTTACTGCTCTTAAGGCTGGCTTTACAGGTGGAGTAGATCAGGCAACTCAAATGCAGGCTCTTGATATGGCTGCAGGCAGTATGGATCTTGAAAGCGGAGCAGTTCAGGCAGATGGATTCAACATTGATGGTTTATTGAGCTCAATCAACAACCTGAATCCTTTAAGAACAGTATTTCTGTTTATCCTCTATTTCATTGGCGGTTACATGATCTATTCATCTCTGTATGCCGCAATTGGAGCTGCTGTGGACAACCAGACTGATACACAGCAGTTTATGATGCCAATCACCATCCCTATTTTGATAGCATTCTACGTTGCCATCGCTGCATTCAGGAATCCGCACAGCGATTTGGTGTTCTGGTTTTCAATGATACCACTCACCTCACCCATTGTGATGATGGCCCGTGTGCCGTTTGACGTACCC
>CAYNFX010000018.1:24888-26952 GCA_964396555.1 uncultured Alkaliflexus sp.
GGTGTCAAACAGGTGATACCTCTTGGAGAGGAATACTCCCTGATTATGGACATCGGAGGTGGTAGTATTGAATTTATTATAGCCAACAAGAACGGTATTGCCTGGAAAGACAGTTACAACCTTGGTGTAGCAAGGCTATTGGAACAATTCGTGCCTTCAGATCCCATTAAGGACGAGGAGATAGACAAGATAGAGAAATACCTCCAAGCAAGGACCCAAACACTGTTAGAAGCTGTGCAAAAGTTTCCTGTCGAAAGACTTGTCGGTTCTTCAGGATCCTTTGATACCCTGGCTGCAGTAATTGCCAAACGGGAGTATCCGCTGCTGGAACTCTCCAAGATTACATCATTCAAGTTGAGGTCAGAAGCTCTGATAGAAACCCACAATATGCTAATCACATCCAGCACCGATGAACGTCGTATTATTCCCGGGATGGATCCAGACCGGGTTGATAATATTGTACCAGCAAGTATTATCGTTCAATGGGTATTGAAATGGGTTAAACCGATGGAGGTATGGCAGTGTTCATTCTCCCTCAAGGAAGGAGCCATTCAGCAGATAATAAACAGCGTCCTATAACATCAAAGGATCAGGAATAAACACACAGGATAATATGTCAAAGATACTTGTAATTGACGATCAGAAAAGTATCAGGAACACTCTGAAGGATATTCTGGAATATGAGAAGCATGAGGTTGTCCTGGCTGAAAACGGGCCCCAGGGACTTGAACTCTTCGATAATGACAAGTTTGATATAGTCCTTTGTGATATTAAGATGCCGGAAATGGACGGGCTTGAAGTTCTCCAGAAGATAATGGAGAAAAGTTCAGACACCCCTGTTATAATGATTTCCGGCCATGGTAATATTGATACTGCCGTTGATGCCATTAAGAAGGGAGCCTACGACTTTATTGAAAAGCCCCTTGACCTGAACCGTCTACTGGTTACCATGCGCAATGCAGTGGAACGAAAGGACCTGGTTACAGAGACCAAAGTTCTGAGGCGTAAGGTCAGCCGCACTACTGATATTGTCGGCGAAGCCCCCGCGATCCAGGCTGTTAAGGAACTTATCGAAAAGGTAGCACCTACTGATGCCAGAGTCCTTATCACAGGAAGTAACGGTACCGGCAAGGAGCTTGTCGCACGTTGGCTTCATGAAAAAAGCAACAGGGCCGAACAGCCTTTTGTAGAGGTTAATTGCGCTGCCATTCCATCGGAATTAATTGAGAGTGAGTTGTTCGGACATGAAAAAGGTGCCTTTACCTCAGCGATCAAGCAACGTAAAGGTAAGTTTGAACAGGCCGATGGAGGCACCATCTTCCTTGACGAGATAGGCGATATGAGTTTGGCCGCCCAAGCCAAGGTATTACGTGCTCTGCAGGAAAACGTAATATCCCGTGTAGGCAGCGACAAGGATATTAAGATAGATGTACGTGTGCTCGCAGCAACCAACAAGAATCTTCAGAAAGAGATACAGGCCGGTAATTTCCGTGAGGACCTTTATCACCGCCTAAGTGTAATTCTTATCCATGTGCCATCACTTGCAGACCGCAAAGAAGATATTCCGTTGCTTACGGAACATTTCTCAAAGCTCATTAGCGAAGAACTGGGCCTCCCCCAACGTGAGTTTGATACATCAGCTATTGCTGCACTTCAGGAACTGCCATGGACTGGTAACATCAGAGAGTTTCGTAACGTAATTGAGAGGCTTATAATACTTTGCAACAATACAATAACAGATAAGGATATCAAAATCTATGCTGCTCCCAGATGGGAATAAGCCATAGTTATCCTTAAGCCAAAACCAACCTTCCTAATCCAATTGTAATGACGGTTATAATCTCGTCAGATCATTGTCATCTAGCAATATAATGGTCGTATGCCTCTCGGCATACGACAAAAAAAGAAAAAAAATGTGTTTTGAATACGTGTAAATTGGTATTGGGTTGTCATATCTACTGACAAGTGTTATGCTTAGGTAGGTTTAGGATTATGATCCATAAGCCTGTTTTTTTTATTGTATAAACTGATATTTAATGGAGCAATTGATTTCACCTCGTGCGG
>CAYNFX010000019.1:0-26551 GCA_964396555.1 uncultured Alkaliflexus sp.
TATAGCGAGCTTCAACCGGTCCTGAATAATCACCCAGCTCCATCTTGTCAGCATATGGGCCAAGAACGGCAATCGTTCTGATTTTTTCTGTGTTAAGAGGAAGAGCCTTACTACTTTCTTTTCCGGATGCCTCATTCTTAAACAAAACAGGAGACTTGGTAGCAATGATCAAAGCCAGTTCGTTGTGAAAAGGATCATTAATAATTTCAGGTCTGATCTTAGAATATGGAACCATAGGTTGCGGATCAAATTCCCCAAGCCTCATCCTTATAGTAAACATATTGATAAGGGCTCTATCGATATCAGCTTCAGATATCAGGCCTCTTCTAAGTGCCTCGATAGTATTAACCTGATACTCACCACCGCAGTCAGAATCTACTCCTGAAATAAGACCAAGAGCAGTAGCTTCAACTCCCGAACTGACATACTTATGACCTTGCCATATATCCGTAATTGCACCACAGTCACCGGTAACGTATCCTTTCATACCAAAAGTTCTTCTTGCAATTGTATCAACAAGGAAGGTACTTGTAGAAACAGGGACTCCATTCACAGCATTGTAAGCAGTCATTATTGAAGGAAGCTTATCCTTTTCAATAATAGTCTTGTAAGGACTAAGATAAAATTCCCTCATGTCACGATTGTCCATGTCGGAGCTGCCTGTATGCCGGTTAAACTCTGTATTGTTTGCAATATAGTGCTTACCTGTAGGTACTGTTTTTAGGTACCTTGAATCATCCCCCATCATACCTCTGACAAAGCCGCTTCCCATTTGAGCAGCAAGGAATGGATCTTCAGCAAAGGTCTCTGCAGTTCTTCCCCAACGTGGGTCACGAGTTGGTTCTATTACAGGTGACCAGTATGTAAGGGTAAAAATAAGATCATGGTTAAAAGCTCTTGCTTCATCAGCAATCACAGATGCCTCCCATTCAAGCAGCTCAGGATCCCATGTATTGCCCACAGCATTACTATTAGGAAATGATGTTGCGGTCTTTCCGCTATTGTTGTTTCGACCCATTACTCCATGAAGAGCTTCACCCCACACATCATATTTGTTAATTCCAAGACGTGGAACAGGACTCATAGTATTACCTAGTAGGCTTTGTTTCTCTTCCAAAGTCATCCTTGAAACAAGGTCTGTTGCTCTCTCTTCAAAAGAATATGAGGTGTTAAGATAAATCGGAACAGTAGCTTTTCTTGATACTGGGGTAAATGCTGCCCCAATAAGTAAGATGGCTGATAGTAATAAATAATAAGTTTTTCTCATATCTGATAATTTTACTTGGTCCTCCAAAGATTCGGCAGAAACCTGTAATACAATAGGTGACGCCAGGTTCCCCAATCGTGTCCACCTTCACCTCCAATATAGTATTCATGCTCTATTCCATGTGCCTTTAAAGCATCAACAAGAGCCTGACAACGCATGTTAAAGAAGCCTTCTGCTTCTTTAACGCCTTGTCCAACAAAAAGATAATCAACCTTTTCATTAACCTTTGGGTCATTAAGGAAGTCCTTCAGAGTGTTTTCCGGATCTGTATCACCGGCACTAAGTACACCAAAGTTAGCAATAAGGTCAAGAGAACTGAAACCTGAATAGATAGTATGTCTACCACCCATAGAAAGTCCTGATAAAGCTCTGCCTTTGGGTGATTTGACAGTGCTATAGTTGGCATCAACCACAGGTATTATATGCTCCCTTAGCTCTTTTGCGAAAATACCGAAAGACAAATCGGCATGTTTTGGGTGATTGCGGTGAACCACCTGATTGTTGGGGATCACAATAAGCATTGGAACAGCCTTCCCTTCAGCAAGCAGGTTGTCTATCATAAAATTCACCCTTCCGTCATAGATCCAGTTTGAGGGAAGTTCACCACTTCCTCCCAACAGGTAAAGAACGGGGTACTCTTTTCTTGGGTCATAACCCGGTGGGGTATAAACATAAAGATCTCTTTCTCCTCCAGTAACATCAGAGTGGTAGATATGTCTGGTTACATATCCATGAGGAACATTCTTTGCATCATAATAAGCAGGTTCCTTCCCATGAACAACCAGATTGCTGTATGGAGGCATTGCTGTAAATGCAGCAATAGAGTTATTTGGGTCGGCCATCTGAACTCCATCCACCCTCAGGTGGTATGAATAAATGTCCGGAGGAAGGGGTCCAATAGTTAGGGTCCAGATACCATCTTCACCCTTTACAAAAGGAAGTGGATCTCTGCCCAGATTGAGTATTGTATGAATGGCACCCGGGTTCAATTCCACCCTATGGGCTTCAGGAGCCAGTAACCTGAAAGTGACAGTACAATCATCATGCACCTCGGGAGAGTTAAGCGGAGCGCTGAAAGGAACCAGGCCTTCGGCATCACGGTGGGGATCAAAGTCAAGATTAACATTGGCCTGCTGGGCATTCACCATAATACCCAGTAGCAAAATGGCTATTGATAAAAAACACTTTTTCATATTCCAAAGAATTTATCCCTTCCTGGTAATGTTATCAAACAACCTTATGGAAAAATCCCGGAATGTTCGCCTACATATATGCCAAACTCTATTACCGGGGAAGGAAGTGAAAACTACAAAAGTGAGACAACAGATGACAGAAATCCCGGAGTAATGCGCGAACTTCGCACATTAACTCCGGGAGTGTCTATTGCATCTTACTTAAACAGAAGTTGAGCCATTTCGTACAGGCAACGACGCCATGTATGGAATTCGTGAGCAGTACCTTCAGACACATAGGATACTGCATTAAATCCGGCTTCATTTAAAGCAATAGCTGCATTTTTTACGCCATCAGGATTTTCTTTGCTGCCACAGCCTACAAATACAAGTTTTACATCCTTGTGATCCTTCAGATCATCTGGGCTGTATGTACCTCCGCTGAACAGACCGTACCTTGAGAATACGTCGGGACGAGCCAAAGTAACCAGTCTTGTTTCAAAACCACCCATAGACAAACCGGCCATAGCCCTGTTTTCTCTGTTGGCCAATGTACGGAAGTTTGCATCAATATATGGAATTAGCTCGTCAACCAATACAGTTTGGAATGGTTTGATGTCAAAGTTACGCAGTCCTCCCATTTGAACATCATTGGTCATACCATAGGTCATTACAACGATGAATGGAACCGCCTTACCTTCAGCAATCAGGTTATCCATAATGAAGTTAACCCTACCTTGCAGAGGCCATGAAGTTTCATTTTCACAGTATCCGTGTTGCAGGTACAGTACGGGATAGCGTTGATCGGGATTCTTGCCGTAGTCTGCGGGAGTATAAACATATGCTCTGCGTTCTTCTCCAGTACTTGGTGAATTGAAATAGATTTCCTGGGTCTGACCATGAGGAACATTCTTAAGAGCAAAAATGTCGCTATCAGGAGCAGGAATTTCAATTCCGCTACCGTAACGGCATGCTCCGAAGAAAAACAAACTACCTGGATCCGGTACCATTGCTCCGTCAACCACCAACTGATAATAGTGGAAACCTACATCCTGCGGATTGGAAACACCTGTCCAGGTACCTTCTTCATCCTTTACCATGTCATACTTCACACCACCTATGTCAAGTTGAACGTATTTGGCATCGGGTGCATTTAGTTGTGCCTTTACCCTACCCTGAGAGTCAACCATAGGATAAGCGTGTCCTGGCTGGTTAACTGGTGAGGGTTTAAAATCATCAACCGACTCTGCGTTTTGAGAGCCTGCGTTTACTGCTGCTGCAATAAACGCTGCCATAATAACTATTCTTTTCATCTTCATTGGTTTGATTTGGATTGAATTAATACCAAATACTATTTGGTAATCAAAGCCTCATTAATAATCTTTTCAACAACTGGTTTTGGCTGATAATTTCTGTCAAACAACAGAGGATAGTCAGTTCTGCCCCTTACAGGCCAGTTGTTTTTCCATGACTGAATATCGGTAACACCCCAAAGAGTAACCCTTGTAATAGCGTCATCATACTTCAGGAACAGTTTGAAAAAATCAAGATATCTTTCATCAAAAGCAAGTGCAACAGAGTCAGGCAGTCCTTCTGAGTAAGGATTAAGCTTCTGCTGATACTCAAAGTTTGCTGAGATCTCAGCACCAACCCTGAAATCGGGCATTTCAAGAACTGTAAGATCCATTTCGGTAATCATGACATTAACACCAGCTTCTGAATATGCTTTGATACTAGCTTCAAATTCATTGATGCTTGGTTCGTCAAGGGCTACGTGAGCCTGCATACCAACTGCATCAATACGAAGACCTTTGTCCTTAAGCATCTTGATCATCCTTACAACACCTTCACGCTTGCCAGGATTGGCCATTGAATAGTCATTGTAGTACAATTCACAGTCAGGATCTGCCTCATGAGCATACTGAAATGCCAGAGCTATGAATTCTTCACCAAGAATTTGGTAATACTTGCTGTTACGGTATGAACCATCGTCAAGAATTGCTTCGTTTACAACGTCCCAACCGTGAATCTTGCCTTTGTAACGGCCAACAACAGTATAAATATGATTCTTCATTCTCTCTTTGAGAACATCTGGAGAAACATCATTACCTTCTTCATCAGTAAAGAACCATCTTGGTGCCTGAGAGTGCCATACAAGAGTGTGGCCTATAATTTCCAAGTTGTTTGCAACACCAAACTCAACAAACTTATCAGCAAGTTCAAAGTTAAAGTTACCTTCGGTAGGTTGAATTGGGCCGCTCTTCATACAATTCTCGGCGGTAATCGAATTGAAATGTTCTTTCACAATTCTGATAGAAGCAGTATCCATGTTAAGGATCTGCGGTTCATTCAATGCCGCTCCAATTGTAAACTTCCCCTCATAAGCATCCTTAAGCGTCGTTACGCTTGGTGCTTCTTCTCTGCAGGAATTCAAGCCAAGCAGAGCGATTCCTGTCAGTGCAACACAGGTAATACCAGATCTGAATCTTCTCATAAAAAATTATTTTACTCGTTAAGTATTGAATAATTCTATTGACAAATTGAGGATAAATATAACAGAATATAACAGAATATCTAAGTGAAAAGTGCCACTATTTTACATTCTGCAATTTACAATTTGTCTAAACTTCCATACTTTTGTTCGTATGGTTGTTTAACCTGACAGTATTTTAACAACTACACCACAATTAAAAACTGAAAATGAAGAAAACTATCCTGGTTTTGGGTGCACTTGGCCTTGCAGGCCTGGCTCCTTTATCGGCCGCATCGGGAGAACTCAAATTTACCGAGTTCAATCTCGACAACGGTCTTCATGTTATTTTGCACCGTGACAACAGTATTCCTACGGTCACGGTAGCCGTGATGTACAACGTGGGTTCAAAGCACGAACAACCTAATCGTACCGGCTTTGCTCACTTCTTTGAGCACTTGATGTTTGAAGGAACCAAGAACATAGGGAGAGGAGAATACCCAAAGTACGTTGAGCGTGCCGGTGGTACACTAAATGCCAACACCTCTGCAGACAGAACTTATTACTACCAGATCCTACCCTCAAACCAACTGGAACTAGGGCTGTGGCTTGAGTCAGAACGTATGCTTCATGCAACTGTTGATTCAACAGGTATTGCCACACAAAAGCAGGTGGTAATAGAAGAAAAGAAGCAAAGCTATGATAATCGTCCCTATGGTACTTTCCTGATTGAAACTATGAAAAGGGCCTTCCGTGAACACCCATACAGGTGGACTACCATTGGGGATCCTGAGCACATCATGGCTGCTAAGGATGAAGAGTTTGAGCAATTCTACAACACATTCTACGTCCCTGACAATGCAGTGCTTGTAATTGCAGGAGATATTGAAGAAAATAGTGCACGCAGCCTTGTTGAGAAATACTACGGAGACATTCCATCTGGCAGTGGCAATATTCAACGTTCCTCAATAGTTGAACCTCCGCTGGGAGGCGAAGTTCGTGATACAATCTTCGACAACATTCAGGTTCCCCTTGTACTGCAGGCATACCGCGTACCTGGAATGGGCACTGATGACTACTATGCCCTTGAAATGCTGGGATCTCTGCTTTCAGGAGGTGAAAGTTCAAGACTTTACAAAGAACTTGTTGATAAAAAACAATTGTCTCTTGAAGTAGCTGCTATGCCTCTTCCGTTTAACGAACCGACCGTTTCCTTCATTCTGGGCTTCTGCAATATAGGCATTGACCCTTCAGATCTTGAGTCTGCGATTGATGAAGAAATAGCCAAGGTTCGCAACGAACTGATTTCTGAAAGGGAATTTCAGAAACTCCGCAATCAGTTTGAGAACCAAATAATACAGGAAAATGTATGGATAGAAGAAAGAGCTCATAATCTTGCTACCCTCTACACCTATTTTGGAGATGCTTCCCTTATAAACAAGACTCTTGATCGTTACATGTCAGTAACCAGGGAGGATATCCAACGTGTAGCTCAAAAGTATCTGGTACATGAAAACCGTGTAGTGTTGTATTATTTACCACGTCAAAACTGAAAACAATAACTGCGGTTTTCAAAAACCCGCTGAAAAACAAGAAAAATGAGAAAGATAGCAGCATTAATTACAATAGCTCTTCTGAGCACAGGATTGTGGGCTCAGCTTGACAGAAGTACTCCCCCAAAAGCAGGCCCTGCTCCTATTATCAATATTGGAGAATCGCATCAGTTTACCCTTAAAAACGGTCTTAAGGTAATAGTTGTTGAGGATCATAAATTTCCTCTCATCACCTATAGCCTAAACCTTAACATAGATCCGGCAGAAGAGGGAAATGCTACAGGTTATGTGCAGCTGGTTGGCGACATGATGCGCGCAGGTACAGCCAATCGCACCAAAGATCAGATTGATGAAGAAGCTGATTTTATTGGAGCCTCTTTTCGTCCCAATGCAAAGGGTATCTATGCAAGAAGCCTCAGCCGTCATAGTGCAACTCTCCTGAGTCTGATGACTGACGTTCTTTTCAACCCGGTATTTCCAGAGGATGAACTCAGCAAACTTAAAATTCAGATGGAAGGCTCAATACAGGCAAATAAGAATGAACCATCTGCTATTGCAAATAATATAGCTTCCGCTTTATTATATGGCAATGACCCATATGGTGCAATCGTTACTGAAGAAAGCCTTGCTAATATCACTGTGGAACATTTCAAACAATACCATGATAAGTATTTCCGTCCCAACAAAGCATATCTTGTTATAGTTGGTGACATTACTGTTAAAGAAGCCAAGAAACAAGCCGAAAAACACTTCGGCAAGTGGAAGAGCGCTGTTGTACCTGAGTTCAAGAAGGCAGAGTTCCCTCAATATGAAGGTAACCAGGTTGCAATAGCCAATCGTGATGGAGCTAACCAAAGTACCATTTACGTAACACATACTGTAGACCTTAAGCCGGGACATCCCGACGAAATCAAGGTTTCAGTAATGAATACCATTCTTGGTGGAGGTTCATTCAGTGCCCGTTTGTTCAGAAACCTTAGGGAAGAAAAGGCATTTACTTATGGAGCATATTCAAGCCTAAGTTCTGATGAACGCATTGGTAGGTTCAGAGCCAGCACTCAGGTACGTACTTCTGTTACAGACAGTGCTGTTCATGAGATTCTGCATGAAATGAAGAGAATTCAGGAAGAACCTGTAAGCCAGGAAGATCTTGACCTTATCAAGAACATGCTTACCGGAGACTTCTCAAGGTCACTTGAGGATCCACAGACTGTAGCCAGATTTGCCCTAAATATCGCACGCTACAACCTGCCTGAGGATTACTACCGCACCTACCTTGAAAAGCTTGCTGCTGTTACAATAGAAGATGTACAGGAGATGGCAGGTAAATACCTCAAACCTGAAAACTGCGTAATAATTGCTGTAGGTGAAGCAGATAAGATTGCAGGTCCTTTGTCTGCATATGCTGCTGAAGGCAAAGTAAAGAGATACGACTTTTACGGCAAGGAAGTTCAAGGTCTGCAACCAGTCTCCGGAATCACTGCCGAAGACGTTGTCAATTCCTATATAGAGGCTCTTGGAGGAAAAGAAAAACTTGACGCAATTCAGAGCTGGACACAGATCGGATCAACCACTGTTCAAGGCATGGAAATAGGCATTCGGAACGTTCAGACTTCCAAAAACCAGGTGCTTGTTGAAATGAACATGCGCGGCCAGGTAATCTCAAAACAAGTCTATAACGGTACCCGAGGAAAGATTTCTTCACCTATGGGTGAACAGGAATTGGAAGGCCAACTGCTTGAAACCATGAAGGAAGCAAGTTATTTGTTCCCCGAAATGCTTTATTTTAGCGAAGGTTATAAGACTGAACTGGCGGGGGCTGAAATAATTGATGGCCAAAAGTGCTACAAACTTGAGGTAACAAAGCCTTCAGGAACACAGGTCATTGTGTATTTCAAAAGCGGCGATGGATTAAAGCTTAAGGAAATCAGCACTTCTGAAGCGGGTGGAACTTCAACATCTACGTACAACGCATGGAAAGAAGTTGAAGGAGTCCTCTTCCCTGTATTGATCAATCAGGTAGCAGGACCCCAAAGCCTGGATATGCAGATAAATGAAATAAAGATTAACAATAATCCCGGAGACGAACTCTTCGCGATATAAAACAGAACAGGCGGGCCACAAAGCCCGCCTGTTTTTTTTATTAGGTTCTCTATTGTTACTGTGCCAGCAACAGATAGAAATTCTTCTTGCCTTTTTGTATCAGAATATACTTTCCGTTTAGTAAAGCCGAATTATTTACTACAGTATCTACACTTTCAAGCTTTTCCTTGTTAATGCTCACCCCTCCGCCTGCAATTGTACGGCGGGCTTCACCCTTTGAGGGGAACACTGCAGAGGATTCGGATAACAGATCAAGCACAGGAACACCTAGTTCAAGAGCTTGCATTGAAACTTCAAATACTGGTACTCCGTCGAAAACTGACAACAGGGTTGTGTCGTCCATCTTCCTCAGTGTTTCGGTAGTTCCTTTTCCAAAAAGTATCTGTGAAGCCTCTACTGCAAAATCATATGCATCCCTTCCGTGTACCATTACTGTGATCTCTTCAGCAAGACGTTTTTGAAGAAGCCTTTCATGTGGTGCCTTTGCATGCTCCTCGGCAAGAACCTCAACATCCTCACGTTTCAGCAGGGTGAAGATCTTAATGTATTTTACTGCATCGTCGTCGGATGTGTTAAGCCAGAACTGGTAAAATTGATAAGGACTGGTACGATTGGCATCAAGCCATACATTACCTGACTCAGTTTTACCAAACTTGCCACCATCAGCCTTGGTGATAAGAGGACATGTAAGAGCAAAAGCCTCTCCTCCTTCTATACGACGGATAAGCTCAGTACCCGTTGTAATATTACCCCATTGATCAGAACCACCCATCTGAAGTTTACAGTTCATAGTCCTGTAAAGATGCAGGAAGTCGAAGCCCTGAACAAGCTGGTAGCTAAACTCAGTAAAAGAAAGACCTTCACGGGCATCACCGCTAAGACGCTTCTTTACCGAATCCTTAGCCATCATATAGTTTACTGTAATATGCTTTCCAATATCCCTGATAAAGCCCAGAAAGCTAATATCCTTCATCCAGTCATAATTGTTGACCATCTCAGCCTGGTTGGGTTCCCCGCTTGAAAAATCAAGGAAAATGCTAAGCTGCTTCTTGATACATTCCTGATTATGACGCAGGGTCTGCTCATCCAGAAGGTTACGTTCGGCATTCTTCATAGAAGGGTCACCAATCATACCTGTTGCCCCACCAATCAGCACTATTGGTCTGTGACCAGACACCTGAAGGTGCTTAAGCATCATCACCCCTACCAGGTGACCTATATGCAAAGAATCGGCAGTTGGGTCTATACCAACGTAAGCCGTTGTCATTTCCCTGGCCAGCAGTTCATCTGTTCCAGGCATGATATCATGGATCATGCCCCTCCATTTGAGTTCTTCAACAAAATTCATGGAAAATTATTCTAGTTCTATTACTTACAAAATCAGGCGCAAAGATATTAAAAATCACTTGTCATGCTATACAATCCACCTCCGTTTCATTGTCAGGAACCAGGTGATTAAGATTGATATTGAACAGACTCAAAGTAGCCGGAGCAAACTTCCTAAGTGGCTTGTAAAGAATGGACTCCTCCTGAATTTTTTCTGTAAACAAACGATCACCAAGACCTGTAGAATGAATAACAAGAATCATAGCACTCAGGAAAAAGGCTCCCTTAAGAACAGCAAACGAGCCCCCGACAATACGGTTAAGCCAACCAAGAGCTATCGCCTTCATAAGCTTGTCAATACCACTTGCCAAAAGAAAGATCAGGACGATAGTAATCACCAATACTGCAACAAAGGCAATTACTGAAACATACTTCTCAGGAATGTGACCCGCAAGGTATCCGGCCGCAAGGCCGGAAAACTTCACAGCAGCCATAATTCCAAGTATTAGAGAAAGCATTGAGGCAAGTTCCTTCACGAAACCGTTTTTCAGCCCCTTAAGCAAAAAAAGCAACAAAAAACCTCCGCAGATAATGTCAAATAGTTCCATAGCACCAAATAATTGACCAAAATAAAACTATCATGGGATATCCCCAAAATTCTTATATTTGAAATCAATAATTAAGAAGCCTGAAATGCAAATTATAAATAATTTTTTCTCCTTAATTCATTCAAAACGACTGGCTCAAATAGATCGGTTCCGTTCCAATCCCGGTGAGGTTCAGAGCGAGCAGCTGAATTATCTTTTGACCAAGGCCTCCGACACCGAATTCGGGAGAAAATACGACTTCAAATCTATAAAGTCCGCAGATGAATTTAGGTCGAGAGTTCCTATAAGAAATTACGACTCTATGATGCCTGAGGTCATACGTCTCAGGCAGGGAGAAAAAGACCTTCTTTGGCCAGGAGAAATCAAGTACTTTGCAAAAAGTTCAGGCACCACCTCATCACGCAGCAAATTCATTCCCATATCCAAAGACGCCCTTGTAAAATGCCATTATCAGGGTGGAAGAGACACCGTCTTGATCTATAATGAACTTCGACCAGACAACAAGCTGATGTCAGGTAAGACCCTGACTCTTGGTGGTAGTCATCAGATCAACAATTTTAGCAACAAATCTGTATACGGAGACCTCTCGGCAATCCTTATTGATAATCTTCCTTTATGGACAGATTTTGTACGTACTCCTAAGCGCAAGATATCCCTTGAAGCTGAATGGGAGAAAAAGATGGAACTGATCACAAAAACCACTATACGGGACAATGTGACTGCCCTGGCAGGTGTGCCTTCCTGGTTTATGGTACTGCTTAAGAACATTCTGGAACACACTGGCAAGAACAACCTGCTTGAAGTATGGCCTAACCTTGAGGTGTTTATCCATGGAGGTGTAAGCTTTTCACCATACCGAAAACAGTACAAGGAACTTATCCCTAGTGACACAATGATTTACCTCGAAACCTACAATGCATCCGAAGGATTCTTTGCGATTCAGGATGACTTGTCAACTCAGGGAATGTTGCTGATGCTAGACCTCAAAATTTTCTATGAGTTCATGCCTCTTACAGAGCTTGAAAAGGAACACCCCTCTACCCTGCAAATTGATGAAGTTACAACAGGTGTTGATTATGCACTTATCATTTCAACCAATGGAGGATTATGGCGTTATTTGATAGGTGATACAGTAAAATTCGTCTCCACTAATCCCCACAAGATAATTGTTTCAGGCCGTACCAAGCACTTTATTAATGCCTTCGGAGAAGAGCTCATGATAGAAAACGCAGAAAGTGCTCTTCATGATGTATGTGAGAAGACCGGTGCTAATATAAGAGAATACACCGTCGCACCAATTTACATGAACTCTTCAAGTAAGGGTGCTCATGAATGGCTTATAGAATTTGAAAATGAGCCAGCTGACATACAAGTATTCATGGAACTGCTAGATGCAAAACTCAGGGAAAAAAATAGTGACTATGATGCCAAACGTTATAAAAATATCACACTTGATATACCCAGGCTGGTTATAGCAAGACCCAACCTTTTTATTGACTGGATGAAACAAAGGAAAAAGCTGGGTGGTCAGAACAAGGTGCCTCGACTTGCGAATGATCGTCAATACATAGATCAGCTTCTTGAATTAAACAAAGCCTGATAGACATGCATATTGCTATAGCCGGAAATATAGGAGCAGGGAAGACCACATTGGCAACCCTGCTTGCAAAACAATACGGATGGAAACCTCATTTTGAGGAAGTTGATGACAATCCATATCTGGCAGATTTCTATGATGATATGAAGCGTTGGTCATTCAATCTTCAGGTATATTTCCTGCACAGCCGCTTTGCCCAGATACTAAAGATTAAAGAGTCCAAAGAAACAGTAGTTCAGGACAGGACCATCTTTGAAGATGCTTATATCTTTGCATCCAACCTGCATGAAATGGGGCTGATGAGTGACAGGGATTTCAGTAGCTATCTTTCACTGTTTGAACTGATGACAAAGCTGGTGCAGCCGCCAGATCTTCTGATTTATTTGCGGGCATCTGTACCTACACTTTTCAGGCAGATAGAACAGCGAGGCAGACCTTATGAAGCCGGTATACGATTGGACTATCTTAGCAGCCTAAACGAAAAATATGAGAAGTGGATGATGAACTATAAGGACGGAGAGTTGCTTACTATAAATGTTGATGAACTCGACTTCATCAAAGACCCTAAGGCTCTGAGTATCATTATAGATAAAATCAATGCCACGCTGCATGGTTTGTTCTGACAAAAAAATAACCAAATGAGTATTATAGGCAATTTGATATGGTTTTTGTTTGGTGGCATCTTCATCGCAGCCACTTACTTTATCGGAGGTCTGCTGATGATGGTAACAATCATTGGAATACCTTTCGGACTACAGGCATTTAAGTTGGGAGTCCTGGCTTTATGGCCATTTAACAGTAAGGTAGTTCCCACTGGAAACACAGGTGGATGTGTGAATACCTTTCTCAACGTGATCTGGCTGCTGACCTTTGGATTGACAATAGCCCTGGAGCATGCTATAATTGGTATAATCTTTTTCATCACAATAATCGGCATTCCGTTTGGAAAGCAACATTTCAAACTTGCACGGCTGGCACTTACCCCCTTTGGTTTCACAGTTATTTAACCTAAAATCCGTTTGCCATGAATAGCGCGATAAAGAAGATTTTCAGTGTAATATCTCTAATCCTTTTACGTTATGGTTTAGGTATAGCTCTTATTTGGCTGGGGTTCATTAAGTTTAAGAACATTGAGGCTGAATATATTCAGGAATTAT
The DNA here is from genome assembly GCA_964396555.1 of uncultured Alkaliflexus sp. Classification (GTDB taxonomy): domain Bacteria; phylum Bacteroidota; class Bacteroidia; order Bacteroidales; family Marinilabiliaceae; genus Geofilum. The sequence continues at coordinate 13,254 of CAYNFX010000019.1, forward strand.
TAGCTAACACTCCAGTCTTCAAGTGGATCTTAAAATACTTTACGGCATACGCTTTCAGTCAGATTATTGCATGGATTCAAATCGTTGCTGGATTTTTGTTACTGATACATCCGTTTGCCCCAAAAATCTCAAGATGGGGAGCAGTTATGTCTATGTTGATTTTCCTGCCGGGAATTATAGTGTTCTTTAATTCAGACGTAGTATGGTTAACAGGATACGGATTCCCGGAGCTTTCAAGGACAGGTCAGCTGCTGCTCAAAGATTTTATTCTATTTGGGGCTGCTGCAGGATGTTTAAGCGAATCCAAATGAGGAAGATTAACAAGGCACTTTGTTAAGTGTAATTAATATAGATAGTCTGGGTATTTAGGTAAGGACAAGCTCGGGAGATGAAGGAAACAATTTTAATTGAGAATTTTCAACAGGAAGACAGTATTGCTGTTAGACGTGAACAGTCTACCATACAATTTCCTGCGCCTATAGAGGTCCCCAGACCACAATTGATAGTCCCGTCAACTGATTTCAGGTTGCCTGGTACAGACAGCATCATTTATCAGCCAAGACCTGTAGCGGTTCGCTCAAAACCTGTAACAATAACCCTCTCTAACCGGGATTCAGTTATTTTCAATCTTAAAGACGGGGACTCGCTGTATACAGACTGGTACCTGAAAGCAAGACATGATCTCTTTACCAAGCCGGGAGCATATTCAGAGGTGCTGGATTCAATTTTTGCTGCGGAAGAAGGCATTGAACCTGATAACGATACACCTTCAGAAATCCCATTTGAATCATCAACAAATACGGTAATAGTTCAACATGTCAATAACATTACAAACGGTGAGAAGGAAAATCAGTTACACAGCGACTGGTTTATTGCTGTTCTTGTTTTTTTACTTATTTCTACCGGCCTGGTACGAATGAACTGGTATCGATATCTGAGAACTGTAATGCTTACTATCTTCTATCCTTCCTTTACGGCAAAACTAGGCAATACAAACATTTCAAATTACATCCCCTCTTTGATTCTAAGCTCATTGTTCTACGTGAATATTTCAGTATTTACATTTGAGACACTAACAATATATGAAAGGCCATTTATCGGCCTTGAGGGAGTTATTATTATTCCTGTTCTTATCCTGTTTTACTTCCTGCTGTTTACAGGCAAAGTGTTGGCCTACCGCTTTGTTGCTTTTGTGTTCGACACCAAGAGACAAGTACACCAGTATCTCACAGCATCTTCGGCAATGAGCAAAGCTTATGGGGTACTATTGCTGCCGATAATGATATTGCTCCCTTTTGTTGAGCCGAACTTTACTGACTACCTTATCAAAATCGGGATAGGTTTGTTTATCGCCCTATATATAATACAGTTGAGCAATGGCTTAAGGAGCAATTTTTCCAATCCGTTTTCGGGTTATTATATTATTTTGTATCTTTGTGCCTTGGAAATATTACCCTTAGCCGTCTTATACAAAGTACTGTTCGGGTAGAAGGAGTAGTTCCGGTTTTGTAGAATTAAATCTGTTGCACTTTGAAGATCAAGAGAATACTGGTTTCGCAACCCGAGCCAACCACGCCTAAAAATCCCTATGTCGAGCTGGCCGAAAAGAACAATGTAAAGATCGACTTCCGCCAGTTCATTCAAATAGAAGGGATTAGTTCCAAGGACTTTCGTCAACAAAAGATTAACATCCTTGACCACAGCGCAGTTGTTTTTACCAGTCGCACTGCCATTGATCACTTTTTTCGCATAGCCGAAGAGGTACGTTCAACAATCCCGGACGACATGAAGTATTTCTGTATTTCAGAGGCTACGGCTCTTTATCTGCAGAAGTACATAGTATACAGAAAAAGGAAGATCTTCCATTCCACAGGAAAGTTTCCTGATCTGGTTGAGGTAATGAAAAAACATAAGGAGGAGAAGTTTCTCGTTCCCCTTTCTGATATCCACAAGGATGAAATTCCAGAGCTCCTTGACAAGTCCAGGCTTAAGTACACAAAAGCTATATTATATCGTACAGTAAGCAGCGACCTTAGCGATCTGAAGTCTATCGACTATGACATGCTAGTCTTCTTCAGTCCTTCTGGAATTACCTCTCTGTTTCAGAATTTCCCAGATTTCGAACAGAAAGAGATAGTGATCGCATCTTTCGGCCCTGCTACTGCAAAAGCAGTAACAGATGCAGGCCTAAGGCTTGACATTCAGGCTCCGATGCCCAATGCACCTTCAATTACAGCAGCTTTGGATTTATACATTAAGGAGCACAACAACAATAAGAAATAAAGAGTTTTGCTAAAAAGAATATCTACACCCCTTTAGGCTTTCCTAAAGGGGTGATTTTTTTGTAGGTTTGAGGTGATAAAGGCGGAGTTCTTCAATGACAAAATACAACTACAGGATTTCAAAGCAAGAAAGGCTATGCCTTCAGAATGAAATAAGTCTGCTCTTTGAAAAGGGTAGGTCATTGACATCTCATCCCTTAAGGCTTCGTTATATTCTTATTGGCTCTGACACAGATACTAAGAGTAAGGTTTTGTTCTCAGTTCCAAAAAAGCTGTTCAAACGCGCTGTCAAAAGAAACCTGATCAGAAGGAAAATAAAAGAGGCATACAGGCTCAACAGACATCCCCTTATGGAATCAATACCTCAAGGTAAGCAGCTGCTTATTGCATTTGTATACCTTGACAACAGTCCCCAGCCCTATAAAGTAATTGAGGAAGCAGTCAAGAAATCTCTCACTGCGATAGAGACAGCAGTAAAGAAGCAAAATTTAAGAAATGAGTAAGCTTCTAAGCTATATAAGATCTTTCCTGATATTTATCCTCCTGATCCCGGTCAGGATGTATCAATATTTTATAAGTCCGATGATAGGTCCTTCCTGCCGCTACACTCCCACTTGTTCTCAGTATGCTGTTGAAGCCTTAAAAAAGCACGGACCGGTCAAGGGTCTTTATCTGACGATTAAGCGAGTACTTTCCTGCAATCCCTGGGGAGGTCATGGACATGATCCAGTACCCTGACATGCATGTCAAGGTAAAACTCTTTGCTACGAAACAAGAATATCATACCTTTAAAATAGCCCAAAATCACTAAACAACTTAATTATGATAAGGAAAGCCCTAAGACTCATACTGCCGCTCGTCGCAGTGTCTTTAGTTCTTTTTTCAGGATGCAGAAAAGGGAAACAGGATGAACAGACTCACTCGGGATTTCACCCGCTTGTTACTGCATTTACCTCTGAATACATTTCTACATCAGGAACGTTTTCTATAGAATTCATAGAAACGCCAAAAAATGCCACACCTGGAGAAACAGCTCCATCCTCTGTAGCTACTATCACTCCAAAAGTAAAGGGGAACTGGGTGTGGCTCGATGAAAACACCCTTCAGTTCAAACCTGACGGAAAACTGGAACCAGGAGAAACATACAAGATAAGGGTTCACCTTAGTAAGCTATTTGAGGACCAGAAAGAGGACTTCTACTTCTCTGTCACAACCTTTGCTCAAAGCTACAGATTCTCAATTGGTGATCTCGAATACACTGAAGAAGACAGTCAGGAAAGTTACAGGGTAAAAGGATCTATAATTGTTGCAGAAGATATTACTCCGGAAGAAGCAACAGCAATGCTTAGTGTAGTTACTGAAAATGCTACAATCCCGGTAACCTGGCAACATCCGGATGGCAGGAATCATAATTTCGAACTATTCCCTGTTCCGATAAAGGATAAAGCATACAACATCCTGATCAGCCACAGTGGAAAGCCTATTGACACAAAGGGAGAAGGGGCAGAAAAAATAACAGTTCCATCTTCATCTGAATTTACTGTAATCAAGGCTTATGTTGAGCAGCAACCGGTTCAAATGATAAGAGTGGTCTTTAGTTCGGCCCTTGACCCCACACAGGACCTGACAGGCATGTATGAGATTAGCAGCAATGTAAGCACCAGGTACACAGCCAACTCCAATATCCTTGAGATCTATCCGGAAAAGAATATCCAGGGTGAATTCGAACTTAAAATTCTGCCTGGAATAAGAAACAAAAAAGATTTGATAACAAGCCAGACTGAAAGGTTCAGCCTTGGTTTTGAAAGTCTTAAGCCGACAGTAGAGTTTATCGGAGGCGGAAGTATTATGCCATTCTCCGACAACCTGATTATGCATTTCAGGGCCGTATCGCTCAAGTCTGTAATTGTAAGGGTTATAAGAGTTTACGAAAGTAATGTTCCCCACTTCCTGCAGATAAATTCTATGGACGGAAGTTCAGAACTCAAACGTGCGGGTCGTCTGGAGTATGCTAACGTAATAAATCTTGACAGGGATCCGTCTCTTGATTTGGGAAAATGGAATGTATTTGCCCTTGACCTGTCAAATATGGTGAAACCCAGTCCAGGGTCAATCTACCGGATAGAATTGGGCTTTGAGCAGATGGATGCAGCATATCCATGCGAAGAAGAAACCAAGCAGGATAACACCAAGCGAAGGTGGACCAATGATGGTGAGTTCTGGGATAACGCAGATGATTACTATAGCGAATATCCTTATTATTATGAGGATTGGGACTGGGAGTGGCGTGAGCGCGAAAACCCTTGTAATAAGGCATATTACAACCGCTCTAAGTGGGTAGCACAAAACCTTCTTGCTTCAAACCTGGGTTTGACAGCCAAACTGGGAAATGACAAAAAGATCAATGTATACCTAACCGATTTAAATACGACATCCCCCATAGAGGGCACAAATCTGGAAGTACTGGACTTCCAGCTTCAGGTGCTTGCAAAAGCTGTTACCGATAAGGATGGTATGGCTATACTTGATGTTGCTGACAAAAAACCCTTCCTGCTGATTGCAGATAAGGCCGGGCAGAAAGGCTATTTAAGGATGGATGAAGGCAGGAATCTTTCAGTGAGCCAGTTTAACGTCTCTGGACAGAACGTCAGGGAAGGACTTAAAGGTTATATCTATGGCGACCGTGGTGTATGGCGTCCAGGTGATTCAATATTTATATCCTTTATTGCAGAACACAGAGGCAACAATCTGCCTTCAAACTACCCCATAAGTTTCGAACTTATTGACCCCAGAGGACGGGTTCAAAGCAAAATGACTGCACGTCATCCGCAGAATAGAATCTACAGTTTCAGAACTGCAACACCTGAAGATGCTCCGACTGGCTTCTGGCTTGCCAGAATAATAATGGGTGATGCAACATTTGAGAAACAGGTCAGAATAGAAACTGTTAAACCAAACAGACTGAAGATTGAGTTGGGTATAAAAGAAGGACTTGTTTCATCTGATAAAAACATAGAGATTCCAATCAAGTCTGAATGGCTACATGGCGCCCCGGCATCAGGATTAAAGGCAGACGTAAGGATGACTACAAAACCTACTTCAACCAGGTTTGAAAAGTATCCTGGCTTTGTCTTTGATGATGCAACCCGAAGCTATGATCAATCGGAAATAACATTGTATGAAGGTCATCTAAACCAGCAAGGAGAAGGCTCGTTTACAATGCCATCAGTCGGGGATCATCGTTCTCCTGGTTTCCTAAAGGCAAATCTAACTTCAAGGGTATACGAAGAAGGAGGTTCATTCAGTATTAGTCAGACCGCAAGGACTCTTTCACCATACAGACAATACGTAGGAATCAGAGTGCCGGAAGGAGACAAGAATAATCTACTACTCACAGATCAAGACTATCAGATAGAAATCGTAACAATAAATGAATCAGGAACTCCTGTCAACATCCATGAACTGAGATACAAGGTTTATAAAATCTCTTGGCGTTGGTGGTGGGACAGCACAGAAGAAGATCTTGGCCGCTATATAAGTTCATCATCCACAACACTTATTAGCAGCGGTACCCTAAAGACAGAAAACGGAAAAGGTTCTCTGCCATTTAGGATAAATCATCCCGAATGGGGTCGTTATCTGGTAAGGATTGAAGACCCACAAGGTGGTCATGCTACATGTACTACAGTAATGGTTGACTGGCCAGGATGGGCTCAAAAAACCGGTCGTGAAGGAGCAGAAGGTGCAAGCATCCTTACATTCAATACAGACAAGAGTGAATACAAGCCCGGTGAAACAGCTGTTGTTACCTTCCCTTCAGGAGGAGAAGGCAGAACACTTGTAACAATAGAAAATGGAACAAAAGTTCTCAAAAGCTGGTGGGTAAAACCGGAAAAGGAAAGTACAAGTTTCAGCTTTCAAGTAACACCTGAAATGAGCCCAAATATTTATGTTCATATCAGCTTGTTGCAGCCTCACAAGAGAAAGAACAACGACCTCCCGATCAGACTCTATGGAGTAATTCCTGTAACAGTAAATGATCCCTCAACAAGGCTTGAACCCCAGATAAAGGTTGCTGATAATTGGCGTCCAGAACAAAAAGCTTTTATTGAAGTAAGTGAGACTGGAAAACGTGAAATGGATTACACAATAGCAATCGTTGATGAGGGTCTGCTTGATCTGACAAACTTTGCTACTCCTGATCCATGGAAGTACTTTAATGCCCAGGAAGCTCTTGGAGTAAGAACTTTTGATATGTTCGACCAGGTATTGGGGGCATATGGAGGTAGAATAGAACAGGTCTTTGGAATTGGAGGCGGCGATGAACTTGATGCCGACGGCTCAAAGAACCAGCTGCGTAGATTTGAACCAATGGTAAAGTTTATTGGTCCTTTCAAGCTGAAAAAGAATGGCAAAAACAAACATGAGATAGAAATACCAAACTATAGTGGTTCAGTCCGTATTATGGTGGTTGCCTGCAACGAAACTGCCAGCGGATCTGTTGACAAGAAGGTAGCAGTCAAACAGCCCCTAATGGTGTGGAGTTCTCTTCCCAGAGTACTAGGCCCTGGAGAAACCGTATCATTGCCGGTAACAATTTTTGCTTCAGGTAAGGCTGCAGGTAAAGTAAAGGTTAGCCTGAGCACGGATAAAATGTTGAACATTACCGGTGAAACGGTTCAATATATAAACTTTGAAAATGATGGTGAAAAAACCATCTACTTCAATTTGAAAGCGGCAAATGAGACAGGAACATCCGTTGTGGAGATTGTTGCAGAATCGGGATCAGAGAAAGGAAGCAATAGGATAAACTTACCTGTCAGAAACCCAAACCCTTCAATTACGAAAGTCCAATCAGTAGTACTTGCAAAAGGTGAAAGCAAAGAACTAGCGTATGAATCCTTCGGGACAAAGGGAACCAATGGTGCAATACTTGAGTTAAGTACAATTGGATCTGTCGATTTTGGCCGAAGACTGGAATATTTACTTCAATACCCTCACGGCTGTGTTGAGCAAATAACGTCTGCTGCTTTCCCACAGGTATTCCTGCCCTCGGTTGCAGAGCTATCCGCTGAAGAAGCCAGCAAGTGTAAAACCAATGTACAAAGTGTACTAAGTCGCCTCCGCTCATATCAGACAACAGATGGAGGATTCGCATACTGGGCAGGAGGATCAAGAGCTGATGAATGGGGCAGCAGCTATGCCGGACACTTTATGCTGAGTGCCGCAGAAAAGGGCTATACTGTTCCTAATCAGCTAAGAAAAAACTGGATAAGCTACCAGAAAAAACAAGCCAAAACGTGGGTTCCATCAAAAACTGGCAGACCTGACGGTGAGGACCTGGTTCAGGCATACAGGCTGTTTACCCTTTCACTTGCTGGAGAAGCTGACCTTGCTTCTATGAACAGGTTGCGCCAGCAAACTAATCTTTCAAGCCAGGCAAGATGGCGTCTTGCAGCTGCTTATGCGATTGCCGGACATAAAGAAGTTGCAGGTGAACTTACAAGATCAGTTGCAGCAGAAGCTCCTTCAAGCAGCTTTGAAAGCAGCTACGGATCACCTGACCGTGACTTTGCGATGGTAATAGAAACTCTTGTTTTGATGGGTCAAAAGGAAAAAGCAGCTCCACTTGTAAGGCAGCTTTCTTCAAGACTGAACTCAAATAGCTGGATGAGTACCCAAACCACTGCTTATGTCTTGCTTGCTATAAGCAAATACACTGAAGGTATCTCAGGTACAGGGAAAAGTATTAAGGCTGAGCTTACTATTAACAAGGGACGCTCGGAGAATATTACTCTCAACAAAGCAATTTTCAGACAAAAAGTGGATGTTGAGAAAGACACAAACGGAAAGATAAAGCTCACAAACCGTTCAGACAATGAGATATTTGCCCAACTGATACTTACGGGACAACCTTTAAGTGATACTTTAAGTACTCGTGAGGCCTCTGGTCTAAATCTTAAGATTGAATATCTTGATCTTGACAACCGGCCGGTTGACCTAAAAAATCTGTCTCAGGGCAAGGATTTCAAAGCAATAGTCACTATCAGCAATCCTGGCCCCTATGCAATTTCCAACATAGCACTTACGCAAATCTTCCCATCAGGATGGGAAATCCGAAATACACGGATGGAAGAAGGGGCTTCAGTGCATGAACTGGACCAGCCTGACTACCGCGATATTCGTGATGACAGGGTCTATTCCTACCTTAACTTAAATGGTGGTAGGTCGAAGCGTCTTGTTGTACTACTTCACTCTTCCTATGCAGGGAAATTCTATCTACCGCCTGTATCGGCCGAAGCTATGTACGACCATAATACAAGGGCTATCGAACCAGGTACATGGGTAGAAGTAACGAAGTAGAATGTACAAATATGTAGACATACACAGCCATCACAAAGAAAGCAGCCCGGATCTGATCAGGATTGTCAGCATCCGGGCTGATGGTTCTTTACCAGAGCATAAGCTTGAGCATGTAAGCTATGGCATCCATCCATGGGATAGTAACTTAAGTGGTATAGAGGATGCTTTGGATTTTGCTGAATGTATTAAAAACCTGAGAGCAATTGGCGAATGTGGCCTTGACAAGTACAAGGGCGCAAATCTGGAGCGGCAGATAGCACTCTTCAGAAGCCATATAATCATTTCTGAAAAGTTGGGTCTTCCTCTTATAGTACATTGTGTAGGTTGCTTTAACGAACTGATAGACATAAGAAAAAAGGAAAACTACGTTCAGCCATGGATAGTTCACGGGTTCAGGGGGCACAGCCAACTTGCCACTCAGCTTATAAGAATTGGGATATTACTGTCTTTCGGAGAGGCATTGCTGCATGAAGGCAGCAATGCCGCCGAAAGTCTTAGAGTTCTGCAAACCGGCCAATGGTTTTTAGAAACAGATGAGAGCAAGGCAGATATAGCAGATATTTACCAAAGGGCTGCCTTGTTGACTAATACACCGTTAAATGTCCTTAAGGAGCAACTGTTCAACAATTTTCTTTCTACATTTGCCGTCCAAAAATAAGGTAGATGGAATGGCTTAGCAGAACAGAACTACTTGTAGGCAAGGAAGGGATAGATAAGTTGCAAAAGGCCCATGTGCTGATAGCAGGCGTGGGCGGAGTTGGTTCATTTGCGGCAGAGATGGTAACTCGCGCAGGAGTGGGAACCATTACAATTGTTGATGCCGATACTGTAAAGGCCTCAAACAGAAACCGCCAACTGCCCGCACTTTCAAGAACTGAAGGCCTTATGAAGGTCAATGTAATGGCAGACAGGCTTTTGGATATCAATCCTGATCTCAAACTCAATATCCATTGCACTTTCCTTAAGGATGAGACGATACCCGAGATTCTGAGTTGCAAACCCGACTACGTAATTGATGCTATTGACTCCCTTTCACCCAAGGTGTTTCTGATAGTAAACTGCCTGCAAATGGGCATTCCGTTAATATCTAGTATGGGTGCAGGAGGAAGGATGGACCCTTCAAAGGTCAGGATAGCAGATATTTCAGAGACATACAACTGCACCCTTGCAAGAATGCTTCGCAAGAGACTTGGAAAATTTAAGATAAAGAAAGGACTAGACGTGGTGTTCAGCTCAGAACTTGTAGACAAAAGCCGCATTATCTTCGTAGAGGGTGAACAGAACAAGAAGACGACCCTGGGAACTATCAGCTATATGCCGGCGACCTTCGGCCTTTTAGCGGCTTCACACGTTATCCGCAAGCTTCTGGCCGGTAAAAAAGAGTAGCCAAATACCCGTTTTTTGTAAGAGCCTGTAATTTAAAAGGTAGATTTTACGGCTATTTCTAAACTTTTTTGAGAAAGAAATTTGTACTTTTACTCTCAGAACAGACAACTTACAATCAACTTATTATGACTGGCGAAATTGATTGGGCTCACCTACCCTTTACCTACATCAAGACGGACTACAATATCAGGTGTTATTATCGTGACGGGAAATGGGGAGAACTTGAAGTTAGTTCTTCCGAATACATTAATCTCCATATGGCTGCCACCTGCCTTCACTATGGACAGGAAGCCTTTGAAGGCCTAAAGGCCTTCAGGGGTGTCAATGGCAAGATTCGCATCTTTAGACTGGAAGACAATGCCCGTCGCATGCAGTCCTCAGCAGACGGAATTCTTATGGCAAGGGTTCCCGAAGAATTGTTTATTAAGGCATGCATCAAGGCTGTCGAACTAAACAAACGCTTTGTCCCCCCATACGGATCGGGTGCATCCCTTTACATTCGTCCCCTTCTAATAGGCTCAGGTCCAAAGGTTGGTGTGTCACCTGCTGATGAGTACCTGTTTATGGTGTTTGTGACCCCGGTTGGACCATATTTTAAGGAGGGTTTCAAACCTACAAACCTTATGATAACCCGTAAGTATGACCGTGCCGCTCCAAACGGTACCGGACCATACAAGGTGGGTGGAAACTATGCTGCCAGTCTCGCCTCGGGCAAAATAGCCAAGGAGCAGGGATACTCAGCCGTGCTATACCTTGACAGCCGTGAGAAAAAGTTTATCGATGAATGCGGTCCTGCTAACTTCTTTGGTATTAAAAACAAGACCTATATAACTCCGGAGTCAAACTCAATACTACCTTCAATTACAAACAAGAGCCTTATGAAAATTGCAGAGGATCTTGGGTTGAAGGTTGAGAGGAGGCATGTGCTGCTTGAGGAACTTGAAACACTTGAAGAAGTCGGAGCTTGCGGAACAGCAGCTGTAATAAGTCCTATAGCCAAAATCGATGACCTGGATACAGGTAAGTCTTATGTATACAGTAAAGACGGAAAACCGGGACACTATTGCACACTGCTTTATGAAAAACTTAGAGCCATCCAAAATGGCGAGGAAGATGATAAATATGGCTGGATAACAGAGTTGGACTGAAATTTAACTATATTTAATGCTTAACAAGCGGCTGAAACTTAGCTTATTAGCTCGGTTCAGCCGCTTTTTTGCGTTCAAATGCTTAACATACATATTATTATCGCACAAATTGCGGTATTTTTGTGACCCAATTTTTGAAGTAGAATGAATATCAGAAACATTGCCATTATTGCACACGTTGACCACGGAAAGACTACACTCGTTGACAAGATGCTAATGGCTTCAAAGCTCTTTAAAGAGCACCAACAAGTAGGTGAACTGATCATGGACAACAATGATCTGGAACGGGAACGAGGAATCACCATACTTGCCAAAAACGTCTCGGTAAACTGGAAAGGAACCAAGATTAACATCATAGACACCCCAGGCCACGCCGACTTCGGCGGAGAGGTCGAACGGGTGCTCAACATGACCGACGGTGTATTGTTGCTTGTTGATGCATTTGAGGGACCTATGCCTCAGACCCGCTTCGTACTGCAAAAGGCGCTTAACCTGGGACTCAAACCCATCGTTGTTATCAACAAGGTTGATAAGCCCAATTGCCGTCCTGAAGAAGTTCAGGAGGCAGTCTTCGACCTTATGTTCAGTCTTCATGCAACCGAAGAACAGCTTGACTTCGTCACTGTTTACGGGTCAGCTCGCGACAACTGGATGTCAGACGACTGGAAAGTGCAGACCTCAGACATCAGTGTCTTGATGGACAGCATAATCAAGAACATTCCTGAGCCTAAGGCATATGAGGGGACACCTCAGATGCTTATTAGCTCGCTTGACTATTCTTCATATCTGGGCCGTATTGCTGTTGGCAGAGTACATCGCGGAACACTAAAAGCCGGAATGGAGATATCTGTTGTCAGCCGTGATAGCAGCATGTACAAGACCAGGTTTAAGGAGCTCAATGTATTTGAAGGGCTGGGCAGGGTAAAAGTTAATGAAGTAGCCGCAGGTGAAATCTGTGCGATAGTAGGTCTCGACAAATTTGAGATCGGAGACTCTATATGTGATCCTGATAATCCGGAACCTCTGGATCCTATAGCCGTAGATGAACCTACAATGAGTATGCTCTTTACTATCAACAACTCACCCTTCTATGGTAAGGAAGGTAAGTATGTGACCTCAAGGCATATTAAGGACAGGTTGGACAAGGAACTTGAGAAGAATCTTGCCCTTAGGGTTGAAGAAACTGATTCTGCGGATGCCTGGAACGTTTTCGGACGAGGAGTATTGCACCTCTCAGTTCTTATCGAGACTATGCGCCGTGAAGGTTATGAACTCCAGGTCGGTCAGCCCAAGGTAATCATTAAAGAAATAGCAGGAGAAAAACATGAACCGGTAGAGGAACTAACTATAGACCTTCCAAAGGATCTATCAGGAAAGGCTATCGAACTTGTCACCCAACGCAAAGGAGAACTGAAAAGCATGGAATCCAAGGGTGACAGGATACATCTTGAGTTTACAATACCATCAAGGGGTATTATTGGACTTCGTAACAGTGTTCTTACTGCTACATCAGGCGAAGCAGTTATGGCACACCGCTTTATCGAGTTCCAACCCTGGAAGGGCAACATTGAAAAACGTCAGAACGGATCTCTTATTGCAATGGAAGGAGGCACAGCATTTGCCTATGCAATTGACAAGCTTCAGGACAGAGGCAAATTCTTTATCTTTCCCCAGGAAGATGTATATATGGGACAGGTAATTGGGGAAAACAACCGTGATGGCGACATTACAGTGAATGTCACAAAGAGCAAGAAGCTCACAAATATGAGGGCCTCCGGTTCGGATGACAAGGTAAAACTTACACCGCCAATTGTCTTCAGCTTAGAGGAAGCACTTGAATATATTCAGGGAGACGAATATGTGGAAGTAACTCCGAAATCAATACGACTTAGAAAGATATTTCTACAGGAACACGAAAGGAAAAGACTTTCAAAGCAGGTATAAAAAAAGCGAAGCCGCCCCAAAGGGCGGCTTCGCTTTTTAAACACATATAAACTTCAAAAGAGCTCCGACAAACCAGCTAAAACAAAAAAGGGTGTCCCTATATGGAACACCCCTAATAAAGCTCCTCAGGTAGGACTTGAACCTACGACCTACGGATTAACAGTCCGCCGCTCTA
>CAYNFX010000020.1:0-25811 GCA_964396555.1 uncultured Alkaliflexus sp.
GCGGAACTTCTAGCTGTTGCTGTCTCCGATAGCTTTAATACTGTTGATGATATTGGACATGATTACAAGCTGATAGCTAGCGAGGAGGAGACAGATGTTTTGGTGAAGCAATTGCTTGCGAAGGATTCTTTCTGTTTTGATACTGAGACCACCGGACTAGATGTAAGGGAAAGCTCGCTTATTGGTATGGCATTTTGTTTTGAAGAGGGTAAGGCTTGTTATATTACATTGCCTGCTTCAAGGGGCGAAACTCTTTCAATTCTTGAGAAATTCAGACCTGTTTTTGAGAAGGAGGGACCAGAGAAGATAGGGCACAACATAAAGTTCGATGCCCTTATGCTAAGACAGTATGGAATAGAACTCAAGGGTCCCTACTTTGATACAATGGTTGCCCACCATCTTTTGTTTCCCGGGCAGCGCCATAATATGGACTACCTTTCTGAGGTTTATCTGAAGTATCGGCCCATACCAATCGAATCACTGATAGGTGAGAAGGGAAAGAATCAGGGAAATATGAGGGATGTTCCTGTGGATAAGGTAACCATTTATGCATCTGAGGATGCTGATGTAACCTTCCGATTAAAACAAATCTTTAAAGAGGAACTTGAAAAGGAAGGGCTTATTGACTTTTTCAGGGACGTTGAGATGCCTTTAAGTGCAGTGCTTACTGATATGGAGTTTCATGGAGTTAGCCTGAATGTTGATGACCTCAAAGAGTCAGGAAAAGGACTTGAAAAGAGGCTTGCCGAACTTGAGGCTGATATTATTGAGATGGCAGGTCGTGAGTTTAATGTTAACAGTCCGCGTCAGGTTGGTGAGATACTTTTTGATGTTCTTAAGATTGATTCAAAAGCGTCGAAGACTAAGTCGGGTCAATATTCGACAAATGAGGAGAATCTTCAGAAGTTGAGGGATAAACATCCTATAATAAGTAAGATACTAGAACAGCGGGGATTAAAAAAGTTGTTGTCTACTTATGTTGAGACGCTGCCTACTATGGTTGACAGGAAAACCGGAAAATTGCATACAACCTATAATCAGGCCCTGGTTGTTACTGGACGCCTAAGTAGTATAAATCCAAATCTTCAGAATATTCCTATCAGGGATGATGAAGGCAGGGAAATAAGACGGGCGTTTACAGCATGTGATGCAAACCACGTGTTTCTTAGTGCTGACTATTCGCAGGTTGAGCTGAGACTTATGGCTCATTTAAGTGGTGATACCGAACTGGTAAATGCTTTCCTTAGGGGAGATGATGTCCATACTGCAACAGCAAGCAAGATTTTTAAGGTAAGCACCGACGAAGTTACTTCAGCAATGCGACGGAAGGCTAAAACGGCAAATTTCGGCATTATTTACGGCATTTCTGCTTTTGGATTATCTGAGAGGCTTAATATTTCCAGATCCGAGTCAAAGGCTATAATTGATGGCTATTTTGAAAGTTTTAAAGGAGTGAAGGATTATATGGAGGAATGCATCAGGATGGCCAGGGAAAGAGGTTATGTAACCACGTTATTCGGAAGGAGAAGGTATCTGCCGGATATCAACTCAAAGAATGCTGTTGTTAGGGGAGTAGCAGAGAGAAACGCTATAAACGCACCAATTCAGGGAACAGCTGCCGACCTTATAAAGATGGCAATGGTGGATATACACAGGAAGCTGAAGGAAGGAGGTTATAGGACCCTGATGATACTTCAGGTCCATGACGAACTCAACTTTGATGTGCCTGTAGAGGAACTTGATGCCATAAAAGCTCTCGTAAAAAACTCGATGGAGTCGGTATGCAAACTTAAGGTTCCATTGATTGTAGATCTTGGTGTTGGAAAAAACTGGCTCGAGGCACATTAATCATAGTAAATAAAAATGCTGAACTATGGATGTTTTTCTTTTGATACTGGGGATTATCCTTTTGCTTGTCGGATTTATCGGATGTATTCTCCCGTTTATACCCGGACCACCTCTGGCTTTTTTTGCATTGCTTGCACTTCATTTTACTAGTTGGGTGCAATTTAGTTCGAAGCTACTATGGATAGCAGCTATTTTGGCCGTTGTAGTAACCTTACTTGATTATGTAGTGCCTGCATGGGGAACTAAAAAATTTGGCGGATCAAAGGCTGGAGTGTGGGGAGCCAGCCTGGGGCTTGTGGCAGGTATGTTTCTGGGGCCGGCCGGGATAATACTAGGTCCGTTTGCCGGTGCATTGATAGGCGAACTACTTGTAAATACTGATGGCAATCAAGCTTTTCGCTCTGCATTTGGTGCAGTTGTCGGACTCTTTGCAGGGGTACTTGCCAAACTAGTTGTGTGCGGAATTTATACCTGGTGGTTTGTAAGAGAACTTATAGCAATTTAGTAGTATAGAAAGCTTGGGTTAAAGAAATATAAAGTTTGATTTTCTACCTGAGCCAGATGTAGTTCAGGTAGAAAAAAAATAGGTTGTCCCAACTGCAGTTGGGACAACCTATTTTTTTTTCAGAGAGTATTTTAGTTATTGTACCTTTTGTCTCCTGCGTGAGTTAGTATTGTTCCATTGAGCATCCCTTTATAGTTGTCACCATCTTGCAAGGCTTCAATTGCTTTAAATAGTTCCTTGTCAAACTTAAGACTGTAAATAATTGAGCCCTTTTCATGATAGAACCTACGTACAATTTCTGAACCTAGCAGAGGATCAATGTCTTCTCTTGCGTTCAATAGAGCATGCCTAACATCCGGCTTAAGAATCTTTTCCAGCTCTTCAAATGTTTCCTTGCCGGCTTCAAAGTTACCTTCTTTTTTCGCAGCATTCTTCAGTTGGTTGAGTAAGTCATTAGCCTCTGATTCAAACTTGAAATTGTCTAGTGATAGTACAAAATTCACAAATTCCTGGTACATATTATCATCAACATAAAAGGAATCAGGTGCTGGAATTGTCTCCTTCTTTGCTGCATACTGTGTTGTGAAATCAAAGATGGTTTGTTGCATAAGCAACGCAATTGTTATTTTAGCGTATGTCTCCTGTTCCAAAGTAATATCTGGGGAAATACCTCCACCATCAAGAACTGTTCTTCCTCCTTTTGTTTTAAATTCCTTCATTAGGGAATCAGGAATCAGACCCACACTTCCGTCCTCATTTCTTTTTGCATAATCAACTGCCTGAATGCATCTTCCACTAGGGATATAGTATTTTGCGGTTGTTACTTTAAGGCTTGAATTGTAAGGAAGGGCACGTGTGGTTTGTACTAGTCCTTTACCAAAGGATCTTTGGCCGATGATCAGGGCTCGGTCATGATCCTGAAGAGCTCCGGCAACAATTTCAGATGCAGATGCAGACGACCTGTTGATAAGGACTGCCAGAGGAGTGATAGTGTCAAGAGGTTCACGAGGTGCTCTGTATGTCTTGTCCCATTGGGAAACCTTGCCTTTGGTGCTCACCACTTCACTGCTACGAGGCAGAAAGAGGTTTGCTACCTTTACAGCTTCATCCATCAAACCACCCGGATTTCCTCGTAGATCAAGAATGAGACCCCTTAGCTTACCACTTTTCTTTAACTCAATAATAGCCTTCTCAACTTCATCAGCGCAGTTTTGAGTGAAATTGTTAAGTAGGATTAGGCCTGTGTTTTCATTGATCATTCCATAATAGGGTACAGGGTTGATTTGGATGACCTGCCTTTGGATGCTGATCTCCAATTCTTTTTCAATTCCAGGTCTGAGAACGGAAATGTTTACTGTGGTTCCGGCAGAGCCTTTAAGGTTTTCGCTAACCTCTGAAGTTTCCTTATTGCGCATAGAAAGGCCGTCTATCTTCAGAATCCTGTCGCCGGCCTTTAGGCCGGCAACTTGTGCCGGCATTCCTTCATAAGGTTCCGATATTAGTATCCATTCCCCTCTTTTAGTAATAAGTGCACCAATACCTGCATATTCTCCGGTAGTCATAAACCTGAAGTCTTCCTGTTCTTCTTCAGGTATATAGCTTGTATAAGGGTCCAATGACGAAAGCATTGCATCAATGCCGGTCTTTACCAGTTTTGCTGGCTCTGTTTCAACAACGTAGATTGTGTTGAGCTCATGAAACAGGGCGTAGAAAATATCCAGATTCTTGACAACTTCAAAGTTGCGACGGTCTGTTGTAGCTGATATCAATCCAATGGAAATTACAGCTACAGCCACAATGACTTTAAGCCATCCCTTCCTGTTTAATCCTCCTTTACTTGCCATATGCTTTTTGTTTATTTTCTATCTATTGTACTATGATTGCCTTACGATTATTACTCCCTATGTTGCAAAAACTGTGCTAGGAACAAATTTAAAATTAATTATCAATAGCACTTTAATTAATAGTTTTTTCTTTACCTGTATAGTCGTCTGCACACATAAAGGTTCTTTGAATTCGTTTACCTTTGCTATCAACCAGGCTAAGATGCTGGGGCCCTTTTGCGGGAAGCATTTCCATTTCATGTATCCCCGTTGTACAACCCAGATATTGCCCATTGAGGTGCCAGTAAATAGTTTCATTTTCCTGCCTGTGCACAGCCTTTATTACCATACGGCTGAGATTTCCGTTTAAATCACGGGGGATTAAGACTGTTGTGTTATTTGGTGGGTAGATCAACTCCATACTATTTTCATCATCAGATGACTCAAAACCGTGTTTAAATGGGGGTAGGATCTTGTAAGAAGGATTTATTTTTCTGTAGTACCATTCCATTACAGGAGGTAAAATGAAATAACTTTTTGAAATCAATTGTGCACCGTCTTCTATTTCCAAACTACTGCGGTATCTCCCATCTGGACTCAGGTGAACAAGTTTGTGATATGGGCACGGATTTGTCTTCTTAATCGTTTTGGGAACCAGTCGTGAAATTGCGTCAGGGCAGTATTGCCCGGCTCTTTCTCCAGATTGAGGGCATATCATTACTTCATCCATATCGTCGTGTGGGACCGGTAGCGCAGAAGAGGATGGTAGGAGAGAGAATAATTCAAACAGAATCGGACCTGCCGCACTGCCACCTATTATCCCTGGTCGACCTTCTCCGGAGGCATTTCCAACCCATGCGGCAACTACATAATCGGAAGACACTCCAACACCCCATGCATCTCTGTAACCAAAACTTGTTCCCGTTTTCCAGGCAATCTGACCAGAGGAGCCGAAGTGCTCCCAGCCTGACTCTTCAGGGGGGCGTTCTACACTGGTTAGCGCTTTGAGTGTGAAGTATATAGATGAGGCACTTAGAACTTGAGGATTATTCGTATATGTTTTTTTTCCTGTTTGCTGCTTGACTTGTTGAAGTATTAGTGGATGAAATGACCAGGCCTGATACTGTCCCCCATTTTCCATATATTGGTTTAGCGTTCTCCGCATTGATGCAAAACTTCCTGCAAGGTCCCACAATGTCACCTCGCTTCCACCTAATATAAGACTTAGACCATAGTGTGAATAAGGCTTGTTTATTGTTTTGAAACCCAAGTTGGTAAGATCATTAATAAAGCGATTACCATCATATTCATTTAGCAGTCTTACGAATGGGATGTTAAGGGACTTAGCCAATGCTCTATCAGCATGTACAGCACCATCATAACTTTTGTTATAGTTACGAGGTACGTAGTTCTTGTAATAGGATGGAATATCCGGTAACAGAGAAGCCGGGAGTATCAGACCATCTTGAAGTGCAAATGCATAAAGAAAAGGTTTTAATACGCTGCCTGAACTTCTTGAAGATCTGATAATATCTACATTGTATCCTTTGTCCTTTTGTGTGCCATAACTATTTCCGATATAGGCAAGTACCTCCCCGGTTTCAACTGAAGCAATGATTGCTGCTGCATTGTATATTTCGTTGTTTTTAAGAAGTTTACTATGCCTTTCAACAATTGAAGTGGCCAAATGTTGAAGTTCTGCATCAATTGAAAGTTGTATATGTTTGCCCCTTTGGTTAATAATATGGTAATCCAGTAAATGGGGACAAAGATTCGGCATAGGTCCTGGAGGTTCTGGCAGCTCCTCAAGATGTGCAAGCAGCAGTTCTGATTCTGATATTAATCCTTTGTTGTACAGTTTGTTTAGCAATTCGTTGCGCTTTTCACGGAGGGTTGAAGTACTTCTTCCCGGGTGGACCAATGAGGGGGAGTTGGGCAAAACAGCAAGCGTTGCAGCTTCAGCCCAGGTTAGTTCATGTGAGGGACGGTTGAAGTACCTGTATGATGCAGCTTCAAGTCCAACGGTATTTCCTCCAAAAGGAGCATGTGCAGCATATAGAGCAAGTATTGAGTCTTTGCTTATTGAGACTTCCATACGAATGGCAAGCACTATTTCCTTTATTTTGTTGGGAATGGTTCTGGGAGCCGGATTTGCAAGGCGAATAACTTGCATTGTAATTGTGCTACCACCACTTATTATTTTCTTCTGCCTGATATTTCTTACTAGAGCTTTGGATAGCGCAATTGGATTGAATCCTGGATGGTAGTTGAAATACTCATCCTCAAAAAGGAGGATGGATGTCTTGAATTTTTCGGGTACGGAATCAGGTGGCGGGAAGCGCCATTGCTCATCCTCCGCTATATGGGCCGCTAGTAGGTGATTATACTTGTCACTTAATACGGTGGAGTATGTAACGTTGAACCTTACTACAGGAAGACAAAAAAACAGGAGCACTCCAATTGCCAGAGTGCTCAATAAGTACTTACGCCTTTTGCTCATACCAGGTTGTGTCTCATGCTTTTTGTATAATTCTATTTGAGGTTGAGTTTAGCTTTAGTTCTTATATCTGTTGATGATGACCCGAGTAAGATTTCAAAAGCACCATTCTCCGAAACCCATGTTGATTTGGTATCATCATAAAACTGGAGCATTGAATTGTCAACAACAAACTTTATTGTTTTTGTTTCACCAGGATTAAGCAATACTTTCTGGAAAGCCTTTAGTTCTTTCAATGGCCTTTGAAGTGAGGATTTCAGATCTGAAATATATAGTTGAATTGTTTCATAACCGGCTCTATTCCCTGTATTGGTAACATCAACTGTGCAAATAATCTGATCCTGTCTGGTCAATGATGTACCTGAAAGTTTAGTTTTTCCGTATTCAAAGGTAGTGTAGCTGAGGCCATGGCCGAAGCTAAACAGAGGTTTGATTTTCTTAGTATCATGCCAACGGTAGCCAACGAGGATACTTTCTTTGTATTCCACTTTACCGTTACTTCCAGGATATGCTCCAATAGCGTGAGCGGCATTGTCGTTTAGTTTTACCGGGAAGGTAAAAGGTAGTTTTCCAGATGGATTAACTTCCCCACAAAGCACGGAGGCAATTGCGTGTCCTGCTTCAGATCCAAGAAACCAGGCCTGAATTATGGCCGGGACTTCGTTAACCCATGGCATAGCTACCGCATTACCAGAGATATTAACAACTATCAAATTGGTATTTACCTTTGCTAGTTCACTGATTAGCTTATCCTGTCCATATGGAAGTTCCAAAGACTGCCTGTCAGTTCCTTCTGAATCCTGTTCATGGCTTTTGTTTAGTCCAACTATGAGGATTACGTAATCAGCATCTTTGGCAACAGCCAGGGCTTCCTTAAGTAAATCCTCGGGTGAACGGTCATCTCTCAGGTCCTGACCTGTTGAGACCTTGTCAAATTCGGTGCTTACATCTCCTACATAACCCCTTGCATAGACTACCTCAACCTGAGGTTCAAGGTAGTTACGCAGACCATCCAGTGGAAGAATTTCATATTGTGCCTTGAGAGAGGAACTTCCTCCTCCAACAGTCATTTTTTTAATTGCATTTTCACCAATGATGGCCACTCTTTTAGCCTTTGTTACATCAATAGGGAGGATATTGCCATTATTTTTGAGTAATACAATACCTTCTGTTGCTATTTCCCATGCAGCTTTTGAGTGATCCTCGCTTACAAACTTCCCCCATGGGCGGTTACGATTCATTTCAGTGCGGAAAATCAGACGAAGCACATTTTTTGCTTTTTGGTCGAGTTCTAAGGTTCCAACTTCTCCGGATCGGATAAGTTCAAGATAGGGATTAGCCAGATAGTATTGACTATAGGAATCCGAGTTACTCCAGTCTTCTCCTCCTGTCCATGTGCCAAATTCCATGTCAAGACCGTTAAAAATGGCTTCTCTCGTATCATGAACTCCACCCCAGTCAGACATTACAACTCCGTCAAAACCCCATTCCTCTCTAAGTATCTTTTTCAGTAAATAAGAGTTGTGGGAGCAGTGCTCGCCACGGTACTTATTATATGCTCCCATAATTGACCAAGCCTGTCCTTCCTGAACAGCGGCTTTGAATGCAGGCAAATAGATTTCACGCAGGGCACGTTCATCTGCTACTACGTCGATAGTGCCTCTTTCAGTCTCCTGATTATTTAAAGCGAAATGCTTAACACAGGCAGCAACGCCATTAGATTGGACACCTTTGATATAAGGTACTACTATTCTGGATGCCAGAAAGGGATCTTCACCCATGTATTCGAAGTTTCTACCGTTTAGGGGAGTTCTGTATATGTTAACTCCCGGACCGAGCAACACAGTTTTCTTCCTGTATCTGGCTTCTTCTCCGACAGCTTTCCCGTAACTAAAAGCTCTTTCTGGATTCCAGGTTGCTGCCAATGCTGTCAGGGCAGGGAAAGCGGTACATGAGTCATTTGTCCATCCGGCTTGGGCCCATTCATCCCAAAGAACTTCAGGCCTGATGCCATGGGGTCCGTCTGTCATCCATACTTCAGGAATACCCAGGCGGGGAACTCCAGCAGAACTGAATTTGGATTGAGCGTGCAACAATGCAATTTTCTCTTCTGTCGTCATTCGCGACAGGGCATCTTCAACCCTTTCTTCAATTGTTTTGGATTCATCCAGATATGCCGGAATATTCTGAGCTTGAGCGGATAAAAAGTAACCGCTCAAGCTTAGTAGCAGGCTCACTATTCTTTGTCTCATAATCAGTAGTATTATTGTGCTTTAGCTAAGTTAAGCAGATATTGCCATATTACAAGGCTTGGGCGGTCAGAATGAGACAATTGTGAATTACCTCATCAACAGTGATTAGCTCTAGAATTTGTAGATAAAGCTGATTGACGTTTTGAGAATATAGTCTTCAATATTGTAACCGTCGTTGAGTCCAAGGTAGAAGTCAGTGTTACCATCATTATTGACTAACGAAAGTACTGGTGGCATAAGCATGTTGAAACCCCATTTTTCGTTAATTGCGATCTCCAGACCCGGGCTGGCAATAAGACCCACTGAGTTGTAAGAGACATCACCGCCGTAGAAATCCATTGGCAGGCTTGCCTGAGCGAAGAAACGTACCAATGATACACTACCTACATAATACCTGGCAAATGGTATTATGGATGTACAGGTCGTTTTGAGTTCAAGGTTTCCTGTTTCTGTTGTGTGTGATCTATAACCCAGCATTCCTCCCACAGCCCAGGTGTCGTTAATTCTGTAACCAAACTCAGGCATAAAGATGAAACTATGATCCTTATTTGGATCGTGATCTGATGATGAAATACTGAAAGAACCTCCAACCCAGAATTTTGTTTGAGCATTGAGGGTTCCCACCAAAGCAATTGATATAACTGCAGTTAAAAAAAGCCTTTTCATTGCAAATTGTTTTAATGAAACATTGGAAAATATGGGGACTAAATTTCCGTTATTTATATGATAAAGGCAACTTCTAAAGCATTTTGAGAAATTTGTGACTCTTTACAAGTTTCTTTCTTACTTTTGTAGCTTAAGCACCTAATCTGCAAAGAAATTGTTATGGAACACACTGATTCTAAACAGCAATTGTTAGATAAACGTTATCTGGCCATGGCTGCAATATGGGCTCAAAACTCATATTGCAAAAGGCGACAGGTAGGCGCTTTACTTGTAAAGGACAAGATGATAATAAGTGATGGTTATAATGGTACACCATCGGGATTCGAGAATGAATGTGAGGATGAGAACAATATTACCAAAGCTTATGTTTTACATGCTGAAGCTAATGCCATAACCAAAGTAGCAAGAAGTAACAACAGTTCGGAAGGTGCCACCTTATATGTAACTTCATCTCCCTGTATCGAGTGTGCAAAGTTGATTATTCAATCCGGTATAGTAAGAATTGTATACTCAGAGGATTATCGTGTGGATGATGGTATCAGGCTTTTGAAGAGAGCCGGTATTGAGGTGGTGAGAGCAGAAAAGTAGTTTATTACAATCTCGTTATAATAGATATGAGTTACAAGAACAGTCTTAAGCAAATAGTATTGCCTTTGGCTCTGGCTGCAGTTTTGGCCGGAGGGATTTTTATTGGAAAGACTTTTTCATCCCCTGGTGAAGTTGCTCAAGGCAACAGGTTGTTTATATATCCCCAATCAAATAAGATTGATGCAGTTTTGAGACTTATAGAGGAGCAGTATGTAGATACTGTTGACAAAGCTGGGCTGACGGAATCGCTTATACCGGAAATATTGAAGAATCTGGATCCCCATACAGTTTATATTCCAATGGAGGATGTGAAGGAGGCTAATCAGGAGTTGGAAGGAAATTTTGGTGGTATTGGTGTACAATTTAGCATGCAGAATGACACGGTAATGGTGATTAGTGTTGTTCCTGGTGGCCCATCTGAAAAGGTTGGCATTATTCCCGGAGACAGGATTATTACTGTTAATGACAGTGTGATTGCAGGCAAGGGAATAGATACGGATGAGGTAGTGGGAATGCTTAGAGGAGAACTTGGTACTAAGGTAAAAGTTGGTATTTTAAGGAGAGATAGAACAGGTCTACTGGATTTTGAGATTACAAGAGGAAATATTCCCGTTACAAGTGTGGAAGTGGGTTATATGATAACTGATTCCATAGGGTATGTTAAAGTTAGTCGTTTTGCACGTAACACCTATCAGGAGTTTCTTACGGCATTGGCACGTCTGAGAGCCTATAACTGTCAGAATTTAATTGTCGACTTAAGGGGTAATTCCGGTGGTTATCTGGATATTGCTATTAGTATGGTAAATGAGTTTCTTCCAAAAGGATCACTGATAGTATATACAGAAGGCAAGGCTAGTCCTCGTCAGGATGTATATGCCAATGGTCTTGGTTCCTTCAAGGAAATGAGACTTACAGTTTTAATTGACGAGTTTAGTGCTTCTGCAAGTGAGATTTTTGCGGGTGCCATACAGGATAATGACAGGGGTTTGATAGTTGGTCGCAGGTCTTTTGGAAAGGGTTTGGTACAGCAGCCATTCAACCTGCCTGATGGTTCATCCATCAGGCTTACTGTTGCCCGGTATTATACTCCTAGTGGCAGAGGAATTCAAAAGCCTTATACTAATGGGGTAGAAGATTATCATAGGGATATTATTGCCAGGTTTGAGCATGGAGAATTCTTTGAGCGAGATAGTATTGAGTTTGATACCTCACTTGAGTTTTATACAGTCAACGGCCGTAAGGTATTTGGAGGAGGCGGGGTTATGCCTGATGTTTTTGTGGCACGTGATACGTCAGGATTCTCAGATTATTATTTTCAGATAAGAGATAAGGCTCTTTTGTATCAATTTGCTCTCAAATACTCTGATGACAACCGAATACAATTGCAAAGGTTTGAAACAGTTGATGCGCTTGAAAAACATCTTGATAAGGAGAACGTACTTATCGGATTAGTAATGTTTGCCTCTGAGCATGGTGTCATATATAACGAGAAGAATTTCAGGCAATCAAAGGAATTGATGGGAACTGAGCTTAAGGCCTATATCGCAAGAAATATAATGGATAATATGGGTTTTTATCCGATTATCGCGCAGGTTGATGAGATCCTTAAAGTTGCCGTCAATGAGATTTTGGCCGGTAATGATGTTTTGGTTTTTGAGGGGAAGGATAAGTGAAATTTAAAGCGAAAGGGGATTCAGCATGTTCTTTAAAATAATTCTTTTTTTTGTAATCTTTTATTTTTTCTTCAAGCTGTTATTTAGAGTTATAATACCTGGCTTGCTAATGCGAAAGCTGAGGAAGATGGGTAATGAAATGAATGGCGGCTGGTCTGATCCTTCAACACGGCAAAAGGATGGGAAAGTTACTGTGACTTATAAGCCCTCTGACAATAATGGTAACGGTAAGTCAAAAGAAGGAGAGTATGTGGACTTTGAAGAAGTCGAATAAGCTGTAATAAAGGAATAAGGCAGCCGCTCAGGAGTCTGCCTTATTGTTTCATATCATCTATTAATATCGATCATTAGGCTTTGACTTGACCGGTGAACGATATACAGTTGTTCTTAGAGTACTACTTTTTATGTAAACCGCACTCCCTGGTATCGGGGTTTTCCCACCACCAGCGGCCGGCTCTTATATCTTCACCTTTGTCAATAGCCCTGGTACAAGGTTGACATCCTATAGATGGATAACCTTTGTCGTGGAGAATATTGTAAGGAACCTTATTTTCATGAATATAAGCCCAAAGCTGTTCTTCAGACCAACTTGCTAGAGGGTTGATTTTTACAAGGCCGTTGACTTCATCCCATTCAACCACATCTATGTCTTTGCGGGTTATAGATTGAGATGACCTTAAGCCACAAATCCAGGCTTCAAGTCCGGTAAAGGCCCTCTTTAGAGGCTCCAGCTTACGCACCTGACAGCATAGCTTGCGGTTTTCGACACTTTCATAAAACAGGTTAATTCCCTTTGTTCTGACCATGTTTTCTACTTGGTCTTTTTCAGGAAAGAAAACTTCAATTTTGATCTTATATTTTCGTGAAGTTCTGTCTATAAGATCGTAGGTTTCGGGGAATAGCCTTCCAGTATCAAGTGTAAAGATTCTGACTGAAGGGTCAATCTTTGCTATCATATCGGTCAACACCTGATCCTCAGCCCCCAGGCTTGAGGATAAGGCGATTGAAGGTCTGAACTTTTCAACAAGGGTCTTCAAGATATCCTGAGGATTCTCATCCTTGAGCTGATTGTTTAGCTGGCTTATGTCTTTCTTTTCTATCATAGGATTATGGTTTATTCATCTCCGAAACACACTCCCATGTGCCTGCCTATTTCTACAAGCTTGTTACCTGGCTTAATTAACCTTATTTTGCCCCCGACCTCGTCAAGAGGAATAGAAGTCACTGCTCCATTTCGCATAGCCACCATGGTGCCAAATTTCCTTTGTTGTATTAGTTCGGCAGCATAGGCACCGAACTGAGTTGCCAGAATACGGTCGGTTGCTGTGGGGCTACCACCTCTTTGAGTGTAGCCAAGAATGGTTTCGCGTGTTTCGAGACCTGTAATTTTTCTAATTTCCTTTGCAATATAAGCCCCGGCAGACTTTTTTGAATCCTTAGGAAGACCTTCGGCTACTACAACAATAGAATAGGGTTTCTTGACGCGGCTTCTTTCCATTAGACACTCAGCAACTGAATCGAGGCTGTAATTGATTTCGGGAACAAGGATAACATCGCCTCCACCAGACATGCCGGAATACAGGGCTATCCATCCTGCGTGGTGTCCCATTACTTCGATAACCATCACACGTTTATGGGAGTTGGCTGTAGTATGAAGGCGGTCAATGGCCTCTGTTGCAATATGATAAGCAGTGTCGAATCCGAAGGTCACATCAGTACCCCAGATATCATTATCTATAGTTTTAGGAACTCCGATAACATTAAGACCTTCTTTTGCAAGTAGACTTGCAGTTTCCTGTGTTCCATTACCTCCGATGCATACAAGGGCATCAAGTCCAAGATTCTCGTAATTCTTTTTGATAGTTCCCGGTTTGTCCAGGGGCTCATCTCCTACAGATGCTTTGAATGGCTTAAGGCGTGAAGTTCCAAGTATCGTTCCACCCAGGGTAAGAATACCTGAAAGCAGGCTTTCCGTGAGTTCGATAGTTTCTGTTTCGACAAGACCACTGAATCCGTTCACGATGCCAATTACCTCCATATCATACTGGACAATGGCAGTCTTTCCTACGCCCCTTATAGCAGCATTGATTCCGGGGCAGTCGCCTCCGGCAGAGAGAATCCCAATCCTCATTTTTTTACTTCCCATTACCTATGGATTTAGTGATGGTTTATTATGCTGTTCTAATGCTGCTTCAAATTTAAGAATGAATAATTAGCAGAGGAGCATTTATGCTGAATAAAAACCTTCCTGTAACTGATTGTTTGAATAATTTTAGTAAGCCCTTTCGTTTTCTTCTGGTCATAGCAATCAGATCAGTAGGGTTTTCTTTTATATAACTTTCTATGCTTTTCAAGTAGTTTCTGCCAGTAATAATCGCATAATTAATGTCACTATCAGGGTATTGTGTCTCGCAATGCCTCCTAAGCTCATCCATTTTCCTGATATCATTCTTGTCAGCCCTAAGAGGTCTATGAAGGATGGCCGTAATTTCTACTTTGAAGTGAGTTCTTGTCCCTAAAAGCCTGTGTAGTGAGTCTTTGTCTTCTGGTGCCGATTCAATAAGGAAGAGGATTTTGTTTGTCTTTTTGTGATTTAGAAGGCTGCCTTCCGGAACTGTCAATACAGTTGCAGTTGAGGTTTTGATCACATCATTTGTTATGCTTCCTAGGGCTGCTTTAATCAGTTCCCCCTTAGTCTTGGTCCCCATAACTATCAGATCATAACCTTCTTCCTTGCTGAAAGAAGGAATAATATCCTCAGGAAAGCCCTTGATAACCTTGCAGTTAATGCTAGTGGTTGTGCTGGCTGATTGTTGCTGTCCAGAAAGATACTTTGCTGCAATTTCTTCAAGCTTACGGTAGAAATATTCTTCACTGAATATGGTTTCGCCTGCTACTGCAGACGAAACCGATGTGTCATCAGTATTAATCTCAATGTCTGAGAAACAGTGCAAAAGAGTGATTTCTGCCGGAATTTTTTCCGACATGCCAAGAGCCGTATTAATGGCATTCAGGGAGTAATCGGTAAAATTCAGGGGAACCAGAATTCTGATCATGGCAAACAGATTTTGATGTGGGTTTTAGTTCAACAAACAAGTGTGTCTGTTTGCTCAATTATTCTCAGATAATAAGCATGGCATCCCCATAGGTTCCAAAGCGGTACTTCTCTTTTACAGCTGTTTTGTATGCTTTCATTACCAGGTCATAGCCTCCGAATGCTGAAGTCATCATAAGCAGAGTTGAGTAGGGCAGATGAAAATTTGATATCATACAATTGGCCACAGAAAAGTCGTAAGGCGGGAAGATAAACTTGTTGGTCCAGCCTTCAAATGGTTTTACATGACCGTAGGTGCTTACCGAACTTTCAAGGGTTCTCATTACTGTGGTACCTACAGCGCAAATCTTCTTTTTATTGTTTTTACCATTGTTTATTATGTCAGCAGCATCACCGGTGATAACTATCTGCTCGGAGTCCATCTTATGCTTTGTCAGATCTTCCACATCCACCGACCTGAAGTTGCCGAGCCCCACCTGAAGAGTTACGAAAGCAAACCGAGAGCCTTTGATCTCAAGTCTTTTCATTAACTCCCTGCTGAAGTGGAGTCCGGCAGTAGGAGCTGCAACTGCACCTTCATTTTTTGCAAAGATGGTTTGGTAACGTTCAGCGTCTTCTGATTCAACCTTGCGTTTGATGAATTTTGGAAGCGGAGTTTCTCCAAGGCTGTAAAGGGTCTTTTTGAACTCGTCATAGGGTCCGTCGTATAGAAAGCGCAGAGTCCGTCCGCGAGACGTTGTGTTATCTATTACCTCTGCAACGAGTGCTTCATTTTCTCCGAAGTACAGTTTATTACCGATACGAATCTTTCTTGCAGGATCTACAAGTACATCCCAAAGGCGCTGTTCCTGATTGAGTTCTCGTAGTAGAAAGACTTCAATTTCTGCACCTGTTTTTTCCTTATTACCATAGAGTCTGGCTGGAAAAACCTTTGTGTCGTTGAATACCAGGACATCATCCTCTCCGAAGTAGTCAATAATATCTTTGAATGTCTTATGCTCAATCTTACCGGTATCCAGGTGTACTATCATCAAACGTGATTCATCACGATTTGGCGTTGGATATAGGGCTATCAGTTCGTCCGGTAATTTGTACTTAAACTTGGATAGTTTCATTTCTGTCAAGTGCTATATGTTAAAAAAGCTTAAACTATTTATTTCTGACCTATTATGCTGTGATCAATTTGTGAAAATCTGCTATGCTAATTGCATTTTCGATTCTGAGTCTGCCTATTGCAGTTCTTTCAAGTCCTGAGAGATGAGCTCCACTGTTCAAAGCAGCTCCAAAGTCATGTGCAAAAGACCTGATATAGGTCCCTTTGCTGCAAACAACCCTGATAGTTGCTGTTAGCTCGCTAATGTCTAAAAGTTCCAGTTCCTTAAAATCTACCTTTCTTTTCTCAACTTCTACACTCACGCCTTTGCGTGCATGTTCATATAATCGCTTTCCATCTTTCTTTATCGCAGAGAACATTGGCGGTGCTTGCATCTGTTCACCTTCAAAACCTTTCAGGGCCTTAATGATTGAATCCTTCTCAATCCCGGTGGTATCAAAATGTTTGTCGGGCTCCGTTTCAAGGTCATAGGACGGTGTACTTGCCCCGAATGTCACTTTGGCTACATATTCCTTGTCAGCACCCATCAACTGTTCAATCATCTTTGTGGCTTTGCCCGTACAAATTATAAGCAGTCCGCTTGCCAGTGGGTCCAGTGTACCTGCGTGGCCCACCTTTAGCTTAGCTAGTCCCAGCTCAGTACGCAACATGATCCTTATCTTGTTGACTACATCAAAAGAAGTCCATTCTAAAGGTTTGTCAATCAAAATAATCCTACCCTCTTTGAATTCCTCAGCGCCGCACTTTTCGGTTGGCTTCAGCGTATTTACAAGTTCTTGCATACCTAACCCAGCATATATCCTGTAATTGCAATCATGGCTACTATTGCGCAGTAGATGGCAAAGTAAATCAACTTACCACTCTTTACGAGCTTGACCATCCATTTACAGGCTGCAACTCCGGCAACAAAGGCTGCAATAAATCCTATAATTAATACATATCCGGGCGTTGCGGATGCTGATGCTTGAGCTTCGTTAAGGTCAAACAGGCTAAGAAGGTTTTCCCCTATGATAGGCACCAACACCATAAGGAATGAAAACCGTGCTACTTCACTTCTACGATTACCTAGCAGAAGGCCGGTTGCTATCGTGGTGCCCGATCTAGAAAGGCCTGGCACTATTGCTATTGTTTGAGCAACTCCTATAATGAGGGCGTCCCAAAATGAAATCTCCCTGTCGCCTGCCTTCTTGTAATATGCGAAAGCCAATAATGCAGCGGTAAGCAATAGCATAAGTCCGACAACCAAAATAATTGCTGCAGATTCAAAGACAGCCTCTACGCTGTCTTTGAAGAACAGCCCTATTATTGCTATCGGAATTATTGATATTGCAATTTTCGCAAGATATGACGTTTCTTCATTCCATTGAAACCTTAATAGCCCTTTTAGCAATTGCCAGATATCATTCCTGAAAACTACTATAGTGCTTAGCACTGTAGCACCATGCACAAGTACCGTAAATGCAAGGCTGTCTTCCGTTTCTATTCCCAGCAGTCCTTTCCCTAGCTCAAGATGCCCACTGCTGCTAACGGGCAAAAATTCTGTCAGTCCCTGAATCAGACCGAGGATCAGTGCTTCAAACCAGTTCATTAAGTCGCTTTCCTTAATTCAATTATTATACCCTGTCTTCGTGCTAATAGTTTTCTTCCTTTACTTTTTGTCTATGCTTGGTCTCTTCATTATTGCGTAGATAGCGAAGATAAAGCCAAACAAAGCCACCATGGGAGCCAGGGTCCTGCGTCTGAAGCCATAAATCTCCTCATTGAAAACTTCAGGGTCACTGTTGGAGGCTCCTGTCATCAGCAGGAAGCCGATTACAATAATAACAAAGGCAACTGCCAAAAGTATATAGTTCTCCTTATGCAATGCCATTTCAAATTTCATTCCTGACACACTCCCTGTACCAGTTTTCCCGGATATAGGTTGTTTAGTAATCTTAGACATATGAAGCGATTATTTGTGTTTGTTGCTATTCAGTAATAGAGCTGATCGGTCTTGAGCCTCAGATATTTGTTGACGGCAAAAAAGGTCGACATCCAGGTTATGATTATTCCCAGAATTATTACCATAAGGTACAGAAGGCTGATCATCATTATATTAGAGAATCCAAGGACTCCGTCTATCTCATTGCTGAGAAGGTATATAAACATAGACAGAAGCACTATGGCCAGGGTGGCACCTGCAAGTCCGTGCAGTACGCTCTTTAGCAGAAAGGGTTTTCTTATAAAGCCCCTTGTAGCACCAACCAGTTGCATCGTATTAATTATAAACCTTCGTGAATATACCGAAAGACGAATTGTATTGTTGATTAGTGCAATTGCGATAAAGAGCAGCAGCATGCTGAATACCCCGAGCACAAAAGCTATACGCTTCATGTTTTCGTGGATGGCATCGAGCAGATTCTTTTGGTAGTAGACATCCTTGACCTGGGGCAGTCCGTTGAGCTGTGCTTCTATCACTGCCATACTATCGGGATTGGCCCAGTCAGCATCAAGTTTAACCTCTATTGATGCAAGCAGGGGATTATAACCAAGGAAGTCAACAAAGTCTTCACCTAGTTCTCCTTTCAGAGCATCAGCTGCCTGGTCCTTAGTGATATAATCTGCAACCCTTACATAGGGTGCTGCACTTAGTATCTTTTGAAGTCGGATCACTTCAGCTTCCCGTGCATTATCGTTGATAAGCACAGTAAACCCAAGGTTTTCCTTTACATAAACAGAAAGCCTTGTGGCATTCATGTATAGAAAACCAATTATTCCAAGTAGAAAAAGAACCAAGGAAATACTGATGATAGTAGTTGCGTAAGAACTCCTGAGCTTCCTCCTGGCAGCGCTGTGACTCATGCTATCGCTAAAATTTTGTTATCGAAAGTGCACAATATTCTCAACTTAAGCGCAAATATAGTCAAATATTGGGGCGCTTCCTATATAATAGGAGTTAAATAAATCTATATAATTCCCTACTTTTGTCTGTTAAAACCACACAGATACATGGAAGTGCAGAATGTTTTGATACTTGGAGAGAATAGCCGCAGAGCCATTATTGGAGCCCTGCGTATTTTTGCCGGCGATCCTCGTGTCAGACTGCACTTTGGAGTTGCAGGCCTTAGTTTTTCAAAAAGGGCACTGCTGAGAAACTTCCCTGAAGTCAGCGTCGCCTTTCTTGATTTCAGCAGTCCGGAGTCGTTTGTAAGTAGTCTGGTTGACCTGGCTTCTGTTATTGGCTCTTATACCTTACTACCCAGCGAAGAATACTGGCTTAGGATAATTCTGGCAAACAGAGAGGTACTGAATGAAAAGGGTATAAGAGTACGCTGCCCCGAGGCAGCGATATATGAGAGGGTTTCCAATAAGGGTAGCTTTGCGGAACTGTGCCTTAAGCACGGTTTGGAGGTTCCCCGGGACTGCCATTTCCCGGAAAGTTTTTCCTTTCCTTTTGTTGTAAAAGCTCATAAGTTGGAGAAGAGTGCCAATGTTCTTGAATTCCCTTTTTTGGTCGAGAATCAAAAGGCTTTCAAACTTCTGCAAAAGATGAGTATCGACCCCTCAAAACATTTCTGCCAGCAGTTGATTATTGGTCCAAGCTACTATTACTGTGCCTTTTATGAAAGGGGAGAGGTTTTGCTAAGTATTTCCCAGATAAACCTTTGCCAGGAACCCGGAGGCAAATCCGTTATCAAGGCCCGTCCGGCCTCCCTGCCGGACGAGATTACAGGGCAGATAGATTCTATTTTTGCCAACCTTGAATGGGATGGTGTTATGATGTTTGAAATAAAACAGGATCTTTCTACAGATAAATTTTATGCTATTGAGTGTAACCCGCGTTTGTGGGGGCCTTCAATGTTGTGCATTGATAATGGAGTAGATATTTTCAGTCCACTTTGCTACCTACCTCCCAAAGAGCTTGGGAAGCCTGGTATGCGCATAGGATATCTTTGGAATGCCGGTTATATGGAAGGCTTTTTTACAGGAATGAAGCTGAATAGCCGCTTTCAAAGATTTAGAGAACCGGCAACACTGCCTTCAGTGAGATACAAGTCTGTATGGTGGCGGAAGGATACCTTTGTATATGCTATCGCAGAGACAATGACTGTTGTATTAAAAGGGTTGAGGTGTATGTTTGCAGGGAAACCATAAAGGATTCCGTATTATATTTGAACTGTGCTAATTTGAATCAATAATTCAGGCATATGCTGTTATCGTTCAGATCGAACTCAATATTGGTTGATGCAAAGACTGACCTGGGGGACGGTTTAAAGGTACTGACCTCTGGGTATTTTATTTTTGAGGATAAGTTGTATCATGGTACACAGCTTGAATCTTTTATCAAGGTGCAGTACAAGTCAGGTAATCTGGAAGGTTTTGTCCCCTGTCTGAGCGGGTGTTACCTGGCGGTGGTTGTTGACGGACTTAAAAAGGAAGCTATCGTTATACAGGATAGATGGGGAAGCTATCCGCTGTTTTATAGCCAGAAAGGTGATGAGCTGCTCCTAAGCGATAATTACAGGGATTTTATCGTAAGAAACCGGGACCTTAAGATTGATATATCGGCAGCAGGGCAACTGATATCTTTCGGTTATGTATTTGGAAACAAGACTTTGATTAACGATGTCCTCGAATTTGATGCGGCACACATATATCGTATTTATTTCAGGGAGGCCAATCCTGTAATAGTGCCTAATAAGTACTGGACCCTTAACTACGGCTTTGGTAAGGCATCTCTTGAGCCGATGTCTGCAAAATATGCTGAACTCTGGGCGCACAGGATGGATATCTTTGCAGCAGCACTTAAGGAGTCGGGAAAGTCGGTAATAGTCCCACTCTCGGCAGGCATGGACAGCCGTCTGGTTGCTGAGGCTGTTGATCGTCGGGGTATTTCACAATACAACTTCACTTTCGGGGCAGGCTCCAACAATCATGAGATACTTACTGCAGGTATGGTTAGCAGGTCGCTTAGACATGGTATGGGGCAGTTCAATCTTTACATGAATCCCGAAGGTCTCGACAGTTTTAAGAAGGAGGGGCCTGTAAGCTATAGAGTCACAACTGGGCACTTTGCCGAAAAAAACCTCTGGTTTGCCCAAAAGATGCGGGACAACTGCGACTTTATGCTGACTGGTCACCTTGGCGATTTTATGGCGGGTTACCACCTCAGAAGCAGGATGAAGTTCTGGAAAAGCCCTGATGAGGTTGTTGAGTATATCATAAAGTTCAAAAGCACCTCAGCCTGCAAAAAGCTATATTATTCAAGTGCCACTTTCAAAGAGAGTATTTATGAGCCTTTAAAGCAG
Source organism: uncultured Alkaliflexus sp. (assembly GCA_964396555.1). Classification (GTDB taxonomy): domain Bacteria; phylum Bacteroidota; class Bacteroidia; order Bacteroidales; family Marinilabiliaceae; genus Geofilum. The sequence goes on from CAYNFX010000020.1 coordinate 21,310, forward strand.
AGCCTGCCTGGTGATTGCGACCTTATAAATGCCTATATGAGATGGAATCTTGGTGAAAGACAAAGGAGGCTTATTATCAGGTCGGTAATTGCAGAGAAGCATAGCGAACTACCTATGATGCTGCTTCCTTTCTGCGATTATGAGTTGTTTGATTTTTATACTGAGCTTTCCTTTGAGCTCTTGCTCAATTCAAAACTTTACCGCCACGCGGCGGTAAATCATATTTACAGGGACAAACCCCTGATGTATAATACAAAGGTAAATGGACATGCAATGTATCCCCGTTTTCAGGGTATTATTGGGGAATATTTTAAGAAGCTATCAGACCTTGTGGAGAAGAAATTTGGAGGGATTAAAGGCAGTTATGATTATTCCCCGGAGATAAACTGGAAGGAGGAGGCTGCAGATTATGTGTTCCCGGATGGATTTCCAGGTGAATGGGTTAGGGAAGAACTGCTCCCGGGCTATTCAAGGTTCTTGTATGCCTTGTCAGAATTTACAAAAGAGTATCGTACATATCAGAAGTAACAGGAGAAGATGGGTAAGATAAAATCAGCAGCCAGGAATTCTTTTTTCTACAGTCTTTCCAATATGTTGGGAAAACTGTCGGGGCTGATACTATTGCCATTATATACTGTCTATTTATCAGTTGATATGTTCGGTCTCTATTCCCTCTTTGAATTAAGCTATCAGGTTATTGTGGCCTTTACCGGGATGGGGATCAGAACTGCAATGTCGCGTTGGTACTGGGACAAAGGCATGGAGGGAAGGCAAAAGGAGTTGTTTTACTCTGCCTGCATGTTTAATGCTGTAGCTAATATTGCTACAATGGTAATACTTTACCTGGGCTTTGATCTTCTTGCAAAGTACTACTTTCAGGCTCCGGTATCACAGGAGCTTAGGATAGTATTTATAGCTGGCACTCTTGTTAGGCTTTTCTCAGAGATGCCTATGCTTTTGTTGCGTGTTACCCACAAGGCATTTTTGCATACGGTTCATCAGTTTATTCAGCTTGTTGTATTTGTTGGGTTAACAGCCTATTTCCTGGCTTTTAGGAATTTGGAGATCTATGGTATTTTCCTTTCCTACCTGATTTCCTATGGATTGAATTTTGTCCTGCTTATTCCCTATATGTTTAGAAACTTCAGATACACTTACCTGAAGGCTGAAATCAAGGATATGCTTGCTTTTGGTATGCCGCTGGCCGGAGCCAATATTGTCAATATGGTGCTTAACCTTAGTGACAGGGTGATCATTAATTTTTTCGGAACTCTCAAGAGTGTAGGTAACTACTCACTGGCATATAAGATAGCCAATGTAATAGACCTTATGATAGTTAGCGCTTTTATGAAGGCCTATACTCATTTGTATTACAAAGGAATGAATGATGTGGATAGCAGTATTTTCTTTACTAAGATCCTTCATTATCTAATGATTATTCTAGCTTTTGTAAGCATGTGCTTTGTTGTGCTTACTGACTATCTGGCCCTGCTGTTTTCCTGGGGCGATTATCGAGAAAGTCTGGTGTTTGTGCCTGTTCTTACACTTAGCGTAATGTTTAGTGGACTAAGGTCGGTGATGACCCTTCCACTTTCAAAGGTTAAAAAGACGAGAATTATTTCAATGATATCCTTATCTGCAGGAATAATAAATATCGTTGGAAATATTGCCCTAGTTCCTTTTGTCGGTGCAATGGGAGCCGCTATATCAACACTTTTTACTCAGTTTGTTACCTCTGTATGGATGTATAAGCAGGCTAGCAAATATGATACTGCGTCGGACTTTGGAGGTCGAAACCTTACAATCATAATTGGTACTTCGCTACTCTACTCCGTTGTTGCAATACTGATAAAAGACGTGTCCGGCATAACAAGGTTTGCCTCAGATGCTTTCCTGATATTGTCATGGCCACTTTTACTCTATGCTTTAAGGATTATTGACAAAAATGAAATTTTAATCCTTCGCGGTTTTATTAGGAAGTGGAGAGACCCCTCCAGGTGGAAGGATAATCTGACTAAAGAACTTAAAGAAATAGATTAGGCAATGCTAAGTGAGCGTTTGAATAAGAGCAGAATAGCCTATGTGTTGTTTCACCTGAGTCAGCATTTTAAATGTGATTCGGATTTATCACTATGCTTTTTTGATTCAGCTCATCCGGCATGTTGGAACTTTTATATGCTGACAAGTGGTGGAAAGCTTGTTGAACTTTCAGGTAAGCCTTCTGAGCCCTGTATTTACTTTCCTTTATCAGTAAACGCTGCTGACTTTGATACAAGAATAGAACATAAAGGGAAAACCATTCCACTTTTCTTTCTACTGGGCGGAGGAGAAACGGTGTATGAGTTTGATGAACAGTTTAATCTGGTTTTCAGACATGATCTTCTTAAAGCAGCCTTTATGATTCTTTCAGGATATCAGGAGACTTTGGGCAATGAGACCGATATTCACGGCAGATTTCGTTATGAGGACTCACTTCAGAAAAGATTGAATATTACAACTATTCCAGTAGTTAATTACTATTTTGATTTAATTGTCGAGGGGATATCAGATTTTTGTAAGAAGCATGGAATGGGATTTTGCAGAAAAAGGCTTTTTGAGAATTTTGGTTTTTTATTAAGTCACGATGTTGACAGAATTGCATTTTACCATCCACGAGAGGTTGCGTTTAAGCTGAAACAATTATTGGGATTGGCTCCATTATATTATAGTAAGTCAAACACATTAAAGCTATTTGTTAAAGGTATACTTTATAATATTAATCCTTTCAAAGGGGAGGATCCGTGGTGGAATTTTGATTTGATGACAGAGATCGAGAAGCTCCGTGGTCTTAGGTCTTCCTTTTATTTTCTTGAGAAAAATAAAGGGAACTGGGACTCCCGCTATACTTTTAGAACACCTCGTATCAGAGAGTTAATTAAGAAGCTGAATGAAGAGGGTTTTGAAACCGGCCTGCATGGATCATACAGAAGTGCTTTTAGTAAGGAAGCTTTAAGTACGGAGAAAGATAGCTTTGAGAATAGCACCGGTATCAGACCTGTAGGAATCAGGCAGCATTTTTTAAGGTTGCATTATCCGGATACTTTGCTTTATCAGGAGGAGTTAGGGTTTGAGTTTGATACTTCACTGGCTTTTGCCGAACATGAGGGATTTCGCAATGGCTATTGCTATCCTTTCAGGCCTTACGATTTTAAGCGGGAGAGGATGGCTGAGATTTGGGAGTTTCCCCTAATGCTTATGGAAGTTTCAATACTTGGTGATGGATATAGGAATTTGCCCTATGCTGAGATTGGAAACTGCGCCATGGCGCTGATTGATGAGGTTAGGAAGTTTGGTGGCTTTTTCAGCATGCTATGGCATAATTGCAGACTTGATGAATTTTTATATCCTGGAATAACCGACTATTATACAAATCTTTTAGAGGATATAATTAAACTACAACCTGAAGCTTTGACAGGTAAAGAACTGCTTGGCAGAATTAAGGACAAATAGGAGGTCCGCGGCTCTTAGTGGTAAACTAACAACAGGAACAGAGTAGTTGCATTGGATTTTCGTTGTGGTTTATGTATGATTAATTTCTGAGTAAGTCCCGGCCCGAGTAAGTCCCAGGAAGTGGTATTTGCAGAGTTCTCTATATTATCCTTAACAGGAAGATCTGACTACAGCCTCTTTATCATTTCTTTTGAGAATAGCTCAACCCTGTTTTCGAAGTTATGCTCTTTCAATGTCCTTTGCTGCCCATTTAACGCAATGCGTTTACATTCTTCAGGGTTATCCAGCAGCCATTTAATTTTATCCAGGCAATCCTCTGAAGAGGAGTAGGCGATAATTTCTTCTCCATCTTTGAATAACTCAGAAAGATTGGATTTCTGGTCAGTCAGAAGACAGCTTCCCGCTCCTGTAGTTTCAAACAAGCGCATATTTGCAGCATAATCGCCTGCACAGTCAATATGGATATTGAATCCTATCATAGCCCTTGACAGGGCTTTAAACATTTCAAGTCCGAAGACCGGTGGTAAGGCAATTCTGTATAGTTCCGGAGCAATAGAAGGAGCTTTGGGCAGCGAACTGTGATTACGGCCTTTTTTTATTAGTGGAAAGTGATCTGTAAGTCCACTAAGACCTATAGAATCAAAGGTTTTTGCAGCTAAGAAGGATGCCTGTTTTTTGAGCAGAGCTGCCTTGCTTCTGTCAGGCAGATTACCATAAAATGTAAAGGGGATATCGTTGCTAATAAGCTTATGAAGCACCTGTTTTCGCAGATCATGAAAGCCCTCATCAGTAATAATAGAACCAATAAAGGCCAGTTTGCTTTCCTGGTAGTTGTTGTTCTCGTTCAAATGTTGCAATACCCTTTGGTCAAAGGCATGAGGGATTATTACACTCTCAATTCCGTACTGAGCTAAATTCTTCTGAAAGAAGCGTGAACATACGGTGAAGTAATCAAATACTTTAAAGGACTCTAATTGTGCAGAGGTAAATGGGGCGCAGATATTTCCTATGCA
>CAYNFX010000021.1:0-24354 GCA_964396555.1 uncultured Alkaliflexus sp.
AGGCATTGATTCAGAATCTTACAGAGGTTGTGCACACTACCCTTATAGGTGCAGACAAGGTCAATGAGTCAAGCTTAGAACTTAGTAGTACTTCAGAACAACTCTCTGAAGGCTCAAATGAACAGGCATCTTCTGTTGAAGAAGTTTCGTCTACAGTTGAGGAAATGAGTTCTAATATCCAGCAAAACACGGATAATGCTCAAATGACCAAGAACATAGCTATTAATGCTGCCGAAGGTATCAAAAAAGCTAATAAGGCTTCTGTTAAGAGTCTTGAGAGTGTAAAGCATATTGCTGAACGAATTAAATTTATCAATGATATTGCTTTTGAAACTAATATCCTGGCCCTTAACGCTGCTGTTGAAGCTGCGAGAGCCGGAGAACATGGACGAGGATTTGCTGTTGTAGCAGCTGAGGTTAGGAAACTTGCTGAGCATAGCAAGAATGCAGCTGAGGAAATCACAAACCTGAGTAATGATAGTGTTCAGGTAACAGAAGAGGCTTTAACTCTACTTGAGACGATTCTGCCCGAGATAATCAAAACATCAGAATTGCTTAATGAAATAGCAGCTGCTAGTCTTGAGCAAAATGCTGGTGCGGACCAGATTAATGTAAGCATGCAGCAGCTTAACATGGTGACTCAGCAAAATGCTGCAGCTTCGGAACAGGTTGCTTCAAATGCAAGAAGTCTGAACGAATATGCACAAGCATTAAAGAGTGTACTTGAGTATTTCAAAGTAGACTGATAACTGTTTTTATTTATCGCTTAGGCAGGCTGACTTTACCAAGTCAGCCTGTTTTTTCTTCTAAAACCTCTTCCTCTTCAGTTTCTTCATCATCTTCAAACGGTTCAGGTGGTCGCTGAGGCCCCTCATGCCTGAACATTAAGGCATTAATAAAGCCTGTAATAAAGCCCCAAAGATGCCCTTCCCATGAAAGATCCATATCATAGGCCAGTGGAAGCATACCCCAGAATAAGCCTCCATATAGGAATACTACAATAAGTGATACAGCCATCAGCGGTATATGCTTCCTGATCACACCGCTTATAAAAAGAAAGGAGGCCAATCCGTATACCAGTCCGCTGGCCCCTACATGCCAAGCTTCCCTGCCTCCACACCAAAGTAGTATACCTGACATAAAATAGATCATCCCAAAGACCTTGTAAGCAATTTCCCTGTAGAAGTAAAAGAAGGTGACTGACAATACCATGAAGGCAGAAATATTACTAAACAGGTGCTTCCAGCCTGAATGAATAAATGGAGACAGCAGTATGCCCTGTAGACCGTTTAATGAACGTGGCCTGACGCCCAGAAAGTTTAGGTTCCAGTTTTCAAGTGATGATAATACCTCGACGGTAAACATCAGTAAAACCATGAAAAAGGGAAAGATTATACTGTGACATATCCTCCTTCGCTCCGGTTGCTGATGACTACCAACTATCCTGAAATCCATTTTTTTTGTTTCGGCTTTTCAATAACCTTCCCCTGCCGGCGAAACAAACGCCCAAATGCCATTGTAGCTCCTGTGATAGTGTATTTATGAAGTTATTGTCCTCTGATGAAATACTAACATTGGTGTGTTTGTGTGAAACAGCATACGCTTGGCAACAGAAGGGTTAAACAGACGGGTAAGCAAGTTTCTCCTTTTGGAGGTCAGACTAATAATATCAATCTTTTTCTTACTGATATATGATTCAAGTCCGATCCAGAAATCCTCACTTTCAATATAATCACATACAATTGAAGAGTTAGGAAAACGGTCCTTCATATAAGAGCGCAGCCCTTCGAGTTTAACCTTAGTCCAGGTACTTCCGGCATTTGGACCGACATGCACGAAATGAATCGTTACGTCAAGCGGTTTTACTATTCTTTCAAGCTTATTTAGCGCAACAAAGTCGGACTCCTCAAAATTGGTGGCATAGAGCACGTTCTTGATATGGTCTATGCCCTGGAAATTGAAATCTTCAGGAATAGCGAGAACAGGAACTCTGGCAATTTCCATCACTTCTGCAGTCACGCTGCCAATAAGGTCGGCAGCCTTTCTGTCCTTTCCTCTGGTACCTAGTATTATTACAGTCGGTTTGTACTCATCACTAAAACGCACTATTTCATCCTCTGCAACACCCCTTACAAGTTTATTCTTAATCTGGATATCAGCTCCGGTCTTCCTGGCCCTCTCCTTAAAACGAGCAATAAACTCCTTCATATCTGTATTTGCCTGCTCCTCAGAATCTGCAAGCATCTGGTCCAGGTTGGCATCATAAATATAAGCTTCTGAGAAAGGCAGGGTGTTGATTATCGGGTTAAAATAGACGTTCAGAACAGTAATCTCTGCACCTAGCCTTGCAGCCCATTCTAAGGCTAAATCAGATGCCTTATCTGAATAGTCGCTAAAATCAACAGGAAGCAGTATCCTTGGTTTTGGGGGCCTACCACCCTTTTTCTCCTTGAATTTTTCAATACCACTCTCTTCGATATTCTCAATAATCGTTATAGCAGCCTCGAGGTCAGATTCCTTGATCCTTAACTTTACTCCCATATTTACAGCTCCCTCAATAACGTTCACATTCTGAAGGAAACATTCAATCCCCTCTGTTTCAAGAATATTCTTAAGAACCTGAGCATGTTGATAGCTGCTGGTCACCAGGGTAATAATTTTCTCTTCCATGGCCGTATATTTTAGGTTACGGATCAGTCACCTGACCTCTATTAAATATACAATAATAACATCTCATTCGCCACAAAACCATCAAATTGTCTAGCCGTCGATACGAGATACTGACAATACTCCCTTGATAACCTTTATCTTCTTTATCAAACTATTTAATATCAAACTATTACTTACATACACCGAAACTACTCCTTCAAATAGACCTTCATTGCTTTCTACTGTGATAGAACGCAACTTTACCCTGGTTTCCTTTGAAATAATAGATGAAATATTACTAATAATACCAATATCATCTTCTCCGACAACCTTAATTGCAGCGAGATAATTGCCACTGCTTGCTTCTCCTGTCCACTGTGCCCTTACTATCCTATAAGCATATTTATTGCGCAGTTCTGTAGCATTTGGACAGCCTGTCCTGTGTATTTTAATACCACCAGATACTCCAACAAACCCGAAAACTTCGTCTCCAAAAATTGGATTACAGCATTTTGCAAGCTTGTAATCGACATTAGTGAGGTTCTTGTCAATTAGGAGGACTTCCCCATCGGCAGACTCAGCCTCTTCTTTGGCTGCAGCAACAAAATTCTCGGCACTTCTGATACCCGGTGTGGTAATCTCCGTACTTTCCTTTTTTTGCTGAGTCTGAATAAACTCCCTGATAGCAACTACATCAAGCCTTTCAAGGGCAATGTCACGGAACATGTCATGTACCGTCTTATAACGGAAATGCTTGACAAGTTGTCCAATAAGCTGGTCTGTAAGTTCAAGCTTCCAGTTTTTAAGCCTCCTTATCAGAGTCTCCCTTCCTAGCTCTGCCTCTTTGTACAATTGTTCCCTGAGAACTTGTTTAAGCTTTGTTTTTGCCCTTGCTGTTGCGACTATATTGAGCCAGTCCTGTTTAGGTGCCTGAGTTGAAGAAGTAAGAATCTCTATGTGATCACCATTCTGTAGCTGGTACCTGATCTGGACATTCTTTGAGTTAACCCTTGCTCCGACACATTTTTTGCCTACCTCTGAATGGATGTTAAACGCAAAATCCAGTACCGTTGCACCCTTAGGCATACGAATTAAATCACCTTTTGGAGTAAAAACGAATACTTCATCGTCATACAGGTTCAGCTTGAAGTCGTCTATCAGGTCAACTGCATTAAGCTCCGGATTTTCAAGTATTTCACGAACACTTCCAAGCCATTCATCCAACCCGCTTTCACCTTTGATTCCCTTATACTTCCAGTGTGCCGCAAGTCCCTTTTCAGCAACTTCATCCATGCGTTTTGTACGGATCTGCACCTCGACCCATTTATTTTGCGGCCCTAGCACAGTTGTGTGTAAGGATTCATAACCGTTGCTCTTGGGAACAGTAAGCCAGTCCCTCATCCTCCTGGGATTTGGCTGGTACATGTCAGCTACTATTGAATAAACTTTCCAGCAATCCGCCTTTTCGTTCTTAAATTCACTGTCTAGTATTACTCGTATTGCAAAAAGGTCATAGACCTGTTCAAACTCCACATTCTGTTTTTTCATCTTGTTGAAGATGGAGTTGATGGTTTTAGTTCTACCCTTGACCTCAAACTTTAGGTCATGCTTGCTAAGTTCCTCTTTAAGAGGCTCAATAAACTCCTTAATATATCTGTCTCGTTCCCTCTTTGTCTCGTTAAGCTTTTTAGCGATGAACTTGTAAATGTCCCTTTCGGTAAACTTCATAACAAGGTCCTCAAGCTCGGATTTAATTGTATAAAGCCCAAGTCTATGGGCCATTGGAGCATATAGGTATGAAACTTCGGCTGATATTGAAAGCTGCTCTTCGATATTATGCTTACCAAGAGAACGCATAGTAATAAGGCGGTCTGCTATGATAATCAAGACTACCCGTATATCCTTGGCAAACATTAACAGAAGCTTGCGGAAGTTTTCTGACTGTATAGAAGGACTCGTACGATACAGATCATATACCTTGATAAGACCGTCCATTATGTTGGCCTCAATCTTACCAAACCTCTTATCTATTTCCGCTATTGTAGTTTCGGAATTCCTTACAAGCTCGTAAAGTAAGGCACATATCAGGGAGGTTTTCCCAAGACCCATTTCTTCCACGGTAACCCGCGCAACTTCAAGGGAATGTACTATCACCAGCTTGCCGGAAGGGTGTCTTTCAAAACCGGTTTTCTGCATTGAAAGCTCTATAGCTTCCCTTATCTGTTTGATATCCTTCCAGTTAAGAACTGAAGAACTGGCACGCAACAGATTTCTGTAACATTTCAGTATTTCCACCCTGTCGCTGATCGGTATGCTCTCGAGAATTGCAGCCATAAAGCCTTTGTATTATATCGTAAATATAAGAAAAAAGTCCCGCAGAGAAATCCATGTATTCCAATATTTCCCTACGCTTAAATATTTGCATCCGACACCCTAATGGCTTATATTTATTCGTAAAAATCATGCCATTGACAGAATGTCACACACTTTTAAACTTATAGCTATGAAATCTGCAGGTTCATTTTTTGGTGGATTATTGGCCGGAGCCGCCATAGGAGCAGCTCTCGCTCTGCTGTATGCTCCCCAAAGCGGAGAAGAAACACGCAAGGCCCTTAAGAAAAAAATAAGCGAACTTGAAGGAGAACTGGAGTCCCTCGGTTCCACATTGCGGGAAAAAGGTGTGGAAATCAAGGACGAGGTAAAGAAAAATATTGATGATATTGAAAAGAAGATTGCAAAACTTAGGGCTGAATACACTAAGCATTAACGTGGTATTCACTCGTTTATCACCAGACTATGTTTCAAAATATTTTTAGTCAATACCTGCCCGAAATAAAAAAGGAGCTGGAAGACTATGTAAGTAAGCGCATCGAACTCCTTAAACTTGAACTGGTTGAGGGGCTTTCACGGTTTACTTCCTCCCTTATTCTCAAGCTGGGCATACTGTATTTCATGCTCCTTTTCCTAATGTTCCTTTCTTTGGCCGCAGGTTTTTGTTTCGGAGAAGTATTGGATTCCTATGCACTTGGATTTCTTATTGTAGCAGGCTTTTACCTGGTACTTGCGATTCTGCTATATTTTTTCCGGGCCCACCTTATTGAACGACCAGTAATTAAGGGCTTTATAAGATTGTTCTTTAAAACTGGTAAAAATGAGTAGGAAGTCGGACCGATACAGCAGAATCTCTTCTTTCAGTGAGTTAAGGAAAGAGAAATACAAGCTTTCACTAGAGCTTCGTCTTGCAAAAACGAAGCTGGATATGACTATGCTAGAACTTAAGAACAGCTTCAGTCCTGCCCGACTATTTGCATCACTTACATCAGGATTGATTAAACCCTTTTCAGAACTTATAAGAAACTGGATAAGCAATAAATCCGGCAAGGACTTGTAGCCTGAGCACAAATAAACCTTAGCTATCCGACCAAATCTCCTATAAAATTATATTTTTGTATAAAGTTACATAAGGAAGCTAACGGATCTATGGATAAGCACAGTGCTGAGGCTGCGATAAATAGTCTAAGAGATGAGTTGCATCATCACAACCACCTCTACTATGTAAAAAACAGCCCGGAGATCTCTGATTTTGACTATGACCAGAAGATGGCGGAACTAATCCGTCTGGAAGCACTGTATCCCGAATACAAAGATCCTAATAGTCCATCTGTAAGGGTTGGTAGTGATCTTAGCCAGGAATTTAAGCAGGTACGTCATAAATACCCCATGCTATCCCTTGGAAACAGCTATTCCATGGGTGAGCTGCGTGATTTTGTTGAGAGGGTGTATCGTCTTGCAGGAACCCGTCCAGCCTTTGTCTGTGAGCTGAAATTTGATGGTACTGCGATTTCCCTGACATATGAGAAAGGAGTATTGGTCGCCGGTGTAACACGCGGGGATGGTGAGGTTGGTGATGATATCACCAAAAATATCAAAACACTTAGGAGCATACCACTCAGACTTATAGGTAATTATCCTACTCAACTTGAAGTAAGGGGTGAAATTTATATGCCACGAAAGGGTTTTGAAGAGCTCAACACTATGCGTGAAGAAATAGGGGAACAACCTTTTGCAAATCCACGCAATGCAGCAGCAGGGTCTTTGAAACTGCAAAACAGTGCCCAGGTGGCCAAGCGTCCACTTGAATGCTTTCTTTATCAGTTTATTGGTGATGATTTGCCCTTTCAAAACCACTCAGAAATACTTAAAGCGGTATCTGAATGGGGACTCAGGATATCACCCCACTATGCGCTTTGCAACAGCTTTGAAGAAATTGAAGCTTATATTGCATATTGGGACACTGAACGCAGAAACCTCCCCTTTGATATTGACGGAGTTGTTATTAAAGTTGATGATATGCAAATGCGAGAGGAACTGGGTTTTACAGCCAAAAGTCCCCGCTGGGCAATCGCATATAAGTTTAAACCAGAAGCAGCCTATACTAAGTTGATTTCGGTTGATTTTCAGATTGGACGCACAGGAGTTGTAACTCCTGTGGCTAATCTTAATCCGGTTCTTCTGGCAGGAACAACTGTAAAGCGGGCATCACTGCACAATGCAGATATTATTGAGTCGCTTGACCTACATATCGGAGACATGGTTTCCGTTGAGAAAGGAGGCGAGATAATACCCAAGATTACCGGTGTAGATAAAAGCAAGCGCACAGAAGAACATGAAAAAGTAAGGTTTATAACCGCTTGTCCTGAATGCGGTACCCCACTTGTCCGAGAGGAAGGTGAAGCTGCACATATATGTCCCAACCGCACTACATGCCCCCCACAAATTAAGGGACGTATTGAGCATTTTATCAGCCGTCAGGCAATGGATATCTCAGGATTGGGAAGTGAAACAATAGCACTGCTGTACGACAAGGGTCTTGTAAAGAATGTTGCCGATCTATATAGACTAAAGGAATCTGACATAGCACCACTGGAAGGACTTGGTGAAAGGTCCGCAGCCAATATTATAAGTGGCATAGAGGCATCAAAGCAGGTACCTTTCTCACGAGTGTTATTTGCCCTTGGCATCCGATTTGTAGGTGAGACAGTTGCCAAAAAGCTTGCGGCCTCCCTAAAAACTATGGATATAATAATGAGTGCCACATTTGAGGAACTACAGGCTGTTGATGAGATCGGACAGAAAATAGCTGCAAGTATCAGATCATATTTCACTGATGAAGCCAATATACGTCTGATTGAAGATCTGAGGTCATTCGGACTTAAAATGGAGGAAGAAGAAAGCAGCAATGTTCCTATATCAGATACGCTAAGCGGACAGAGCTTTGTAGTAAGCGGTGTGTTTTCAATATCGCGCGATGAGCTAAAAGGCCTGATAGAGGCCCACGGAGGCAAGAACCTGTCCTCAGTTACCGGAAAAACAGACTATCTGGTTGCCGGTGACAATATGGGGCCTGCAAAACTTGAAAAAGCACAAAAACTGGGTATTAAGATTATTAAGGAAAAGGACTTTATGCAAATGATCGGTAAATAAAGATTATTCCAAATGGCATTATTTGAAGGATACAGAACAAAACTAGGCAAGAATATTCTTGAGAAATGCATTAGAAAACGTAGCAGAAAAGTTGTTGCCATGGGTTTAAGCCAGGCCACCAGCCTGGGTATCATATTCGATGCAAACAAAAAGGGAGATGTCGGTCTGATAAAGGAATTACTAAAGGAATTACCAGGTATTAAAGAATTCAGCGCTATAGGGTACTACAGCGAAAAGCGAGTTCCCCATGACTACATCAGTGACAAGTCATGGAATTTCTTTACACCTAAGGAATGTGACTTCCTGTTCCGCCCGAAAGGTGAGTATTTTAATGACTTTATAGAAAGAAAATTCGACATACTGCTAATTCTGGACAATTCCAGCCACTTTCCTGTAGAATGGCTTGCTGGCATGTCGCTTTCCGGCTTTAAAGCCGGAAAATCAGGATATTTTGACAATGTATTGGATTTCATGATAGAATTGAAAGAAGGGGGAACCGAAAGGCTTTTGAAAGAACTAAAGCATTATTTAGGCAATTTGAATAACCCAAATGCCTAAACTTTGGTATTAGTGTAGAAATTAAATCGTTTGAATTATCTATAAGTGTATTAACCAAACATTCTTAATATGAAGCATTTACTTATTGCAACAGTGCTGGTTTTGGGATTTGGCCTGCAAGGCTGCAAGTCGCACAGCGTAGAGCGTATAGGCACAGAGGAGACAATTGATTTGAGCGGACGCTGGAATGATTCTGACTCCAGAATGACCGCTGAAGCCATGGTTGATCAGATTCTTAATGCAGGATGGCTCGATCAGCACGTAAGGAAGACAGGTGAAAGACCGGTTGTTATTGTTGGTCTGGTTTATAACAAGTCGCACGAACACATCAACGCTGAAACCTTTATTAAAGACGTTGAACGTGCTTTCATCAACAGCGGAAGGGTTCGTCTGGTACAAGCAGGTGAAAAAAGGGAAGAACTGCGTCGTGAACGTGCCTCACAACAAGATTTTGCCTCTATTGAAACTGCTAAGCGTTGGGGTCAGGAACTTGGTGCTGACTACATGCTTAATGGCGATATCAACTCAATAGTTGACAGCTATAAAAAGGAAAAAGTAACTTATTATCAGGTAAATCTCGAACTTACTGATATCGAATCAAGTGAAGTTGTTTGGATTGGTGATAAGAGGATCCGTAAATACATTACTAACTGATATTCATGAGTTTTCGGTTTTCACTAAGTAGGGCAAGACAAGTAGCGTTATCCGCAGGGATAACGCTGCTTTTAAGTTCCTGTGCCACATTTTATCAAAAGACAGCTGTCCTCCAGGAAAAGATTGCTGCTGGAGATTTTCTGGCAGCATACAAGGAATTGGAGAAGGATAAAAAATGGTCTGAGAATAACCACAGGGTTCTCTATTTTATGAACCGTGGCCTGGTTCACTTTATGCTGGGTGAGCATGAAGCAAGTATTGAATACTTCAATCAGGCCGATTACTATATTGAAGATTACAGCAAGAGTTTTGGAACGGAGGCCCTGGCTCTCGTAAGCAACCCCATGGTCAGGCCATATAAACCTGAGGATTTTGAGTCCATCATGATCCACTTTTACAAGGCATTCAATTTCATTGCTATGAATGATTATGAGAGTGCTCTTGTGGAATGCCGGAGGATAGATATCCGCCTGATGCAGTTTAACGAGAAATACAAGGAGAACAAGAGCCGTTATACACGGGATGCCTTTGCACACAATCTGATGGGTATGATTTACCAGGCAGCCGGAGATTACAACAATGCTTTTATCGCCTACCGTAATGCGCTTGATATTTATGAAAGCGATTACAGTGATCTCTTTGGACTAACTCCTCCACAACAGCTTAAACTGGACCTGCTCTATTGCGCCAAGAAGGTCGGCTTCAACAGCGAGGTTAAGTTGTATGAGGACAAGTATGGTTTAAAGACTCCGGAAACCAAGGATGGTCAAGGCGACCTTGTCTATATCTGGATGAATGGATTAGGTCCTGTTAAGTCAGAATGGAGCCTCAACCTGACAAACATGGGTTATAAGGACGGTCTGGTACTTTTTGGTAACGAGGATCTTAATTTCAGCTATCCTATCACATTAAGCAGTGTGTCTTCCTCAACACAGTCACAGCTTAAGGACTTATCAGTTATCCGTGTAGCCTTCCCTAAATATGTTGAGCGTCCACCTGTATATACCGGGGCTAAACTAAACTACAACGGGGAAAGCCACAAGTTGGAGATGGCAGAAAACATCAATAAGATAGCCTTCCAGTCACTTAGGGACAGAATGCTTAGGGAAATTGGCAATAATCTTCTGAGGATAGCTACCAAGCAGGCTATGGAATACGTAGCACGTCAGGAAAATGATAATCTTGGTGCCATAGTCAGCATTGTAAATGCTATAACTGAAAAAGCGGATACCCGTAACTGGCAGTCTCTTCCCCATTCTTTGTATTACACAAGGGTAAGCATGCCGGAAGGAGAACAAGCATTGACGCTTGAACAGCAGGATTCATACGGAAATGTCACAAAGGAGGAAGTGAAGGTGGATATCAAAGCAGGAAGGAGTGTATTCCAGATTTACAATCAGTTGGCTTCATATCCCATGCTGCAACCCTAAGCTTAACTTTAGCTAATCATTTTCAACTACTAATCCATCAACCGTTTGCAACTTTACCTTAAGTTGCTCGAATTTGTTTTTACGTATACTCAGCAGCATCCTGCAAGACAGGTTGAAGTCCTGACTTATTACCTCAGGCTCTTCATCCTTTATAATGCGCATTACGCCATTCATAGACTCATAAGGGAAGGCAATTTCAAGGCTTTTGTTGATTGTCTTCTCAATAATCTTTGCATTAGCAAGTGCATCAGCTGCTGCAACCTTATATGCTTCAATAAGGCCACTTACCCCTAGTTTAGTACCCCCAAAATAGCGCACAACAACTATTAGTATGTTTGTCAGTTCTTTACTGCGAATCTGCCCGTGGATTGGCTTTCCCGCTGTACCAGATGGCTCTCCGTCATCATAAACCCTGTAGTACATCCCATCATAACCCAGTTGCCATGCAAAACAATGGTGACGGGCATCATAATACTTTGTACGAAGGTCACTTATATACTCCTTTGCTTCATCCTCGCTCTCCACAGGCCAGGCATATGCAAGAAACTTGCTGCCCTTCTCCTTGTAAAGACCTTCGGAAGGGCCTTCAATGGTCCGGTATATATCGTCTGCCATATCAACTCTTAGTTTCCACAAAATTAGGAAAATGAAATGGCCCAAAATAATTTTGCCGGTATGAGCCGGCAAAATCCATTGTTTCAGAGCAAGACTGTAATTAAAGTGTCACTTTAATTAACATGATTATACTACTTATTTAAAGTCAATTAATTTCAGGATACAAATTGAGAGCACTGCGTAGATATTCCTCTCTTTTTTCCTTATCGGCCGAGGTAATCTCTTCGTAAAACTGATGGCCAACCACCTTCATTCCACAGTATTCAAATACTTCCTTACCCTGAATGGCTCTAAAAGCCTCAAGAAGGCCCTTTCTTTTGTATTCTGCAACGCTATTGCCCATAGTTGTGTGTATCAACACTTTCTTGCCTTTCAAAAGTCCTTTGGCACCATTAGGTCCATAGTCGAAGGCAAAACCCTTGGTCAACACTCTGTCTATATAACCCTTGAGAATTGCAGGATAACTAGCCCACCATAGTGGATAGACAATTGTAATTAAATCTGAGTTTCGTATCAATTCCTGTTCCGCACTTATATCTGAAGGAATATCGCTTGTTTTTAATGCTTCAAGATCATCGGGATCAAGCACCGCCTTGAAACTCCCCTCATACAGGTTCCTCCATACTACACTTTTTCCTGCTGCTTTGTATCGGCTTTCAAGTTCTGAGGCCAGATAATTCGTAAAACTCCTGGGTGAGGGATGTGCTGAAATAATCAAATGTGTCATATCTAAATTTAGTAAAATATGTTATTGTGACATTGTAACCCCATATGCCATTTTTTATTATGAAAAACCAGTAGCAGTGCTATTTGTTCACAGCTTTCTTCACAGACCTGATCTTCAGAATCATTTCTAAGCTCTATTGACGGTTTTGCATAATAATTAAGATTATTAAAAGGCTCACTTTGGTCTGCTTGAAAAGTCCTGAACTCAGGGCAAGAGCTTCCCAGAAAAATACCAGGTGTTTTTTTTCCTGAAAGGCTGACTATTGTTAGGTTTGCTGCCCTTCGTTTTTGTATATTTGTAGGTTCATGTAGTTCAAACCACCACTAATGGAGCAGTTGATCGTAGTTTTCGCCCAAAAAAGGAATATTGGCCTTACGGCTATTCCCTATCTTGCTGTAATTGGGGAGAATAAGCCTATCGAACTGCTTGAGCACGCTACTCCCGAGCATATCAAAAAAGATGAAAGCAGGTTTACAAGCGACGAAAAAGAACTGATAAGCATCCTCTCACAGATTAGTGACCAGCAGCTTTACAGAAGATTTGGGCGCGAAGACAGCTTAAGACTGTTTATCGATGGATTACCTGCTCATAAACTGCTTCATAGTCATATACTGCCTTTTATCGATGATATTCTCTTTCTGGCGATAAAAGTAATGGCCCACTCAGAGGTATATGCCTATTATAAAGATGCGGCCTTTGGAAACCTGTACAACACTGATATTCTTAATATCCCACCTGTTCCGGCAAAGGCTATGTTTTATTTCATGCTTAAGCCGGAAGGCTTAAGCTACTCCCTTAAAGTTCAGCAGCAGGTAACGGGTCAGCAACCCAAGGAGTTTTCCCTCAAAGACAGAGAGATAGAGTTCATTTGCAAGAAGAATGCTGTTATCAGGATAGGCAACCGCATCTTTTACTTCGACGATATAGACCATCATAAGCTAAAGCCTTTTCTGGATAAGTACACTATACAGGTCCCCACCTCCAGGCTGGATGATTATATGAAGGGCTTTGTGGCAAACTGTATAAGAACTTACGAGGTTATTTCAGAAGGATTTACGATAGAGGAAAGTAATGATCAACCTGCTCCTCACCTGTCGCTGCTCAAGGATCTAAACCTTGAACCAGTGATAGGTCTGAATTTCAGATATCCCAACAGGGTCTTTCTGGCAGATAATAAAGCTCCAGTCTTTGTGGATTGTATAAATGATGATGGAAAGTATCGCTTTTTCAGGATAAGACGCGACTTTGGGTTCGAGCAGGCTACTGTTAAGAGACTGCATAGCCTTGGACTTAAAAGATGTGGGGATGCACTATACAAGCCTGTTTTGGATGAAGAGAATATCGGTGATTCCCGGGCTCTTGCTTGCCTTGCGGAATGGCTGAGGACCAACCGCGAAAGGCTCGAGATGGAAGGTTTCTCGATTAATACTGAGTTTGAAGACAGGCAGATCACTCTCGATCTGCCTGGACTTGATATTAAGAGCCAGGAGGATAATGACTGGTTTGATATTCACGCAAGTGTGCGTATTGGGGAGTTTATAATCCCCTTTCTCAAGTTCAGGAAGAACCTCATAGAAGGCGATCCTGCGTATATTTTACCTGATGGACGCCTTTTCCTGTTGCCACCTGAGTGGTTTACCCGCTTTAGCGAGCTCTTCGACTATGCTAAAATCGAGAAGGAGAGTATAAAGTTGCCACGGGCCCATTTCGGTATTATGGAAAGGGTTAGCAGCATTAACGGCAACGGACACAAGAATGGTGATACAGGCGTCCCTGTATTCCCTGATACCGCACTTCCTGTAGGACTGAATGCAACACTGAGACCCTATCAGCAGGAAGGCTATGCCTGGCTTAACTTCCTCAGGGAAAACGGCTATGGAGGCATTCTGGCGGATGATATGGGACTTGGAAAAACCCTTCAGACCATCACAATGCTCCTCAGTATATATCAGGACGATTACGGAAGTGTAAAGCGTCATGATGGGTCCTTGCCCCCATCCCTGATCGTTATGCCTACCTCACTGGTACACAACTGGCAGGCTGAATTCAAAAAGTTTGCTCCGGCGCTCAAAATATACAATTTTTCGGGTGGCAATAGGCTAAGATCCAAAAGTATAGGCAGGATTTTTAATCACTATCATGTGGTGCTGACATCATATGGAATTCTTAGAAATGATATTGAACTACTTAAAAACTGTAATTTCCATTACTTTATCCTTGACGAAAGCCAGTATGTTAAGAACCCAAGTTCCAAGATCTATGATGCCGTCAAGCATATAGATTCGCGATACAGGCTCAGCCTTACCGGTACTCCGATAGAAAACTCACTTACAGACCTTTGGGCACAGATGAACCTGGTTAACAAGGGTCTGCTTGGTTCGCTTGCCTTCTTCAAACGCAGCTTTGTCCAACCCATAACCAGACAAATTGATGAGGAAAAGGAACTTAAGCTTAAGAAACTTATACAACCCTTCCTGCTGAGGAGAAAGAAGGAGGAAGTAGCAAGGGATCTGCCACCACTTATGGAACAGACCCTATACTGCGATATGACAACTGATCAGAAATCCTATTATGAAAAAGAGAAATCAGGGATACGCAACACTATCTCACATATTTTCGAGGCAAAGAATGCTGATCAGACCAAGTTTATGGCGCTTCAGGCCCTCACACGCCTGAGGCAGATAGCCAACCACCCACTGATGGTCGACGATACCTACCAGGGCTCTTCAGGTAAGTTTGAACAGATAGTTGACAACCTCGAAAGCATTGTTTCCGAAGGACATAACGTCCTTGTTTTCTCTTCCTTTGTCAAGGACCTTGAGATACTTGAAAGGGCCCTAAAAGACAAAAAACTGGTCTATTCAAAGCTCACCGGTGCCACTAATGAGAGGCAGAAGGTTATCGAAGAATTCAACGAAAAGGCTCCAATATTTCTTATATCTCTTAAAGCTGGAGGTGTGGGGCTGAATTTAGTTAAAGCAGACTATGTCTTTATGCTTAACCCCTGGTGGAATCCAGCGGCTGAGTCTCAGGCCATCAACCGGGCTCACAGGATAGGACAGACTAAAAATGTTTTCGTTTATCGTTTTATCTCAAGCGATACGATTGAGGAAAAGATAGCCAAACTGCAGCAGAGGAAGACGGAACTTGCGGATATGTTCGTCAACAGCAATAATCCGCTGTCAGATCTCAGTAAAGAAGAAATTATGGAACTGCTGAGCTAACAGCACATGTAGCTGGTGGTGAACAAAAAGGTGTATTTATGGCTTGATTATTGACAATTAGAAACCAAAATAAAGTATGAAGAATATAGCACTCGCAACTCTAATAGCCTTTACCGGACTTGCCGGAATTAGGGCAGAGAATATTGAGACAAGGGAACTTGCTCCATTTGAGAATCTGCGTATCTCACGCGGTATTAATGTTACCCTGGTCGAAGGTGAGAGTCCTAAGGCTGAGATTCATATAGAAAATGCACCAGTAAGTGAGGTCGTTATTGAGCAGACCAGCAAGGAACTGAGCATTCGCATGAAGGGTCGCAATTATAGCGACGAGGTAGCAGTAAATGTTTACCTTTACTTCCAGGACCTCAAAAATATTAATATCCTGAGTGGTGGTGGCCTTTACAGTCAATGGGATATCGAGCTCGATAAACTGAGGATAGAGGCCGGTTCAAATACTGAGATTGAACTACTTGAATTAACTATCGGTGAACTGGAAATAAGTGCTGCTACAACAGAAATAGAACTGGCCGGAGAGGCCAATATCTTCCGCCTGAATGCTACAGCAGGTGCTGAAATAAATGCTCGTGAATTTGTAGTAAAAGAAGCTGATATTCGCGCAAATACTGGAACTGAGATAGATATCTGGGTAACTGAAAAACTTAAGGCAAGACTTGGTACCGGTTCGGAACTTGAATACAAAGGCAAGCCAAAGTCTATTGAAAGTAGCCTGAGTCTGGGTGCTAAAATAGATGCAGTAGAAGACTGGGATTAAGCCATTAGGCTTAATCCCTTTTTTTTGCTGCCTTCATAGTATTAATCAACAGAGAGGCTCTTGTCATTGGACCAACTCCTCCGGGAACAGGAGTTATAAAGCTACATTTTGGAGCAACGTGCTTGAAGTCTACGTCACCTTTTAGCCTCCATCCGTTCTTTGTCTCAGGTGCATGCACTCTTGTTGTACCAACGTCGATTACAACAGCCCCTTCCTTAACCATATCGGCTTTAAGGAATTCTGGTACACCCAGTGCTGCAACTATAATATCAGCCTGCAGGCAAAGCTCCTGAAGGTTTCTTGTGCGACTGTGGCAAACTGTAACAGTCGCATCGCCTGGATTTCCCTTTAGCGAAAGAAGTATACTTAAAGGACGACCTACTATATTGCTACGGCCAATAACTACAACATGCTTTCCGCGTGTTTCAACTTTGTAGCGTTTCAGCAATTCCATAATACCTTGCGGAGTGGCAGAGACAAAGGTGTCAGCACCTGTAATCATTCTTCCCAGATTCTGAGGATGGAAGCCATCAACATCTTTGGACGGATCAATTGCTTCTGTTACCTTTTCCTCTGATAAGTGCGCAGGTAAAGGAAGTTGAACAATAAAACCATCTATCTCGGGATCCTTATTGAGTTTGTCAACAGCAGCCAGAAGTTCATCTTCTGTCACATCTGCATCAAACCTGACAAGGGTTGATGTAAAACCGACTTCTTCGCAGTCCTTAATCTTGGATGACACGTAGCTTTCACTTCCTCCGTCATTGCCAACAAGAACTGCTGCTAGGTGAGGTCTTTTCTTACCCCTGGATAGCATTTCCTTTACTTCGGCAGCAATCTCTTCCTTTATCTTCGCCGCTGTCAGTTTTCCGTCCAATTGTTGCATCTTACCCTTTGTTTTAATGGTTATTCTGATTAAGGTCTGCGGCCGGGCTGCATTCCTGCAAGAGCTCTTGAGAGATTCTTGCCCTGACCTGCCATTTTCATGATTTTTCTTGTATCTTCAAACTGCTTTAATAGCCTGTTTACCTCCTGTATTGAAGTTCCGCTACCTGTAGCAATCCTCTTGCGGCGACTTCCGTTGATTATGGCAGGGTTGGCCCTTTCATCCGGAGTCATCGAGAATATAATAGCTTCAATGCCTTTAAAAGCATCATCATCAAAATCCATATCCTTGATAGCCTTGCCCATTCCCGGAATCATAGATGCGAGATCCTTAAGGCTACCCATCTTCTTTATCTGCTGGATCTGAGAAAGGAAGTCATTGAAGTCAAACTGGTTCTTCTGAATCTTCTTCTGCAATTTAATGGCTTCTTCAGCATCAAACTGCTCCTGTGCTCTTTCAACGAGTGAGACAATATCACCCATACCAAGTATACGGTCTGCCATTCGGTTAGGGTGGAACACATCCAGTGCATCCATCTTTTCACCGGTACCAACAAACTTGATAGGCTTGTTGACAACGCTTCTGATTGATAGGGCTGCACCACCACGGGTATCACCGTCAAGCTTTGTAAGTACAACACCATCAAAGTTGAGCCTGTCATTGAATTCTTTAGCAGTATTAACAGCATCCTGACCGGTCATTGAGTCAACCACAAAGAGGATCTCATGAGGATCAACAGCCTTCTTGACTGCACTGATTTCATTCATCATCTCTTCATCAACAGCCAGACGACCTGCAGTATCGATGATTACTACGTCACAACCCTTTTGTCTGGCTTCCTTGATTGCATCTTTTGCTATCTGAACCGGATCCTTGCTGCCTTCCTGTGTAAAGACGGGAACTCCTATCTGTTCACCAAGTACCTGCAATTGGTTGATAGCAGCAGGACGATAAACGTCACCTGCAACAAGCATAGGATTCTTAGCCCTCTTGGTCTTCAGCAAATTAGCAAGCTTGCCAGAAAAGGTGGTTTTACCGGAACCTTGCAAACCGGCGATAAGGATAATTGAAGGATTGGCCTTTATATTAATATCGGTGCTTACACCTCCCATCAGCTCGGTCAGTTCGTCGTGAACGATCTTAACCATCATCTGCTGTGGCTTAACTGCTGTAAGCACATCCTGACCAAGTGCCTTTTCCTTAACAGTTTCGGTAAAAGTCTTGGCTATCTTAAAGTTTACGTCAGCATCAAGTAATGCCCTGCGTACCTCTTTAAGGGTCTCCGCAACGTTTATTTCGGTTATCTTGCCCTGCCCTTTTAGCAGTTTAAACGATCTTTCAAGTTTATCCGATAGATTCTCAAACATCTTTACTCTATTTAATTTCCGCAAAAATAGCAAAAATAATCTCTGACCTCTGCCATTCACCGCAAATATTACTCGCAGTCAGGAAGGCTGGCGTCCCTTTGAACTTTTGCATAGAATAATAGCATGTTTTTTATGTTTTCTTTGGTCAAAAAGGACCTGCCTCTTATATTTACAATTGCGTCTTCGGCTTCAGGTAAATTTCTGTTGTATCGGGATGAAATTATAAACAATAAATCCCTCTATTATGAGAAAAGATTGTGGCACATCAGGAGCAGGTTATTTCCTCGGTTTTATTGGTTCGGCAGTGTATTTTATCTCCCAGGCAGTTGGTTTCTGGGCAAGTGTTGTTGGATTTCTCAAAGCCATTGTATGGCCGGCCTTTCTAGCTTACGAATTGTTCAAATATCTTGGAGCCTGATACAGGAAATTTAACAAAAGCTGCACACTTTGATCTAAGAGTAGAAAACAAGTGAAGGGATGATTGATAATACCGGGGAAAGAGTATTCGAAGGACTTGACATTATCGGGGATATCCACGGCTATCATGATGAGCTGATTGATTTGTTGTCAGCTATGGGTTATCATAAAGTTGGGGGCGTATGGCAACACCCCCACAGATGTGCTGTGTTTATAGGTGACTTCGTCAGCCGCGGTCCCGATACCCGTGGAGTATTGGAAACGATTCGCCTTATGACAGATAACGGCTTTGCCTATGCCTTGTTGGGCAACCATGAACTCAACATGATTGGCTATTTCACAAAAGGCAATGATGGCAGTGCGTTCTACAAGCCACCAGAATCCAACAAAAAGCAACTGGACAGCATTAAGGAGCAGTTTACCGGCGAAAAACCACTGCTTAAATCTTATGTGAAGTGGCTCAGAACCCTCCCCTTTTCGCTTGAATTTGAAGGTCTTAGGATCGCGCATGCATACTGGAGCAATGCGCACATAAGCATTATATCTGATACACTTGTAGGAGGCAAACTAAAAAAACGTATGATTAAGGATATATTCTCCGGCAAGGGTGACTTTGGCCATGCAGTAAGGCAAACTACCAGGGGTATTGAACTAAGTCTTCCGGATAATCTTATTATTAAGGACACTAAAAACATAAGCCGTAAAAACTTTCGTATTAAATGGTGGGAAGAGCCATATGGTAAGACTTTTAGGGAACTGAGCTTCGGAAACCGCTTCCTGTTGCCGGATTACACAGTGCCTCAGCAGGTGTTGCTACCATTTGAAGTATATAATGAAAGTAAGCCTGCTTTTATATTTGGCCATTATTGCGCCGGAGAGGATGCCGGAGTTTTAAGGGAGAATCTATGCTGTATTGACGGATGTGTTGCAAATAAGGGAAGACTCCTTGCCTACAGATGGGATGGCGAAAGGGTGCTTTCGCCATCAAAGGTTACCAGTGCCCCGATGGTGGTATGACAGTGATCATTAGAATGCTAAGGGGAAAAAGATATATTTGTACGAATTAGAATTGTAAATATTAATATAAATATGATTGGAAAAAGAACATTTGCTATTCTCCTTCTGACTGCAGGAGTGATGGGAGGATTTAATACTAGTGAGGCCTGCACAAATGTGCTGGTAACAAAGGGTGCCTCGGTTGATGGTTCAACTATTATTTCGTATTCAGCGGATTCGCATGATCTGTATGGTGAACTCTATTACTGGCCGGGAAGGGAATGGCCTGAAGGTGAAATGCTAAACGTTTATGAATGGGATACCGGCAAATACCTGGGGCAGATACCTCAGGCCATGAAGACCTATACCGTTATTGGCAATATGAATGAGCATCAGCTTACAATAGCTGAAACGACCTTTGGTGGACGTAGCGAACTTGTTGATACTACCGGGATTATTGATTACGGAAGCCTTATCTATATTGCTCTTCAGAGAGCTCGTACAGCTCGTGAGGCTATTCAAATTATGGCCGATCTGACTGATAAATACGGCTATTACAGTTCTGGTGAGTCTTTCTCAATAGCTGATCCCAATGAAGTTTGGATCCTTGAGATGATTGGCAAGGGTACCGGTAATAAGGGAACTGTATGGGTGGCTGTAAAAATACCTGACGGTTATGTATCAGCTCACGCCAACCAGGCACGTATCACAACATTCAACCTAAAGGATAATGAGAATGTCATGTTCTCAAAGGATGTAATCAAATTTGCCACTGAAAAGGGATATTTTAAAGGCAAGGACCAAGAATTTAGCTTTGCTGATGCATACGCTCCTTTAGACTTCGAGGCAGTTCGCTTCTGCGAAGCTAGGGTTTGGAGTGCTTTCCGTAATGTAAACTCGGAAATGGATAAATATGTTGACTTCGCTTTGGGTAAATCAGACGACAGACTTCCTTTGTTTATTAAGCCTGAAAAGAAGGTAAGCGTAAGGGATGTACAAAATATTATGCGCGATACCTATGAAGGTACTCCCCTTTCGATGTCACAGGATCCGGGCGCAGGGCCCTACTCTGCTCCTTATCGATGGAGACCCCTTACATGGGAAGTGGACAGTGTGACTTACTTCAATGAACGTGCAATTGCAACCCAGCAAACCGGCTTTACCTTTGTTGCACAAATGCGTAGCTGGCTTCCAAATCCTGTAGGTGGTATTCTTTGGTTTGGTGTTGATGATGCCAATATGACTGTATTTGTACCTATGTACATGGGGATGACCTCTATTCCTGAGAATTATGCTCAGGGAGAGGCTGACCTGCTTAATTTCTCATGGAATTCAGCTTTCTGGGTTTTCAACTGGGTTTCTAATCAGGCATACAACCGTTACAGTCAAATGATAGTGGATATACGCAAGGTTCAAACAGAACTTGAAGATAAGTTTGAACTCTACGGTCCTGTAATCGATGAGGCTGCGGCCAAGCTGTACAAAGCCAATCCTGAATATGCAAAAACCTTCCTTAATGACTACAGCCATGAACAGTCACGTCAGACTGTTGAAAGATGGAAGAAACTTGGTGAATTCCTGATGGTTAAGTATCTCGACGGTAACCTTCACCCTGAACAAAACGGTGTGTTCCTCAGAAATGAACATGGTAATCCGGCTCATGCCGAATTCCCTGGTTACAGTCAGGATTATTACAAAAGAATTGTAGAAGAGACTAAGGATCATCTGAAAGTACTGGACAAGAAATACTAAACCAAACCTTAGGTTTGGTGAAATACATGGCCTTGAATCTTCCGATTCAAGGCCTTTTTTCTTTATTTTCCCTATTTTTGCCATTCAAAGGCTACTATATGAAATTATCTGCTTTAGGGGAATTTGGCTTTATCAAAAGGTTTTCCGGCATGTTTGACGACCTTCTTGGACCCGGGAGCACTGGCATCGGAGATGACTGTGCGGTGATACCTGTGGAGGGGGACAGTGAACTTGTAGTAAGTACCGACATGCTTGTGGAGGACGTGCATTTTTTAAGAGACAAGATAAGTCCTTACGACCTTGGATATAAGTCACTGGCGGTTAATCTAAGTGATATTGCCGCAATGGGAGGCTCTCCTGTTGCTTCATTTCTGTCACTGGCAATCCCAGACGACCTTGACCTTGAATATATGGACAGTTTGCTTGACGGATATCACGACTTGAGCCGTAAGTACGCTGTTCCCCTTATGGGCGGTGATACTACCCGCTCTAGCGACAAGCTTGTAGTTAGTGTAACTATTCTTGGTAGGGTAGCAAAAGGCAAAGCACGCCTTCGTTCAGGTGCACAGTCTGGTGATATTGTAGCTGTTACCGGTAAACTTGGAGACTCGGCTGCCGGACTACATATACTGCTTAATGATCTGGGATGTACTGGTGCCAATGAACAGCTTGTTGCAAAGCATACCAAACCGGAACCATGTGTTAAGGAAGGAATCTGGCTCGCTGCTCAGAATGGGGTGAATGGAATGATGGATGTAAGCGATGGTATAGCATCAGATATACGCCATATCCTCAACAGATCAGGCAAGGGCGCGGTAATTGACCTAAACAAATTGCCTCTCTCAGAAGAACTTAAACAGTGTTGCAGCATGAGGCAACTAAATCCATATGATTTTGCAACATCAGGAGGAGAAGACTACTGCCTCTTGCTTACTGTAAACAGGGCTGACTTTGATTCAGTTGCTGAAGCATTTACCAGAGAATTCTTCACCACCCTCTATCCTATTGGACAAATCACTGATGGCAGCGATTTGACCTGGCTGAAGGATGGTAAAGCACTTGCAGAAGGTCCGGGCAAAGGGTATAGTCATTTCTGAAACTGAATTGCTAACATTTTCAATATCTGAATAGACCTACAATTCCGGTTTTACAGAATAGATGAACTAATATTATAGTTCTTTTTTGCTGGATATAACCATTCCGCTTATATTTGTTAAATACAACAGAAAAGGAGGGTTTGACTTACATGAAAGCCTTATTGATAATAGATCTTCAAAATGATTACCTTCCCGGAGGGCCAATTGAGGTTCCCGGAGGTGACGAGATAATTCCGGTGATTAACAATATCCAGAAGCACTTCAGGATTATTGTGGCAACCCGTGACTGGCACCCGGTCAACCATGGTTGCCTGGCATCCAATCATGATGGTCGTAAACCGGGGGATGTTATTAAACTGGCTGGTCAGAATCAAACTCTATGGCCTGATCACTGCATTCAGGGAAGTCCGGGTGCAGAAATATCCCCCCTGCTTAACCAGGCACTTATAAGCAACTTTATTTTCAAAGGTAGTGATCCGGATATTGATTCATATAGTGGCTTTTATGATAATGGGCATATGAAGGAGACAGGACTCCATGCCTATCTTAGAAGGAATGGTATTGCGACAGTATATATCTGTGGATTGCCTGCTGACCGAGGGGTTTACAACACTGCTAAGGATGCTGTGCTGCTGGGCTATGAGACCTATGTGTTAAAAGATGCAACCAGGGGGCTTGATAATACTGAAACATTAAAAGCCTTCGAAGATCTTGAAAAACGAGGTGTTCATATTACCTCCTCTTCAGAGCTCAGTTAATATCTATTACCAAACCATCGTAAGCCAGTTCAACGTTTGGCGGTAGTATGTCATTTACTTCGTCATGCAGCCCCAACTGGTGACTTATATGCGTAATATAAGCCTTCTCAGGTCCGATCTCCTTTATCAGTTCAAGTGCCTGCTTTATATTGAAATGTGATATGTGCTCCTCATTGCGCAATCCGTCAACTATCAACACCTTTGTACCCTTAAGCTTTGAATACTCCTCACGGGGAACAAAGTTCGTGTCTGTCAGATAACTAAAGTCCCCCACCCTGTATCCAAGCACAGGAAGTTTATAATGCATCAATCTGACAGGTACTATGTCAATACCATCAAGTGAAAACGGCTTATCATCAATAGCCTGAAACTCTATTTCAGGAAGACCTTCAAACCTAGTCTCGGTAAAGGCATACCAAAAGTCATGCTTTAAAACCTCTATAACAGGCGGTTCGGCATAAATACTTACTGCTTTCTTGTTTATCCAGTTGAAGGCTCTGAGGTCATCCAGACCTGCAGTATGGTCACGATGTGAATGGGTCATCAGTACCCCGTCAATATGCCTGATATCATTATTGAGCATCTGCATCCTGAAATCCGGACCGATGTCAATCACTAAACTCTTATTTCCAACCTGAATTAGTACTGAAGGTCTAAGCCTGTTGTCCTTTGGATTGCCCGAGGTGCATACCTTGCAACGACAAGCAATCATGGGTACCCCAAGCGAAGTTCCTGATCCCAAAACCGTAATTCTTAGTTTCACAAAGCCAGCGTTTGAGGCTAATTTACAAGAATATCCCTAAAATCTATTCGGCTCTGCCTAAATATATACAAAGAAAAAGCACACTTGATTGCGCATTAAAACCTAGCATGATAAGATACCACAACTTCAGGTAATATTCATAAAAATACAGATGTATAGAGGAGTGTAGTCCTAGTGCGGTAACTCAGTTACAGAAAACTATACT
>CAYNFX010000022.1:0-24127 GCA_964396555.1 uncultured Alkaliflexus sp.
TTCCTGACGATCATAATCAACATCATGAATTGAAAGGGGACGGCGCAGATAAACAAAAGATTCATTTGGTATGCGAACTTCTGCAAACTGACCTGGAAGCATCTTTGGAAGCTTAAAACCCTCAGCGCGTAGTGTCAGTACAATGTACTCGTTGTTTTGCCTCTGATTGCCTACTATTCTGAAATCATGTATGTACTTCATCTGGTCTAATTACGCATGTAATGCTTATTTCCACGACAAAGTTAATGCTTTTTCGGCATAATAAGGCATTGTGGTCCTATTTTATACATTGTATTCCGGAAGGTACTCAGCAAAGGTTTTGTCGCTGTAAAATACCACTATCTTCTCTATTTTCCGATCAGTTTTCCCCCGGGTTACTGCCTGTACAATTGTTTCAACCTGTTGCTCTTTATCAACGACTTTTCTTTCATCTGGTTCAATTGTTGTTTTAGATGCAATATATGCCGGAGTATCCTCATCATTTATTGAAGAAAAAAGGTCACCTGCAACTGCCTTTCTTTCGTATTTGTTTGCAGGTAAGCCGTTATCATACATCTCTCCTTTTCCACTTATCAACCAGTCACTGCTAATCTGCGGAAAGGCAATAAGTATTTTCTGTATAAAATCCAGACTTGGATTATTTCTGCCTGACAATATATGACTTACGCTTGATCGCTGCACCCCTACTTTCTCGGCAAAGCGAACTGGTGTAAGATTCTCCCTTGCTAGTAGCTTTTGTAAACGCTCTTTCATGAATGTGTAAACATAATTTGTTAGCTCTTCTACAAATATAATGTAACAGTTTACAAAATGCAAATGCAGTTAATATCTATTCATGTTCACATTTGTCACATGGTGATGTCTGGTATATCATTATGTAACCTGGCATTTGAATAAACAAAACCAATACTTAATATAAAAAAGCATATCACCTTAAAAGTTAATGACATTAGAATTAAACATTCAACTATATCAGGCTTTGCCAAGGATCTATATAGAGGAATTACCTTGTGTTTATTGCAATTTGCTAATTGCTAAACCTCTGTGATAGCAAGGCTTCTGAAGTGTCTTTGGTGATGTATTTAAGTATTACTTATATTAAACGATTTAAAGCACTGGTTATTAATACGATAAATAATGTAATTGCGTCATTTGCAACTGATTTTGTATTTTTATACATCCGATTTTTTTATAGTATTGAAGTGTTTGTTTATTCTGATTATATATATAATTGATTATATGATATATATGGATGTAATGCCTGTATTTGAATAGCATTATTTCTATCATTTTAGGAGGCTGTCAGATGTGTTACATTTGTAAATTGCAGTTAAAAGGCCTCTACCCGCTCCTACTTAGAAATAGCTGTTTGGTGCATAGTAAAAAAAAAGGGCATCCTGGTGGATGCCCTTGTCTTAGTAGTTAGCAGAATACTATGTTAGTTGAACTCTTTTTTGAGCTGTTCTGCCCATTTGTCGATCCTTTCGCTGGTTAAAGCAGACTGGTTCTCAATATCCAGTGCCAGACCGCTGAATTTTTCACCTCTAAGGGCCCTGGAACCTTCGAATTCATAGCCTTTGGCTAAGGTAAAACCAACTACCTTTCCACCGTGTTCTTCAACGAATTCGGCCATTATGCCTATTCCGTCAACAAAGTTTTCAGGGTACTTCTTCTGATCTCCTCCGCCGAAAATTGCAAATTTCCTGCCTTTTAAGGGTTCATCCTCTATCTCTGGCAAATACTCATCCCAATAGTTGGGTAGTTCACCGTCAAACCAGGTTGGAACGGCAAAGATGAAGTTGTCAAACTTTCTAAAATCCTCAACTGTGGCGATGTCCACATCTACTTCCTCACAATTATCTTCACCAAAATGCTTTATCAGCTTCTTGACCTGTTGTTTGGTTTTTACGGATCTGAAACTGTAAAATATGCCTACCTTCTTCATATAATGAATGTTAGATCTTATTTAACAAAATATACTAATACTCAAGGAGCTCTTTGGCCGCCTTAAGTATCTTGTCTGTGTTTGGAAGGATGGCTGCTTCCAAGATACGGTTGAAGCCAACAGGGGTATAAGTTGATCCTACTCTCCTGATTGGTGCATCAAGGTATTCGAATGCGATATCACCTATCGTAGCTGCGACTTCACCACCGAAGCCACCGAATACTTTGTCTTCATGTACTATCATAGCTCTGGCAGTTTTCTTTACCGAGTTTACAATGGCTTCAGTATCCAATGGAGAAAGTGAACGAAGGTCTAGTACTTCAATATCTGCAATGCCTTCCTTTGCCAGTATTTCGGCTGCTTCAAGACAGAAGTGGGTGGCGTTGCCGTATGTAATTATCGTCATATCGCTGCCTTCTTTTCTGATCCTTGCCTTACCAAAGGGAACCTCAAAGTCATCGGGAACTGACGTTGCAGCCTTGGGTGAGTTATATAGTGCCTTGGGCTCAAGGAAAAGGGTCAGACCTTCAGAGCGGATGGCTGTTCTAAGCAATCCTGCTGCATCATCTGCAAATGATGGATATACTACCCTTACTCCCGGGAAGGTTGTCAGGGCTCCTTCTATTGTCTGTGAGTGATACAATCCTCCTCCGATATAGCCTCCTGATGCGAGACGCACTGTTATATTAGGGGAAAATTGCCCCTTTGTTCTCCAGTATTCATGGGTAGTTTCAACAAACTGCTCCATGGCTGGCCAGAAGTAATCGGCAAATTCAGCGCCTTCCACAACGATTCTGATATCCTTGCTATAGCGTGACATACCATTGGCAGTACCCATGATAAAGTCTTCTGCAATCGGGGCGTTGAAAACCCTACGTTTGCCGAATTCATGCTGCATTCCTTTGGTAACATTGAAGATACCTCCCTTGTCCTTATTTGCCACATCCTGTCCCCAGATAAAGGTGTTTGGATTGTGGTGGAACTCAGCCTTAAGGGTTTCATTTAGCGCTTCTATAAACTTCTTTTTATCTCCTTCGTGTTTGTGTAATCCTGCAGGATATTTAACTGCCGGATATGGTTCGGGAACGACAAAATCAAATATAGAATCAGGGCTTGGATGTGGAGCTGCCATACCTGCTTTGTGAGCTGCCTTAACTTCCTGAGCCACTCTGTCTTCTATTTCCTTGAGTTCTTCTGTTGTAGCCCTCTTATAGCGAAGTAACATACGTTTGTACTTTGCAAGTGGGTCATACTCCTTGACATAGCTTAGCTCATTTTCATCCCTATACAGCTCATGCCTGTCGCTATTGCTATGTGAACCTATACGTACACAATTTGCCTGTACAATGGAGGGTTTCTGTTCCTTTATTGTCCACTCAACAGCCTCTGTCATTGCATTCATTGAATCGAACACATCCTTGCCATTGCAATAGATGATGCGAAGGTTCTTGAAACCTTCAAAATTCTTGGCAACCTTGCGGTTTGCTGTCTGGTCTTCCTTAGGTACCGAGATACCATAGCCATTGTCCTGAAATACGAAAACAACAGGCAGTTGCTCATTTGAAGCACCGTTAATGGCTTCGTAAACGTAGCCTTCGGATACCGAACTCTCACCTTGGCTGCTGAAAACAACAGCATCCTTTTCTTCATAGGCCTTAAGTGCACGACCAAGTCCTGATGCATGAAGTGTGTGATTACCAGTACAGCTGCTTACATTGTGGATATTCCAAGATGGTTTTGCAAAGTGGTTTGACATATGTCTTCCGCCCCCTGCTTCGTCAGCATCTTTCGATATGCCATTAAGAATTATCTCTTCAGCCGTCATACCTGCTGATACAACGGTTACAAGATCCCTGTAATAGGGAAACAAATGGTCTTTGTTTTTCCTGAATAACTGGCCAATTGCCAGTTGGATGCCATCATGGCCTGCTGCCGGAGCATGGTAAGACCAACCTATGGCTTGCTTCAAGTAATTTGGTGCACGTTCATCAAGGGTACGTCCGAGATACATCAGATAGTACCACTTTAGAAGCGTGTCTTTATCAGTCTTTTTAATTGAATACCTGACAGGAACGTTACTTTTCATAATAGTTATGTAGTTTTTTGCTTTTCAACCTCATTAATACTAATAATTCAGGTGCAGTAGCACCTGAATTAATTAGTTTAGACTTCTGTGTCAATATCCCATTGCTCCAGATAATCGGCGATCTTTCGCAGGAAGAAACCTCCCAGAGCTCCGTCCACCACTCTGTGGTCGTATGAGAGCGACAGGAACATCTTATGGCGGATCGCTATCACATCCCCTGCCGGGGTTTCAAGTACAGCAGGTTTCTTTTCAATAGTACCTGTTGCCAGAATTGCTACCTGAGGCTGGTTGATAATAGGTGTACCGATAGCGTTTTTAAACGAACCGAAGTTTGTTATTGTAAAGGTCCCTCCCTGGATATCGTCTGGTGAAAGCTTGTTGTTTCTGGCCTGAACTGCAATACGGTTAATATCTGACGCCAGACCTACAATATTCTTCTGATCGGCATTCTTGACAACAGGAACAATCAGGTTACCTGATGGAAGTGCCACTGCAATACCAACATTGACATTCTTGCGATAGATAATGTTAGTACCGCTTACAGCTGCATTAATTCCCGGATAGTCGCGCAATGCTTTGGCTGCTGCCCAGGTGAACACAGGCATAAAGGTCAGCTTCTCTCCGTATTTCTTATCAAACGTATCCTTGTATTTATTTCTCCACAGAACAAGATTTGTTACATCGGCCTCTACTATTGAGGTTACGTGAGGTGATACCTGTTTTGACATTACCATGTTCTCCGCAATCAACTTACGCATGCGGTCCATTTCGACGACTTCGTCACCATCCCATGCCTTGACCTCAGGAGCTTTGACAGCCTGACGAGATGCAGCTTCAGCAGGTACAGACGCAGGCACGGCTGCGGACTTGGAAGCTGCTGGCTGAGATATCGGTTGGGTACCTCTTGTCTTGAGATACTCAAGCAGGTCTTCTTTTGTCAGACGGCCATCCTTGCCACTGCCCTTTATCTTGTCGAGTTCGCTTAGCGAAATGCTTTCCTGCTTTGCAATGCTCTTTACAAGTGGCGAATAGAAGCGTCCACTGCCACTATGATCATCCTTCGTATCACTTGATACTACAACAGGTGCTGATTCAGCCTTGGCTTCAGCTGGTGCTGCAGCTTCTGCAGCCTTAGGCGCTTCAGCTGTCTCAACATCAAGTCCTTCAAGGCTTACTACTGCAATAATCTCACCCACGGGAACGAGGGCATTGACTTCAAATCTGATCTCTTTAATAACCCCTGCTACGGGCGAAGGGATTTCCGAGTCAACCTTGTCAGTTGCTATTTCAAGCAGCACCTGATCTTCCTCAACAGTGTCGCCGACTTTGACAAACCACTTTGTAATGGTTGCTTCTTCAACGCTCTCACCCATCTTGGGCATTACTAAATCAAATGTTGACATATTGAATTGGTTTTGTTCTTTAAATTTTTACTTTTCTCTTCCTTTTAGTCTTTGCGTTTTCGGCAAGAGCTTTATTAAATACTGTCGTATCGCCCTCTGCCTTATTTTCGTACTCTATTAACAGCAGTATCATATTTTTGTTCTTAAAAAGAGAAAATTTGTCCTTTTGTTTCGAAAAAAAAACGGCTGCCTCAGAAGAGGCAGCCGTTCACATTCTAGTCTAGGGCAGGCAGAATTACAAGCTATCCCCGAAATCTGCCTTGTATTTTGCGACAAGCTTGTCCGGCCAGTTTGAGATTGCATCCAGTCTTCCTACGAAGAAACGCAGTACCTTGGGCTCATCAACAAACTTAAGTCCACCGATAAGATTCCTGTTATTATACAGCCAGTTCATGCGGTCAATAACAAACTTAGTTTGTGACAATGTAAATACCCTGCGTGGAAAGGCCAGACGAAGGAGTTCCATATCCGACAGTATGTCATTTCCATCTTCATCCCTTACGCTAGATACAGTTCCACGCTCCATACCACGACAACCTGATACTATGTAGAAGGCTGCGGCGAGAGCTCCTGCAGGATACTCTTTCTGTGGAATATGAGGCAGAAATTGCATTGCATCAATATGTACCCCAAGAGCACCACCTGGCATAATCACAGGTATACCGAGTTTGTCAAGCTCCTTAACCGTGTAGTCAATAAAACCTGGTGATTGGCTTATTACTGTTTCATCAGTTGTTTCGATTAGGCCAACAGCCATTGCTTCGATTTCCCTTACTGACATACCTCCGTATGTTAAGAAGCCTTCATAAAGAGGTACTAGGTCGCGCATCTTGAGGAAGAGCTCCTTATTGTTGGTACAGATACAGCCACCACGAGTAGAACTGACCTTGCGACTGGAGAAGTAAACCACATCACAGAGGCCGCACATAGTCTGAAGTATTTCTTTGATACTTGTATTTGCAAATTCAGCCTCGCGTTGTTTTACAAACCAGGCATTCTCTCCTATCAAACTGGCATCCAGCACCATGATTATGCCATGTTGGTCAGCAACTCTTCGAACCTCACGCATATTTGCGATAGAGAAAGGCTGTCCACCGATAAGGTTTGTTGATGCTTCAAGACGGATAAATGGAATTCTTTCCTTTCCGTATTTTGCAATAAGGGCTTTCAGTTTTTCAATATCAAGATTGCCCTTAAAGGGTTTGTTGCTCTTTACTATAAGTGCC
The DNA here is from genome assembly GCA_964396555.1 of uncultured Alkaliflexus sp. GTDB lineage: Bacteria > Bacteroidota > Bacteroidia > Bacteroidales > Marinilabiliaceae > Geofilum. The sequence continues at coordinate 6,661 of CAYNFX010000022.1, forward strand.
TGATCAGTGAATATCTCGGCTATTTCTCCTCCGTTAAGATCAATATGAGCCTTGGTAGTAGTAAAGTGGTAGTTCATCGGCACAACATCCCCGGGTCTTACAAAGGCCTTGGCTACAATGTTTTCAGCTGCTCTACCCTGGTGGACCGGCAATACAAGTGACTTACCAAACACCTCATTGACAGCAGCTTCCATTCTATAAAAGCTTTGTGAACCAGCATATGCATCATCTGCATGATGCATGGATGCCAGCTGATTGTCGCTCATCGCATTGGTTCCGCTATCAGTAAGCATATCAAGGAACACATCCTTGGTACTAAGCAAAAATGTATTGAAGCCCCCTTCCCGTATGGCGGCCAGGCGTTCGTCAATAGGTCTCAGGTTCAGTTTCTGAACTATCCTGACCTTGTGCAGTTCTACCGGAATCTCTTCTCCACTATAGAATTTAATGCTGCTTTTTGAGTTTAGGTTCATGATGAATATCCCTTTAAAGAAGTAGCTTTTGGTTAACAATTATTGATTTTTGTTTTGATGTTCGAAAATAATTAAAAGTGTTGTTATAATTGAAAAAATACATTAAGATCATTACTATTGATCCCTTGTTTATTTTCATTTTAAAAAAGGAGACGGATTTTACTAATAGGGATAAGCAGCTTTTTGAGCAGGAAAAATCACGGAATCGCACTACCAATGCGGAAAGCAAGCCGTATTTACACTAAAACTGTCTTTTGTCTGAAAATCTGGGAGGAAAGGAGGGATAGTTACGTTATATATTTAATAAAAAAATGGCAGTATCTAGAGATACTGCCACACAAAATCACCGAATGTTCAGAATCTGATTACACAGACAGTTTTTTATCAAGCTGTTTCTTAATAGCCTCCATAAACATCTCAGTCGTCACATAATGATTATCCTTTAGCTGGCCTCCATGAATTGTAAGGGCTAGGTCCTTTGTCATTACTCCACCCTCAACAGTTTCGATACAAGCTGCTTCAAGGTTATCGGCAAACTGAGCTAGTTCTTCATTAGCATCTAGCTTTGCTCTGAAAGCCAATCCCCTGGTCCATGCATAGATTGATGCGATGGGATTGGTAGAAGTTGGCTTTCCTTGTTGATGCATTCGATAGTGACGGGTCACGGTACCATGAGCAGCTTCTGCTTCGATGGTTTTGCCGTCGGGAGTGATCAGTACTGAAGTCATAAGTCCCAGTGATCCAAACCCCTGGGCCAGAGTGTCTGACTGAACGTCACCATCATAGTTTTTGCAAGCCCATACAAAGCCGCCGTCCCATTTAATTGCGGCAGCTACCATATCATCAATAAGCCTGTGTTCATAAGTTATTCCAAGTTCCTCAAACTTACTCTTGTAATGAGTTTCATATAAATCCTGGAAAATATCCTTAAATCGGCCGTCGTATTTCTTTAGGATTGTGTTCTTGGTTGACAGGTACAAAGGCCACTTTTTATTGACGGCCATATTGAAGCAGCTGTGGGCAAAGCCTGTAATACTCTCATCAGTATTGAACATGGCCAATGCCACTCCGTCTCCTTCAAAATTATAGACCTCGTACTTCTGTACTTCGCCACCGTCAGATGGGGTAAAACTTATTTCGAGCTTGCCTTTTCCTTTTACAACAAAGTCTGTAGCCCTGTATTGATCACCAAAGGCATGACGACCTATACAAATAGGCTTTGCCCAACCGGGAACCAGTCGGGGTATATTATTTATAATTATAGGTTCTCTGAATACTGTACCACCCAGAATATTACGAATTGTACCATTGGGTGATTTCCACATTTTCTTAAGGCCAAACTCCTCAACACGCTTCTCATCAGGAGTTATTGTAGCACACTTGATACCTACGTTGTACTTATTAATGGCATTGGCTGCTTCTACAGTCACCTTATCATCAGTAGCATCCCTGTTTTCAATGCTCAGGTCGTAGTACTTTATGTCCAGATCAAGATAAGGTAAGATCAGTTGATCCTTTATCATCTTCCAGATGATACGGGTCATCTCATCACCATCCAGTTCTACAACCGGATTTGTTACTTTAATTTTACTCATCAGTTTAAGTTTTACTAATTCAAAGTTGGCACTAGCTTATATCCGGTAGTATTAACAAACAATTAGTTAGAATTGTTGAAGCAACCCAGTTATTCATTCCAAATCAAGGTTGAATTTCTGCATTAAAAGTGAGAGGGCTGGATTCTTTTCCATCATGACTTTAAGCTTCTCAGAGGCAGTAAAGGCATGCCTTTGATTACTCTTTTCCTCTTGATTAACAATAACTGTCAGCTCTATTGAATCGTTGCTTAGTTTTCCTCTCAGATATGCCATCATATCCTGCTTAGAGTTCATTACCTCCTCTGCCTGGATAGGAGCAGAAAGTTGCAGGCTTATTACATTTGCTCCCTGAAGTACTGGCTTGTAATTTGAAAGAATTATTGCAAGTCTTGTATTCTCCGACTTAATCATTGCTGCATATTCATCCCAGGCCTTATGCAAGCTATCAGGATTAACGTCTTTATTGGCAGAAAACGGTATACCAACATGAGTGTTTTGCTCAGGTTGTTTACTGGTTTGAGATGATGCTTCAGGATTATTCAGTAGATCCTTTAGCGATGGTGCACTGATTCCTGGTCGTGAAGGAATGACGCTATCAACTGATGGTTTTGAAGCACCGGTTCCAGTTATAGGTGCTGTCTGATTTGATGCTGTATAAGATGAAGGAATTGCTGATGCTGAAGCTCCGGTAGATGATTGTGCAGCCGCCTTTTTCGCTAATTCAGAAGCTTTTTTTTTTCGCTTAATATCCGCGAGAGGGATAAAAGCGTGAATTCAACCTGGAGTCTTTTATTTCGGGCTAGCCTGTAATTCATTTCACATTCATTACAGAGCTTTAGTGCCTCATACAGGAAGTCGTTGTTACAGTTTTTAGCCTGATCCAGGTATTTCTGCTTTATTGTTGAACCGACCTCTAGGAGAACTACCGTCTGTGGATCGCGGCACATCATGAGATCACGCAGGTGACTGTTAAGTCCTGACAAAAAGTGACTGCCGTCAAATCCGCGGTTTAATATCTCATTGAATATCAACAGGGCCAATGTAGTATCTTCCTTCAGGAAAGCATCAACTAGCCTGAAATAATAGTCATAGTCAAGCACATTGAGATTAGTAATCACCTGCTGGTAAGTGATGTTGCGGCCGCAGAAAGCAACAATCTGGTCGAAGATCGACAAAGCATCACGCATTGCTCCATCAGCCTTAGTTGCAATAACAGTCAAGGCCTCATCCTCTATTTCTATTCCCTCTTTCTGTGCTACAAGTCTTAAATATTTACTTGCAACCTCGACTGTAATTCTGTTAAAATCAAAGGTTTGACAGCGTGAGAGTATAGTAGGAAGTATCTTGTGTTTTTCAGTAGTTGCGAGGATAAAAATCGCATGTGCCGGCGGTTCTTCAAGGGTCTTCAGGAAGGCATTGAATGCGCTTGATGACAGCATGTGAACCTCGTCGATGATATACACGCTGTACCTGCCCATCTGAGGGGCAACCCTCACCTTATCTATTAAAAGACGGATATCATCCACGGAATTGTTGCTTGCAGCATCTAATTCGTGAATGTTGTATGAGCGGTTTTCATTAAAGGCCTTGCAGGAAATACATTCATTGCATGCTTCGAAGTCCGGCCCCAGGTTTTCACAGTTTATCGTCTTTGCAAAGATCCTGGCACAAGTTGTTTTTCCAACACCACGGGGACCGCAAAACAAATAAGCATGTGCCAGTTGCTTGTTTTTAATAGCATTCTTAAGGGTCTGGGTGATATTCTCCTGACCCTCAACAGAGCTAAAAGTACCTGGTCTGTATTTTCGAGCTGAAACAATGTATTCCATAGACACAAATCTATCTTATTTTTTGCAGCCGTACAAGCAGGAAAATCAATTTACCTCACCTATTAGGTCGTATTCCCCTGCTCCTGTGATGCGTATATTGTAAAAGGATCCTATGTTAAGTGGTGTGGAACTGTCTATCAGAACTTCAGGGTCTACCTCCGGACTGTCAAACTCGCTGCGACCTATCCAGTACTCTCCTTCATGACGGTCAACAAGGACTTTAATAACGCTTCCCACTTTAGCTTTATTACGTGCTAGGCTGATCCCGCATTGCAGTTCCATAATTTGATCAGCCCTTTCCTGCTTTACTTCTTCAGGGATATCGTCAACATAGTTTTTGTATGCATAGGTATCCTCCTCGTGTGAATATGGAAATACCCCAAGACGCTCAAACTTCATATCGGCTACAAATTCCTTAAGCTCTCTAAAATCTTCCTCCTTTTCTCCTGGATGGCCGGTTATCATAGTGGTTCTCAGATGTATACCAGGGACCATTTCACGCATTGTTCTAATAAGATCAATGCAATCTTGTTTGCTTGCGTTGCGTCTCATCAACTTCAGCATATTGTCAGAAATATGCTGAAGGGCTAAATCAAGGTATTTGCACACCTTGGGATTTGTAGCCATTACATTAAGGAGTTCCATAGGAAATCCTGCAGGATAGGCATAGTGGAGTCTTATCCACTCAATTCCTTCTATTTCTGAGAGCTTCTGGACCAGTTCTGGCAGTTTCTTTTCCTTGTATAGATCCAGACCATAATATGACAAATCCTGGGCTATAATCTGAAGTTCCTTAACCCCTTTGGATGCAAGTAGCGTAGCTTCTTTAACGATGCTTTCCATGCTTCTTGATGTGTGCTTTCCAGTAATCAGTGGAATTGCACAATAGGAACAATTGCGGTTACATCCTTCAGATATCTTTAAATAGGCATAATGGCCCGGTGTAGTCAGCGAGCGTTCATTCTTAAGGTCTGCCCTGTAGGGCATCCCCATCTCACTTATTAGCTCCTTCCAGTCGAATTTCCCATAAAACTTATCCACTTCGGGTATTTCAACACTCAGTTGCTGCCTGTATCTCTCCGAAAGGCAGCCCATAACAAAAAGCTTTCGTATTTTTCCCTGCTTCTTGGCTTCAGCATAATCAAGGATGGTCTCAATTGACTCTTCCTTGGCATCGCCAATAAAACCGCAGGTATTAATCACCACCACCTCACCCACGGGCTGGGATGGATCATGCTCTACAAGATATCCTCCAGCCTGAAATTGCCTGATAAGTAGTTCTGAGTCAACAAGGTTTTTTGAGCATCCCAGGGATATTACATCCACGTGTTTCTTTTTCATACTATTCTCCAAAAAGGGAATCGACAAAGGCCTCACGGTCAAATACCTGTAAATCCTCTATTCCTTCACCAATTCCAATGTATTTTACGGGTATTTTAAACTGATCCGATATACCTATTACAACACCTCCCTTTGCTGTTCCATCCAGTTTGGTTACTGCCAGTGCATTGACCTCGGTAGCAAGGGTAAACTGTTTTGCCTGTTCGAAGGCATTCTGGCCTGTCGAACCGTCCAATACGAGTAACACCTCATGTGGAGCATCAGGAACGATCTTACGCATAACATTCTTGATCTTTGTAAGCTCATTCATCAGATTGGCCTTGTTGTGCAAGCGACCTGCCGTATCAATAATAGCAATATCGATATTGTTGGCCTTGGCTGAAGATATTGTGTCAAAAGCAACTGAAGCCGGATCTGCCCCCATCTTTTGCTTGATTAGGTCTATTCCGACCCTGTCAGCCCAAATCTCAAGCTGATCTATAGCAGCTGCCCTGAAGGTATCTCCTGCGCCCAGCAAAACGCTTTTACCGGCACTTTTAAACTTGTGTGCCAGCTTACCGATAGTGGTTGTCTTTCCAACCCCATTTACACCGACAACCATTATTACATATGGCTTGTTAGTTTCATGAATATCAAAATCTCCCTCATTGCCATTGCGGTTTTCCTTTAACAGGCCCTTAATCTCTTCCTTAAGTATACTGTCAAGCTCTGCAGCACTTACATACTTGTCACGTGCTACCCTTTCCTCTATTCTGCCTATTATTTTAATTGTAGTGGCAACACCTACATCTGAACTTATCAGAATTTCTTCAAGTTCATCCAAAAGATCCGCATCCACCCTGGATTTACCAACCACCATACGAGTGATCTTTTGCAATACGCTTTCCTTTGTTTTGGAAAGACCTTCACTTAGTTTTTCCTTTTTGGATCTGTTAAAAGCACCGAATAATCCCATGATTCTGACTTATTTTAAGGACTACAGCCATTAGTATATATAGGCTGTGACGTTCTGAGAACTGATACAGTGGCAAATATAGTTATTTAAAAACAACAAAGCCTTCCGTAGGGAAGGCTTTGTCTATGCTTTTCAAGGGTAAAACTTAGTTCTTATTGAAATAGTCTTTTACCACATCATTAGTAACAATTTCCTGCTGAAAAGTATATGCACCAGTTTTAGGTGACTTTACCATCTTAATAACCAGTGTATGTCCTTTTCCTGCACCTGTTTGCAGTTTGGAGACAGCTTTCTTTGCCATGACTTAATATCTTTATTTTATTTCACGATGTACTGTTACACGCCTAAGGATAGGATTGTACTTCTTTAGTTCCATCCTGTCGGGAGTGTTCTTCCTATTCTTAACGGTAATGTACCTGGAAGTTCCGGGTAGTCCGCTTTCCTTATGTTCAGTGCATTCCAGTATGACCTGAATGCGGTTGCCTTTACCTTTCTTAGCCATTTTTTCTACCCCCTATTATATTTTTGTTCTCAAAAATCCTTTGTCCTTAGCTGCTTTGATAGCTGCATGGATACCAACCTTGTTGATATAGCGCAGGCCGGTTGCAGATACTTTCAGGCTAACCCAACGATCTTCCTCAGGCAGATAAAACTTCCTATTGAAAAGATTCGGATTAAACCTCCTTTTGGTGCGTCTTTTTGAGTGGGAAACATTGTTCCCGATCATAAAGCTCTTTCCGGTTATTTCACAAACATTTGACATTTCTGTATCGCTTTTATCTACGTTTTTCAAACAGAGCGCAAAATACGCGTTTTTTTTTCAATAAACCAAATACTTGCAAGCATAATTTCGCTCCTTTTCTGCTTTTTTATGCTTTTTATTCGTCATATTAGTTTAAAGCTCTCCCTTCTCCAGCAACTGTTTCATAATAATCACACCGGCATCTGCAGTGCGCATGATAACCCGTTCGCGACCCTTACCAAACAAAAACCTGCGGCTCAACACTTTATCTTTGGAAGCCCAGGCAATCCAGACTGTACCTATTGGTTTTTCCTCACTACCTCCCGATGGACCTGCAATTCCAGAGCTTGCAATAGCGTATTCACTACCTGTAATCTTTATTGCTCCCAATGCCATTTCTTCTACCACTTCCTTGCTTACAGCACCGTGATTCTCAATAAGGACAGGATCTACGCCCAATATTCCTGCTTTTATATTGTTTGAATAGGCTACCACCGAACCATTAAACACCTCAGATGCTCCGGGAATTAAAGTAAACAAATGGGATAGATAACCTCCGGAACAACTTTCAGCACAGGCAATTGTAGCGGATTTCTCTTTTAATAACCTTATTAATGCCTCCTCAGGTTTCTCATCGTCAAAGCCATAGATATTTTCTCCTATCAAAGGATAAAGTTCATCAATAGCCTTTGATATAGCTTCACCCAACTGCTTCCTGTCACTTCCTTTTGCACTAAGCCTTAACCTAATCTTTCCGGGGGCTGGAAGATATGCCAATTTGATAAATTCAGGCAGGCTATCCTCCCACTCACAAATACGTTCTGCAAGTACTGATTCTGGAATGTCAAAAACATGAACAGTACGGTGTATTATTACTTCTGTTGAAAAAGCCTGAATAAGCCTGGGAAGCACCTCTGTACTCATTGCATGCCTCATTTCTAAGGGGACTCCGGGCATTGACACAACAACACCCTGCGTAGTGGAAAACCACATTATAGGGGCTGTTCCCACCATGTTGCGTATTACTACACATGACTCAGGAACCATGGCCTGACTGCGGTTGAGTTCGTTAATACTATGAACCCTTCCTTTCAAAAACTTCTCTACATCTGAATACACCTCAGGATTATAGACCAGCTTGGTATTGAAAAAGCGGCACAAGGCCGCTTTTGTAATATCATCCCTTGTTGGTCCAAGTCCTCCGCTGATTAAAATAATGGGTGACCTTTCTGTGGTCTCTTTAAGGACAGCAATGATTTCGTCCTCCTTGTCACTTACTGAAGTGATCCTATATACTGAAATACCAGCTTTTGACAATTCCTGTCCCATCCAGGCCGAGTTTGTATCCACTACCTGGCCAATTAAGAGCTCATCGCCAATAGTAATTATATCAGCCTGCATCTATTTCTTTTTTCGCCGTTCTCTTCTGTTTTCAATTACCAATGTTTCAACCTTAGGACCTTTAAGTGCTTTATTTACAAAGTAAATGCCTAGTATAATGAAAGGAATACTTAAAATCTGTCCCATATTTAGCAGCATACCTTCTTCAAAGGCTTCCTGGTTCTCTTTTACAAACTCAATAAGGAAACGGCAGCCAAAAACGCCAATAAGTAGCACTCCAAACATCAGACCTGGTCTTTCCGATGCATTACGCCTCCAATACATATGCATCAGCAGCACAAAGATGCCCAAGTAGCATAATGCCTCATAGAGCTGTGCAGGATGCCTTGGCAATGCAGGATCGTCCAAACCGTGAGCCCTGATAAACGCAAAACCCCAGGGCATTGTAGTTACGCTTCCCACTATCTCTGAGTTCATCAGGTTTCCAAGCCTGATGAACATTGCACCAAGGGCCACAGGCACAACAAGTTTGTCGAGGGTCCACAGCATTGAGCGCTTGGTGATATATTTAGAGTAAAGGAATATGGCTATCAGTATTCCTATAGCACCTCCATGGCTCGCCAGCCCCCCTTCCCAGACCTTTATTATGTCTTCCGGATGAGCCGAATAATAATCCCAGCCATAAAAGAACACATGTCCCAGCCTGGCTCCTACTATAGTGGCTACCATAGTATATAAAAACAACTTGTCAACCCATTCCTGAGGTGCATTATCGCGCTTGTACATCTTCTCAGCTATGTAGTATCCAAGTATAAATGCTACAGCAAAGAACAAACCATAATAGCGTACCGATAACGGTCCTATTGAAAAGAGCTCCGGGTTAGGAGCCCAGGTTATGTAATTGAATATAAACATAATATGGTTAGCTTATTCAAGTTTTCCGTGACATTGTTTGTATTTCTTTCCACTACCACATGGGCATGGATCATTCCTTCCAACCTTCTTTTCAGCCTTAACAGGTTGAACTACCTGAGGTCTTTGCAGATTCTCTGGTTGCTGAGGCATGGAAGATTTGGGTATTCCGGCTCCCGGGTCATCTTTTTGCGTCCTGAGTGCAGACAAGTCAACCCTGCGCCTTTGTTCAGCGTGTCTTACCTGATCCGGGTCTCTGACAGGAATGTGTGCCTTTGACAGTGTTGCCACAATGGCTTTATTGTTCTTGTCGATCATTGTCTTGAACAGGTTGAAAGACTCAAACTTATAAATCAGCAACGGGTCTTTCTGTTCGTATGAGGCATTCTGAACTGCCTGCTTAAGATCATCCAGTTCCCGTAAGTGTTCCTTCCAGGCTTCGTCAATCGTAATAAGCATTATTGCCTTCTCGAAAGATTTAACCAGATCAACACCTTCAGTTTCATAAGCTTTCTTCAGATTTACGGTAATATGGAATATCCTATGTCCATCTGAAATAGGTACTACTATATTTTCATACTGTTCTCCCTTGGTCTCAAATACGTTCTTAATTACAGGATAGGCCTGTTTTCCAATCTGCTCCCTCCTCCTTGTATATCTGTCCCATGCCAGGTCATAAAGCTTATCTGTAAGCACATTTGCTTTTAACTCATCCAGTTCTTCTTCTGCAATTGGACATTCAACAGAGAACAGACGAATAAGCTCCATCCTCAATACCTCAGGATCACCTGACTCCTTGAAATCGGCTACAAGTCCTTCAACAGTATCAAACATCATGTTGGAAATCTCAACATGCATACGCTCTCCAAACAAGGCGCGACGTCTCTTTGTATAGATAACCTCACGCTGGGCATTCATCACATCATCATATTCAAGAAGGCGCTTACGGATACCGAAGTTGTTTTCTTCAACCTTCTTTTGGGCTCTCTCGATCGATTTGGTTATCATACCGGCCTGTATAACCTCACCTTCCTCAAGACCGAGACGATCCATCGTTCTTATCAATCTGTCGCCTCCAAATAAACGCATCAGATCATCTTCAAGGGAAACGAAAAACTGTGAAGAACCCGGGTCTCCCTGACGTCCTGCACGACCTCTCAACTGGCGGTCAACTCTTCGAGATTCATGCCTTTCAGTACCGACAATTGCAAGACCTCCTGCAGCTTTTACTTCAGTACTCAGCTTGATGTCAGTACCACGACCGGCCATGTTTGTAGCAATTGTCACTACTCCCTTTTTACCGGCTTCTGCAACAATTTCTGCCTCACGCTGGTGCAATTTTGCATTCAACACATTGTGAGATATTCCCCTCAACTTAAGCATACGGCTTAAAAGTTCGGAAACTTCCACGGAGGTTGTACCCACAAGGACAGGTCTGCCGGCGTTAACCAGAGAGACTATCTCTTCAATTACTGCATTGTATTTTTCCCTTTTGGTCTTATATACCTTGTCATCAAGGTCGGCACGTTGAATTGGACGGTTTGTCGGGATTACCACCACGTCCAGTTTGTAGATATTCCAAAACTCGCCTGCTTCTGTCTCGGCAGTACCGGTCATACCGGAAAGCTTTTGGTACATCCTGAAGTAGTTTTGGAGGGTAATAGTGGCATAGGTCTGTGTTGCCGCTTCAACTTTCATCCTTTCCTTTGCCTCAATAGCCTGGTGTAAGCCGTCAGAATAACGCCTTCCCTCCATTATACGTCCGGTTTGCTCATCTACAATCTTGACCTTGTTGTCAATTACAACATATTCAACGTCCTTTTCGAACATTGTATAGGCCTTAAGCAGCTGATTGATAGTATGAACACGCTCAGACTTTATAGAATAGCTTTGCATAAGCTCTTCTTTCTTAAGGAGCTTTTCTTCGTCGCTTAGATTTTCTTTTTCAAGTGTAGCCAGTTCGGAACCAATATCTGGCAAAACAAAGAAATTTGAATCCTCAGAAGAATCAGTTATCAGGTCAATACCCTTTTCTGTTAGTTCAACTGAGTTTGTCTTCTCGTCAATTACAAAATACAGAGGTTCGGTCACCACATGCATATTCTTGTTGTTGTCCTGCATGTAGAAGTTTTCCGTTTTGATCATTTGGGCCTTGGTCCCGGGTTCGCTTAGAAACTTAATCAGAGGCTTGCTCTTGGGCATACCTTTAAAGGTGCGTAGCAAAAGCAGTGCACCTTCATCCTGTTCCTTGGAATCATTGGATTTTAGCTTCTGTCTTGCATCAGCAAGCAATTGTGTGGTTAACCTGCGCTGAGCTTCAACCAACTTCTCAACCTTGGGACGGAGTTCTACAAAGAGCTGATCATCGCCCTTGGGAACAGGACCAGAAATAATCAAAGGAGTACGTGCATCATCAATAAGCACGGAGTCAACCTCGTCGACGATTGCATAGTTGTGCATACGCTGTACCAGATCATCAGGCGATACAGCCATATTATCACGCAAGTAGTCGAAACCAAATTCGTTGTTTGTGCCAAAGGTAATGTCGGCCTGATATGCCTTACGGCGCTCATGTGAGTTGGGCTGATGCCTGTCAATGCAGTCAACACGGAGGCCATGGAACATATATATAGGTCCCATCCACTCGGAGTCACGTTTTGCAAGGTAATCGTTGACTGTTACAACATGAACCCCCCTGCCACTCAATGCATTCAGGAACACAGGAAGGGTAGCAACAAGAGTTTTTCCTTCACCTGTTGCCATTTCGGCTATCTTACCCTGGTGAAGCACCACACCACCTATCAGCTGAACATCATAGTGTACCATGTCCCAGGTAACCATATTACCTCCAGCAGTCCAAGAATTCTTGTAAACAGCCTTATGGTCAGATATAGTTACAAAGTCATATTTTGTTGCAAGCTCCCTGTCAAAATCATTGGCGCTGACTACTATTTCCTTATTCTCTGTAAAGCGTCGTGCAGTTTCCTTCACAATCGAAAAGGCTTCTGGCAGTGCTTCGTTGAGTGCAGCCTCTATTATTTCTTTAATGTCTTTGTCAAGTCTGTCAATCTCCTCATAAATCTTTTCTCTTTGAGATATATCAGGGTTTTGCTCAACACTGCCTTTTAGTTCGTCTATCCTTGACTGCTCTGCTGCATATGATTCAGTTATCATTTGTTTAAGAGCAGCTGAACGGCTACGCAATTCATCATTCGAAAGGCTACTGATACTAGGGTATACAGCATGAATCCTATCGATATAGGGCTTTAATTCCTTCATATCCCTTACCGACTTGTCACCCAGAAATAGTGAAAGTATATTACCTACAATACTCATATTTTCAATTAGTTAAATAATACTTGAAATATCCGGAACCAGTTCCGGTATAATGAACAACAAAAGAAAAGGAAGTTGCTATGCAAAAATTGTATAGCACAAATCCGCAGAAGGTCCGGCTCTAACCGGCATACAGGATAAGGCTATGGCTGACCAGCCATAGCTGCCCGGTGAAAAAACAAGCTGAAGATCCCTGAAAAATAGATCTATAGAACACAGCGGCTGAAGTTCACCGTCAACCACTAATTTCTCAACTTGCAGAGACCGCTTTAACTCAGGTTTCACTAAAGGTTTGATGGCTTCAATTACGTATGAGCCAAACCACTCTATCGTAAGCTTGGAATACCCAACCTTTTCGTCAGAATCGGATGTAGTAAAAATTGAAGCCTGATTGGAAAAGACAGACTCATAAGGGTTGCTGTCCGAAACAAGGTAAACTAGTTCATTATGTCTGCATAATACTACAGCATCTGCAGGCAGGTAATGCCTGGCAGCCAGGGCTACGCTTAGCGACAACCCTACCAGTGTAATGTAGTTCATTTCAGACCTAATCCTCATTACTATCTCTCCTAACCTACTGGTATTTACTTCCAGCCAGTCTTATTATCAGATGGTAAAGATGTTAAAATTTTCCGGATCCCTCAGTCGACTTTGGCAAAATTATCTATTGCTCCGTAATATTTAAGAAAAAACTGCATATTCGGGGCAATAAGAATGGCGTGACCCGATTTTAAGCCGTTTGAATCAGCCATGACTACAGCGGCAGGAAGAGGTCACGCCATCTTGTTAAATAAAAACAATCAGTTTTGCTGGTGGTTCAAAAAACGGTTAAGATTTCACTACTATTTCGGATATAATTATCCTTTTTCTATCTTTGTGCAAAAAAAATGAGACTCTATAATAAATACAGTAAGCAAGAACTGCTTGCCAAATTGCAAGCAGAAACATTCAAGCGCCGTACTGTTTCCTTCTACCGCTATATAAACATTGAAGATCCTAATGAGTTCAGAGACTGTATGTATCTTGCCCTTGACAGTCTCTCCTGCCTCGGACGTATCTATGTTGCACGTGAGGGAATAAATGCCCAGATGAATGTTCCCGAACACAATATTGAAGCTTTTCTCTCCTACCTGCAATCGGTAGTTGAACTTAAAGATATTCCTTTAAAATGGGCTTTGGAAGAACCTAAGTTCTCCTTTATTAAGCTTGTTGTACGGTTACGACCAAAGATAGTGGCCGATGGCCTTGAAGATGGTACTTTCGATGTCACAAATGTTGGAAGGCACTTATCCCCTATTGAATTTCACGAACTTTCCAAGAAGGATGATGTAATTGTGGTTGATATGCGCAACAATTATGAAAGCGAAGTAGGTCATTTTGAAAATGCAATTTGTCCTAACTCGGAAACATTCCGTGAAGAACTAGAAGATGTGATAGAAACTTTGGCTGATAAGAAAGATAAGAAGATTCTGCTTTATTGTACCGGAGGTATACGTTGCGAAAAAGCTAGTTCCTGGATGAAGCATCACGGTTTTAGTGATGTAAATCAACTACATGGTGGCATTATCGCCTATGTATCCGAGATTAGACAAAAAGGCCTTGAATCCCGTTTTATAGGGAAGAATTTTGTATTTGACGAGCGACTAGGTGAAAGGGTAACAGACCACGTGCTGGGTCATTGTTATCAGTGCGGAAAACCATGTGATACGCATGTAAATTGCAAATATGATCCTTGCCACGAACTTATAATACAGTGCAACGAATGCTCTGAGAAGTACGATGGATGCTGCAGCGAGGAATGCCACACAAATATGAATAACTACCCGTGGCACCAAAAGAATCACAGAAAGCAGCTAAACCACTTGCGCCCAGTATTTGGAGAAAAGAGGGATAAAGCATGTTGACTAGAGGGAATTTCTGGAAAGATTTAAAGGGCCCGCTATATTTGCTGGCCCCAATGGAGGATGTGACCGATACAGCTTTTAGGGAACTGGTGCTGCGGATTTCATCACCCGGTCTGCCTCATATTTTATTCACTGAGTTTACCTCAGTTGATGGGCTGTGCCATCCTCTTGGCAGGGATAAAGTAAACTACCGTTTAAGGATCTCTGATAGTGAGAGGGAGATTATAAATACTCTTGGAATTAAGCTTATAGCACAAGTTTGGGGTAATGATCCCGAAAAGTTTAGCACAGCACTTAAGTATATTCAGGAAGAATACAATTTTGATGCAATAGATATCAATATGGGCTGCCCTGTGAAAAATGTCGTAGCCCACGGCAGCGGATCAGCTCTGATTAACTCAGATGCCCAGGCCGGGGAAATAATTGCTGCTGCAAAGGAATGCCTTACCCTGCCCCTAAGTGTAAAAACAAGAATCGGTGTAAAGTACAAGGATACTGAAAGATGGATTTCATACTTACTCCGTCAACCTCTGGATGCAATTACAGTCCACGGGCGGATACAAAAGCAGATGTCTGAAGGAGAAGCCGACTGGAATGAAATTGGAAGAGCTGTACGCTTGCGTGATGCAATAGCTCCAGATATAAAGATCATTGGAAATGGTGACATCAATTCCCTGGACGAAGCCAATGCAAAAATAGCACAGTATGGCATTGATGGTATTATGTTTGGTAGAGGCATTTTCAGAAATCCATGGCTTTTTAACAATTCGAGGAAAGAAATAGGGAGGAATGAAAGAATGGAAGCTCTTAAACTACATCTGAGCCTTTTTAAGAATGCCTGGGGTGAAGGTCGACATTTCCAGATTCTCAAACGGTTTTTTAAGATTTATCTTTCTGATTTTTCTGGAGCAGCATCTTTCAGGTCAGCCATGATGGAAGCCAATTCTTTTGATGAAGCACAAAACATTTTTGAGTCCTTTAGTCTGGAAACAACCACCTGTAATTAACAAATTACATTTTATAGTTAATTACTGTTAAACCCAGGTTTTAGACAAACTATCCGAAAAGCGAAAGCGTAGAATGCCGCAAATCAGGCCGCCAAAGGTCTTTTGAAAAAACTACTAAACTTAACTGAATCCGTCATTACATGAGAACGAGACGCTTTTCCCTTTATGATGTAAGGATCCATATCAGGATCATAATTTCTTTTGTCATTGTTACGCTTCTTCAAGAGGCAAGGATGTTTTACAGCTCCTACAGCTTTACAGACGTTATACAAAACGTTGATCAAATCTATTCGGTTAATTTCTCCGGTACAGAAAATTTAGTTGAAGCCGACCGTGATGCCTACCAGAGTGTGCTTGCCCTGAATCAAGCTATTTTATATGCCAGTAGCGGAAATAAAGAAAGAGAAGCACGACTTTTGGACGAAGCAAGGTTGAACTACAAACAGATTTTGCAAAGGTATGAAGTTTTCGATTCAATCTCTCACCTGGCCAGCCATCCGGAACTCAATTTAATCCGTGCTGATTTTTACGACGGCTATAACCGTTTAGGAGAGCTTGGTGAAGAGGTAATCAACTTAATTGAGAGTGAAGAATACTATGAGGCTCTTGACATACTGGAAAATGAATATCACACGCAGTTTGAAAGGATGCGTATCTCCCTTGACAAGCTCACAGAATTCAGCCTTACCGAAGCTGAAGAATCATATGTTCATATTAAGCAGAGAAGCAAATTCGTTACCAATGTTGCCATAGCGGCTTCAATCCTGCTGGTATTTATTGTAGCATTGATAGTTATCACACTGAGCAGAAGCATCAGAAAACCATTGTATGGAGCGATAAACCATTTTTCTGAACTTGCTTCAGGGAATCTGAAAACCAAACTCCCGGAACATTATGTTAAACGTAAGGATGAGATTGGTATGCTCTTCAATGGAATGAAGGCATTGATTCAGAATCTTACAGAGGTTGTGCACACTACCCTTATAGGTGCAGATAAGGTAAATGAAGCAAGTCTGGAACTCAGCAGTACCTCAGAGCAATTATCGGAGGGTTCAAATGAACAGGCTTCTGCTGTTGAAGAGGTCTCATCAACTGTTGAGGAAATGACTTCTAATATCCAGCAGAACACGGATAATGCACAAAACACAAAGAATATAGCGATTAATGCTGCCGAAGGTATCAAGAAGGCTAATGAGGCCTCAGTCAAGAGTCTCGAAAGTGTAAAGCATATTGCTGAGCGCATTAAGTTTATCAATGATATAGCGTTTGAAACCAACATCCTGGCTCTAAATGCCGCAGTAGAAGCTGCAAGAGCCGGAGAACACGGTCGAGGATTTGCTGTAGTTGCAGCTGAGGTTAGAAAGCTTGCTGAACATAGTAAGAATGCAGCTGAAGAAATCACTACCTTAAGTAAAGAGAGTGTTCAGGTAACCGAAGAGGCTTTAGTAGTGCTTGAGACTATACTGCCTGAGATTATTAGAACTTCAGAGATGCTTAATGAGATTGCTGCTGCCAGCCTTGAGCAAAATGCAGGTGCCGATCAGATTAATGTTAGCATGCAGCAACTTAACATGGTAACGCAACAGAATGCAGCTGCTGCCGAACAGGTTGCCGCAAATGCAAGAAATCTGAACGAGTTTGCACAAGCTTTAAAGAGTGTACTGGAATATTTCAAAGTAGGCTAATAACTGATTATACATTATTTAGATAAAACAGGCTGACTTGAGGAAGTCAGCCTGTTTTTTATTCTCTCTCCTCCTCTTCTGCCACCACTCCTGATTCATTTTCATCTTCATCATCTACAAAAGGTTCTGGTGGCCGCTGAGGTCCTTCATGTCTGAACATTAAAGCATTTATAAAACCGGCAACAAAGCCCCATAGATGCCCCTCCCAGGAAAGCTCCATTTCATATGATAATGGCAACATACCCCAGAAAAGACTGCCATACAGGAATACTACGATTAGGGATACTGCCATCAGAGGTATATGCTTCCTAATTACGCCACTGATAAAAAGAAAGGACGCCAATCCA
>CAYNFX010000023.1:0-23753 GCA_964396555.1 uncultured Alkaliflexus sp.
AGGAAGGATGTGCTGAAGCTGTTCTTTCCTTAGTAAAGCAGTTCAACGAATAAAATATTTTATTTACTAAAAGTAAAAAACAGGGCATCCTTCCGGATGCCCTGTTTTTTGCTTTATTGATATCTATTTAAATAGGTAAAGTGGCTTACAGCAGTGGTATCACTTTTACAACTACATTCTCTTTTGGCTATATGAAAATATCCTTTATTATCCCGTCCACGATAAACCACGAGTCTTCAGGACACTTTACAAACCGATCATCCAAAATCAGATGCCCGGCTTTTAGCCACTTCCTACTGTTACTAAATACCTGTTCATAAAAAGACGCGTCAAGGGCTCTGATCCTCTCAGAGTCAAAGCCATTGGCAGTTCTTAATCCCAGCATGATAATCTCATTGACAAGATCCCTTTTGTCCAATATCTCGCTTTCAACTGTTGAATCCCAGTCAGCACTAAGGTATTGAGAAAGGTCTGGCCTATTCCACCTCCTTATACCATCATAAAAGGAGTGGCTTCCAGGCCCAAAACCTATATAAGGAGTGTGGTTCCAGTATGAGGAATTATGTCTAGAGTGAAAGGATGGCTTGCAGAAATTAGACACCTCGTAATGCTCAAAACCCTCATCTGCAAGGAATTTGCATAGTTCCCGATACTGTTCAGTACTTTCTGAATCTCTTATTTCCTTGTATACTCCACGCTTCAAAAGCTTCCAGAAAGGGGTACCCTCCTCAAAGGTCAAATGGTATGCAGAAATGTGTTGAACTGGCATACCCTTCAAAACACTCAAATTCTCCCTAAATGAACCAATATCACCCCATGATAGTCCGTAGATCAAATCTATGCTTACATTGTCAAAACCAGCCTTGTTTGCCTCGCTTACAGCCTGAAAAGCTTGTGCTGAGTTGTGGCGCCTGCCCATTTCTTTCAAATCCCTAGAATGAAAGCTTTGTATACCTATACTAATACGGTTAAATCCGACCTGTAACATAGCATCAAGGTAATCCTCATTAATATCATCCGGGTTTGCCTCCATGGTGATCTCTGCAGAATCTGAAATATCGTAATTTTCTCTAAGCTGTTTAAAAATATCCCTGTAATCCTTTACACTAATAAGCGAAGGTGTTCCTCCACCAAAATACACAGTTTCAACCTTTTCATTGAAAACAGTGGAATAGTGCTCGATCTCCTTCTTAAGAACAGAAATAAAGGGTCCAATACGGTCCAACTTGGTTGTCTTGTAGAAATCACAGTAACCGCAACGTGAAAAACAAAAAGGTATGTGTGTGTATATCCCGGCCATTGATCAAAAATCTTCAGTGTTACAAACAATCATCTAATAATTCTGTTGTATCCAGGAAACTTAATTAACACTAAAAGCCTACTTTTAAGGCTCAAAATGTCATTGATATGCAGGGTATTTTCAAATTCAAATATACTCTTCTCGCAGCAATAGCTGTTATAACCATTAGTTTAATGAGTAGTTCAGAGTTGCAGGAAAGAAAATTCTGGTACTTCGAAGGCATGGACAAAGTAGTTCATGTATGCATGTACATTGCCGTTAGCTCATTGTTTTTTATCGAAAGGTACTGGTCCAGGGAAACGACTTCTGTAAGTATACTGAAACCATACAATATAATCCCCTTGCTTTTGATTGGAGCTATGGGAGGAGTGATAGAACTTCTTCAACCTATTGTGGCAGACAGAACTTGTGAGATTAAGGATTTTATGTGCAACATAGCAGGTCTTACACTGGGTTTCTACCTGTATTTGCTGTTTATAAAAATACTAAAGAGATAAAAAGTCCGGAGTTCGGTTCTTATAACTGTCTATTATCTTTCCAAAAGTCTCATTCTTGAAAAATGACTCAAACTCCGCTCTTAAATCTGAATAGTGATCATGAACCGGACATTTCTTCTGGTCCAAATCATGACTTATACAAGGGCGTGTACCAATCATACAATGTTCAAACATGTTAGGCCCATCAACTATTTCAATGACATCATAAAGGGTAAACATATATGGATCCTTCTTGAAAATAAACCCTCCCTGTGGACCCTTAACGCTTTCAAGTATTCCTTTATGTACAAAGACCTGTAAAATTTTGCTGAGAAACTGCATAGGCACATCCAGATCACTTGCAATGGTCCTTACATTTACATAGGAACCTGGCTTAGCGTTAATACCTATATATATTATAGCTCGTAAAGCGTATTTACATGTATTTGAAAGCATATCTACATTATTAGTCCTATACTATCTGCATCTAATTTTTTCTATGCGACGACTATGACGGCCCCCGTCAAAAGGCGTAGATAGAAAATTATCAACAATATCCTTTGCAGTTTCGGAATCTACAAATCTTCCGGGCAAAGTGCAAATATTAGCATCATTATGGGCTCTGGCCAACATCGCTATTTCTGGTATCCAACATAGTGCAGCTCTAATTCCCTGATGCTTATTAACAGTCATGTTAATACCATTACCGCTACCACAAATAGCAATACCAAAATCTACATCACCATTTTCTACTGAACTAGCAAGAGGGTGACCATAATCGGCATAGTCAACACTTTCAGGAGAATGTGTTCCAAAATCTACTACCTCTAGTCCTTTTCCGGAAAGATACTCTTTAATAATCTCTTTCGTTTCAAATCCGGCGTGATCGGATCCGATACCAATCTTCTTAAAATCCATTATTTCTGTCTTTTATACTATTATAAGGTCGCAAAAGTATAAAAAGTTATTCAAATCAAATATACTCAAATAATCATAGTCAACAGCGATATTAATATCACTGTTGATAAGTTGTCGGCATCTATAAATAATTAGTAATAAATATCTCTTGACTTATTAAATCCATTTTCCTATACACAGGACCCAAAATGAAAACAAACAAATTTACTTAGTTGTTATCTATAGTTACCAACATCTGTCGACAGGGTTATTAATAATTTTGTGATCTTTAATTACTAACTTTGTAAGTTATCAACAAGTGTTTAATTCTTCTTTAATTAATTACATAACAACTATTTAAAGTAATAACACTTGTTCATATCTAATAGTTTTAATCACTTTTATTAAAAAAGCAATACAATTGAAGTGTTCTTTTTAACACTATTAACATGATATCATCAATATCATTTAAGTTTTAAATTTATAAACTATGAATATTAATAGGGAGTGGATAACTGCCGGATATTCTACTACGGTGGTTTCTGAGAAGGTTGATTTGTTAAGTGAGATTGCTCGCTTAAAGAAGGAAAAGAATGCTATTATTATGGCTCACTACTACCAGATTGATGATATTCAGAATATTGCAGATTTCGTTGGTGATAGTCTTGCCCTAGCTCAACAGGCGGCAAAGACCAGTGCTGATATTATCCTACTTGCAGGCGTTTATTTTATGGGAGAGACAGCAAAGATCCTTTGTCCGGATAAAAAGGTTTTGGTCCCTGATTTAAATGCAGGTTGTTCACTTGCTGATAGTTGCCCTGCTGATGATTTTTTTGAGTTTAAGAAAAGGTATCCTAATCATATTGTGGTTACCTATGTTAATACTACTGCTGAGGTTAAGGCATTATCCGATATAGTAGTAACTAGTACTAATGCCGTTGGTATAATAAATTCAATACCTAAGGATCAATCTATACTTTTCGGTCCAGATCGTAATCTTGGGAACTATTTGCAAAGTATCACCGGGCGTGAAATGATTATATGGGATGGTGCTTGCCATGTTCATGAGCAATTTTCTATTGAGAGGATTGTGGCTCTTAAAAAGGAGAATCCTGATGCAAAGATTATTGCTCATCCAGAATGTAAAAAGCCACTGTTGGTTCTTGCTGATTATATTGGTAGTACCTCTGCGCTACTTAAGTATACTACTGAAAGTGATGATAGGAAGTTTATTGTGGCCACTGAGTCTGGTATTTTGCATCAAATGCAAAAGGCTTCCCCTGATAAGGTTTTTATTCCGGCACCACCTTCAGATTCTACATGTGGATGCAATGATTGTGAATTTATGAAGCTAAATACTTTAAAAAAAGTATATTTGGCATTGAAACATGAATTTCCTGAAGTTTCAGTTGAGGAAGGCTTAAGGATTAAAGCACTTAAACCCATTGAGAGAATGCTTGAGATTTCATCTTTGTTAAAACTATAGTAGTTACCTGTTACATTTTCATTTTAATGAATGGGCTGCAGTTATTATTGGTTGAGGATAATTTTTTAAACCAGAAGCTAATCTTCCTTAATCTTAACAGATACGGTGTTGTTATTGACGTTGCTAATAATGGTGCTGATGCTGTTGAGAAGGTAAGGGAGAAGAAGTATGATCTTATTTTAATGGATTTAATGATGCCTGTTATGGATGGTTTTGCTGCAACGAAAGCTATTCGGGAGATTGAAAGTAATAAGGGTTTATATACTCCTATTATAGGACTTACTGCTAATAATTTTGATGCAGACAGAGAAAAGTGCCTTAGTGTTGGAATGGATGAATATATGACCAAACCATTTGATATTGAAGTATTTAATAAAACTATTAAGGTTTTGGGTATAGTCAGTTGATGTAGGTTAATTTCAGGTCTATGGATATTCACAATCCTGAAAAGGATAGATTTCGGGATATTGATTTTGAGCAACAGTTAAGACCTCTTAGTTTTGATGATTTCAAGGGTCAGGAGAAGGTTGTTGAGAATCTAAGGGTTTTTGTTAAGGCTGCCTCAATGCGTAATGAAGCTTTAGATCATGTATTATTACATGGTCCTCCAGGGCTTGGTAAAACTACTCTCTCAAGTATTATTGCTAATGAGTTGAACGTTGGATTTAAGTTGACAAGTGGTCCGGTGTTGGATAAGCCTGGTGATCTTGCTGGTATTCTTACTTCATTGGAAAGCAATGATGTTTTGTTTATTGATGAGATCCATAGGTTAAGTCCTGTTGTTGAAGAGTATCTGTATTCAGCAATGGAGGATTACAGGATTGATATAGTAATTGATAAAGGTCCTGGTGCAAGATCCATTCAAATTGATTTAAATTCTTTTACTCTTATAGGTGCTACTACAAGAAGTGGTTTATTAACTAGTCCACTTAGGGCCAGGTTTGGTATTAATTGTCATTTGGAGTATTATGATGTAGAGATATTGAGTGATATTGTTAGGAGATCAGCTAAAATATTGAATGTTAGTATCGATAATAATGCTTCATATGAAATTGCGCGACGGAGCAGAGGAACACCACGTATAGCCAACTCACTTTTACGCAGAGTAAGGGATTTTGCTATGGTTCGAGGCAATGGTAGAATTGATCTGGATATAACCCGATTTGGTCTTAAAGCTCTCAATATTGATGAGTATGGGCTGGATCAAATGGACCGTAAGGTATTGCTTACACTTATTGAGAAATTTGATGGTGGTCCGGTTGGATTAAATACTTTAGCTACTGCAGTAGGTGAGGATACTGGAACTATAGAAGAAGTTTATGAGCCTTTTTTGATTATGGAGGGTTTTTTAAAGAGGACTCCTCGAGGTCGTGTTGCTACTAAAACGGCTTATGAACATTTTGGTATTACTCCTGGTAGCTGGCAGAGTTCTATATTTTAATATTATGGTTTTAAGTTTGAAGCGACTGGCAGGTGATACTGTTATTTATGGTGTTACTACCATGATTGGTCGACTCTTAAATTGGTTCTTAATGCCTTTTTATATAAGGGTTATCAGTCAAGATGAGTATGGTGCTGTTAATCATATTTACGGTATTATTACTATACTTTTGGTGATTTTTACTTTTGGACTTGAAACTGGTTTTTTCAGATTTGCACGTAGTGAAAATAAGAATGTAGTTTATGGAACTACTATAGCAATGCTTCTTTTTACAAGTATGCTTTTGGTTGTTTTATCTTTTGGTTTTAGTGAAGGAATTAGTAATTATTTCTATAATGGAAAGTATAGGGACGCAGTTGTTTTAATGGGTCTTATTGTGGCTATTGATTCACTTGTGTCTATACCTTTTGCCAAGTTAAGACTTGATAATAGACCTATTTTCTTTGGAGTAATTAAGATCGCCAGTATTTTTTGTAATATTTTGTTTAATATATTATTTCTTGTTTTTATACCTTTTTTGATTGCTAAGTTTAACTTTAGTAACAAGTTTACAATTATTTATGAATCTCTAGATGGAGTGTTTTTTATTTTACTTAGTAACTTATTAAGTTCCATTCTTACTTTGGTGTTTTTTTTACCCGATATACTTAGGACAAAAGGTTCATTTAGTGCAAAGATTTTAAAAAGTATGATGATATACTCATGGCCTGTTTTGGTTGTAGGTATTACAGGTATGATTACACAAAATGCCGAGAAAATATTGATGCCGAAACTTATATCTGAAAATGGTTTTACCGAATTAGCTATTTATGGTGCAAATTTTAAGATTGGTATTTTAATGAGTTTGTTTACTCAATCTTTCCGTTTTGCTTTTGAGCCTTTCTTTTTTAATAATAGGGATAAAGGAATAGAGTCCTATGCTAAAGTTATGGAGTATTTTATAGGTTTCGGATTGTTGATTTTACTTGGAATATGTTTTTCAATGGATTTAGTTAATTCGTTTATATTGACTTCAGCATACTATAGAGGTAATTTGATAATTCCATATGTTTTACTTGGATTGTTGTTTTATGGCATTTATTTTAATTTATCTCTTTGGTATAAGTTAAGTGATAAAACGTATTTCGGAGCTTTTTTTGGTTTTATTGGAATGATTATAACAGTGGGGCTTGATTTTATTTTGATTGGAAAAATAGGCATGTTAGGAGGGGCTATTGCATTGCTTTGTGGTTATAGTGTTATGATGGTAGTATCATATTTAGTGGGTCAACGGCATTATAGGGTTCCTTATAATGTTAAGAGAATAGCACTTTATTTTTTTGTAGCCGGAAGTATTTATGTCGTTTATCAATTTGTTTCATTTGAATCTCTTTTTTTTAATTATGCGTTTAAAGTATTATTAATTGCTTCATATGTTTTGTTTTTTCTTTTAAGTAATGGGTTTAAATTAAAGAGAACTAATGTTAAAGGTTAAGGTAATAAATAGAAGTGGTAATTTACTACCGTCTTTCTCTACTGTACATAGTGCTGGTGTTGATTTGCGTGCAAATCTGGATAGTTCAATTGTAATAAAGCCGATGGACAGGGTTTTGATTCCTACTGGTTTGTTTATTGAAATTCCAGAAGGTTTTGAAGCACAAATTAGGCCTAGAAGTGGACTTGCAATTAATTATGGGATAACTGTACTTAATTCCCCCGGTACTATTGATGCTGATTATCGTGGAGAAGTAAAAGTTATTTTAATTAACTTGTCAGATAAGGACTTTACAATTAATCACGGAGACAGAATTTGTCAGATGGTTTTCAATAAGTATGAGCGGTTTGATTGGGAATTATCAGATGAATTGGGCTTTACTGAAAGAGGTATTGGTGGTTTTGGTCATACTGGAAAGGAATAGTTTTTGATTGTTTTTTTTTGGTATTTATAAAACTGGTTGCATGTATAAGATATTTGCTTTTTTAGCTATCGTTAGTCTTTCTTTAATATTGACTTTTGGTTGTAAGAGTGCTGCAATAGTTACTTCTTCATTTGAGGATGTGCTTTATGCTGAAGGTAGACCGGTTATTATTAAAGTCAAAGATGAGAATGATGAGCGGAAGTTCAATTTTTATTTCTATAACGCCCTTAGGTTTGGGCTAAAAGGTGATGTTGGTAATGCAGCGCTTTATTTTAATGAAGCTATTAAGATTGATTCTTCATGTGCAACCTGTTATTATGAGATTGGTAATCTTTTGATAAATAATAAGGAGTTTGGTGATGCCCAGAAGTTTCTTTTTAAGGCCGTACAATATGATCCTGATAACGAGTATTTTATTTATCTGTTGAGTAAATTATATGCTCATAATGGAGATTTGGACAATGCATTATCTTCTGCTGAGTATCTTACCACTAAGTTTAATGATAAAGTAGATTATTTGTATCATCTTTCGCAGTTACAGGCTCAGTCTAGTGATTTTTTTGGAGCTATTAAAACACTTGACAATATTGAGAGTAGGATTGGAGTAAATGAGGCAGTTTCGCTTGAAAAGCATGCTATGTATTTGCATATTGGTGATATTAAAGGAGCTGAAAACGAAATAGTTAGGTTATGTAAAGCCTATCCCTTAAATGGTGATTTCAGGGTTTTTCATGGAGATTTTCTTATTCAACAAAAGCAAAGCACTAAGGCTTTAGAGATTTATAATACTGTGATTAGTGAATTTCCAGGTAATGGGCAGGTTTATTTTAGTCTTGCGAATTATTATCTTAATGTAAATGATATAGATAATTTTAAGGATTGTCTTGAGAAGGGATTCTCTCATTCCGGTGTTGATTTAGAGAGTAAAGTACAAAGGCTTGTGCCATTTTTGATGGATGCTGAGTCTAGTCAGAAGGTGTTAAGTATTGATGATCTTGACAAGTATTTTAGTTGTATTATTAAGTCACATCAATATGAGTCTTTTGTTTATAAATTGTATGGTAATTTTCTTGGTGTTTTAGGACGTGATTCAGCTGCTGTATCTGCTTATGAAACTTCGCTTTTAATCGACGAGAAGCAGGCTGATGTGTGGCAGGATTATCTTTTAAAATTATCTAATCTGGATGGATATAAAGATACATTTTTAAAGGAGTCTGTCCGGGCTGTTGAGCTTTTTCCAGATAATGGTGTTTTATATTATTTGTGTGGGGTAGCTAATATGCTTAGTCAGCAGGATAGTAGTGCTATCGTTTATTTAAAAGGAGCCGCTGATTTGATTAAGGATAATGATGGTTTATTAAGTGTTGTTTATGGTATGCTTGGCGATCTTTATTATAATGCTGGCCTAAGAGAAGATTCCTTTGATTCTTATGAGAGATGTCTTTCTTTAAAGAATGATAATATTGCTGCGTTAAACAACTATGCTTATTATTTGAGTGTTGAAGGAATTGATCTTTCAAAGGCTGAAACTATGATTAGTAAAGTTATTGAATTAGAACCTCTTAATCCTACTTATTTAGATACCTATGCTTGGATACTTTTTAAGAGAGAAAATTATCTGGAGGCTTTATATTTTATAGAACAAGCAGTTAATAATGGTGGTGATGATAATGGTGTTATTCTTGAACATTATGGAGATATTTTGTTTAAGAATGGAAATGTTGAAGAGGCGGTTAAATATTGGAAGCTTGCAAGTAGTTTAGAGGATGAGACTTCAAGTGTTTTAGAGCAAAAGATAAAGTTGGAAAGGTATATACCTGAGTAATCTATGAATTATAAATTTTTTTTGTATGTTTTTTGTTTTCTTCTTTTTATTTGTTTTGCAAACTCTTGTAAGACAGTCAAAAGAGGTACCTTCTTTGGTGAGAGACCGGATTTAAGTTTATTAGAACTTGTAGATTCTGTAAAAGTTCATAGTATTGATTTTGACGAGATTTATTTAAAAAGAGTTTTCGTTGATATTTTTTCTGATGAAAGGTCTTTGGCTGGCAGGGCAAATATTCTTATAAAAAAGGATTCAGTTATTGTTGTTTCTGTTGTTCCACTGATGGGTATTGAATTATATAGGATTAAGATTGATAGAGAAGGTGTACATGTCTTGGATAGGTTGAACAAGAAGTATATTACCGGTACATATGAAAATGCCGGGTCTATATTTTTATTGGATCTTGGTTATGAGGAGATTGAAAGCATTCTTGTAAACAATGTTTTTTTAGCTGGTGGGTTTAATTTTTTTGAAGAAATTAAGCGTGGACGTATGGTGCATAATGACAGTCTGTTTTACTATTATTTTTCAGGAAAGTCCGTTTCACGTGGAACTACTTTTTATCAGACAATTGAAATACAGCCTTTAACCTATAGGCCTATTAAGAATGTTATAGATTTTCCTGACCTTAATATGGATTTCAAGGTAGAGTATTCTGATTTTGGTACTTATGGTGGTTATTTTTTCCCCAGGTCTATAAAGACTTTGGGACGAAGAAGTGGTGATATTCTGAAGCTTGATTTTAGTTATTCCACTGTAGAGTTTAATTCCGGCAATTCAGTTTCATTTTCAATACCGGCTAATTATGTTAGGGAAACCTTATAGTTTGGTAGTATTTGTTTGTTATTTGTGTTTTGGGTTTGTCTTATCCAGTGCACAATCAGTTGATAATCTTAAGAAGGAAAAGGATTTATTGCTTAAGGAAATTGAGCAATCCAAGGAGTTATTAAGAAAGAAAAGAAGTACTAGGGAATCTACTTTACAGCAGCTACACTTAGTTGATAGGGAATTAACGATTAAGGAAGATATTGTAAAAGCTTTTCAGAATCAGATTAAGGAGTTGGATCGCACTATTGAGCACAATCAAAGCGAAATAAATGATCTTGAGAGTAGTATTGATTATTTAAAAGAAGAGTATGCCAAGTTACTACAGGATACATATTTAAGGCGAAGCTCATTAAATGAACTTGCATTTTTTTTGGGATCTATAGATTTTAGTGAAGCTTATAGAAGGTATAGAGTTTTGAAAGAATATACTGATTATAGGAGAAGGCAGGGTTTATTGTTGAAGGAAAGGCAGAACCAGCTTATTGCTTTGCATAGTGATATTAAATTTCAAAAGGAATCAAAGGAGACCAGTTTAAAAGCAATTGAAGCTGAATTAAAGAGTCTTGAAAGCTCTAAAAAGGAGAAGGCTAAGCTTGTGAGTATTCTCAAAAGTGAAGAATCTTGGTTGTTAAAGGAGATTGGTGAAAAAGAAGCACAAGCTAAGAATCTTGAGCAGAAGATTCTTGATTTCATCAAGGTATCAAAAGTTAGTACACAAGGAACGGATTTTGAGGATTTTAAAGGTAAACTAATTTGGCCTGTTAAGAAGGGTAGTGTTATAAATCGTTTTGGTGAACATGAACACCCTGTTCTTAAGAATGTTATTATTAAGAATAATGGTATAGACATACAGAGTGCTATAGATGATGGTGTTTTTTGTGTACATAATGGAGAGATTAGCCGTGTGGTTGTTATTCCAGGATTTAATAATACTGTGTTAGTAAGGCATGGTAAATATTTAACGGTGTATGCTAACTTAGTTGAAGTTGATGTTAAGCAAGGACAGAAGATTGCCGCAGGTGAAAAAATAGGCCGGGTTTTTAAGGATGAAAGTAATAAATCATTGGTTTTGCACTTTGAGATATGGCATGAGAATCAGAAGGTGGATCCTGCAGTTTGGTTGCAAAAGTAAATTTCTTGAGAAATAGGAAACTCTTTTTATTTATTTGTGTATAAAGGTGCATGTGGTAACTTCATGAATATTATGTGATGATTATTAATGAACTAGGAGTTATGCCTGTGGAAAGGTTAATTTTAAAATCCGAGATTCAGAATATAAATCTTGTTGAGAGACTGATTGATGAGGTTTCAATGAAATATAGTATTGATTCTGAGATATATGGCAAATTGTTATTAGCAGTTGTCGAAGGAGTGAATAATGCTATTGTTCATGGTAATAAGCTTGTTAAGGAAAGAGATGTCGTTATCGAATATGACATCGGAGATAATGAGATTTTTTTTCAAATAACTGATATGGGTGATGGTTTTGACTTTACAAGTCTTCCTGATCCTACCTTACCTGAGAATATAGAGCGTACTCATGGACGGGGTATTTTTTTAATGAATCATCTTGCTGATAAGATTGAGTTTAATGATAAAGGCAATCAGGTTAAGATGTTTTTTCAATTATCTTAATGTGTGAAATTGATTTTTTGTGCGAAGATATAGATCTGCCGCAGCTTGATTTTGATTTTTTAAGGAATTGTATTGCAGATATAGTTACCCATAACAATAGGAAGTGTGGTAGTATATCTGTTGTTTTTTGTAGCGATGACTACATTCTCGATGTAAACAGACGATATCTTAATCACGACTACTATACTGACATAATTACTTTTGATTATAACGAAGGCGACATTGTTTCTGGTGATTTAGTCATTAGTTTGGATACAGTTAGAAGTAATTCCAAAGAATTTGGTACTTCTTATAAGCAAGAGTTGCACAGAGTTGTTTTTCATGGTGTTTTGCATCTTGTTGGATTTGGTGATAAAACAGATGCAGAAGTGCAGAATATGAGGGGGTTAGAGGAGTTTTGGCTGACTAAATTTTCAGTTTAATTATTATCTTCTTGATATCCCCTAATAAAGAGTTAGAATATTCGATCTACTGCCTCTTTATTATGTTAATATACATTGATCCAATTTCCTTTTTATTTGTTTTCCTTATTGCACACAAATAGTTTAGGACTATTTTTGTGGTGCAGGTGAATAATTTTTTTATCATGTATTTTGATTTTGATATTGTGATTGTTGGAGCAGGTCATGCCGGTTGTGAAGCCGCCGCGGCCTCTGGTAATTTGGGTATGAAGACATTGTTGATAACAATGGACATGAATAAGATTGCCCAGATGAGTTGTAATCCGGCTGTGGGTGGAATTGCAAAAGGACAGATAGTACGTGAAGTTGATGCGCTTGGCGGAATGATGGGTATCGTCACTGACAAGTCTTCAATTCAGTTTAGAATGCTGAATAGGAGTAAGGGGCCAGCTATGTGGAGTCCGCGAAGTCAATGTGACAGAATGGTTTTTTCTACTACCTGGAGATCGGTTCTTGAATCTATTCCTAATGTTAGTTTTTGGCAAGATAGCGTTGTTGATATAATTATTCAGGATGATATTGTTGTCGGAGTAATGACAGCATTAGGTGTGAAGATTAGTTGTAAGCGCTTAATTCTGACTACAGGCACTTTTATGAATGGACTTATGCATATTGGTTCTGTTCAACAAAGAGGTGGAAGAATATCTGAATCTGCATCCTATGGTATTACCGAGAGACTTAAAGAATATGGTTTTCGAATTGGTCGCCTAAAGACTGGAACTCCAGTTAGAATTGATTCAAGAACTATAGATTTCTCTAAACTTGAGGAGCAGAAGGGTGAGGATGGTTTATATAAATTCAGTTATTTGCCTGGTTCAAATAAAGTTCTTCAGCAAAGAAGCTGTTATCTTACCTATACAAATACTGAAGTCCATAGAATTATTGGAGAAAAAATTCTTGAAAGTCCCATGTATAATGGTACGATTCAGAGTGTAGGCCCAAGGTATTGTCCGAGTATTGAGGCTAAGATTGTAACCTTTTCTGAGAAAACCAGTCACCAGTTATATTTAGAGCCTGAAGGGGAGAATACTATTGAGTATTATCTTAATGGTTTTAGTTCTTCTCTCTCAATGAATACTCAGTTTGAAGCTTTGAAGCATATTTCAGGACTTGAGAATGCTAGATTTTTTAGACCTGGATATGCAATTGAATATGATTATTTTGATCCGACTCAGCTAGATGCAACGTTGGAAACAAAGCTAGTAAAAGGATTGTTTTTTGCTGGTCAGATTAATGGTACTACTGGATATGAGGAAGCAGCTGCACAAGGTTTAGTGGCTGGTATTAATGCTTCATTATCTTTACAAGGGAAAGATGGTTTTGTGCTCAGACGAGATGAATCTTATATTGGTGTTTTAATAGATGATTTGATTACTAAAGGTGTGGATGAGCCATACCGTATGTTTACAAGCAGAGCAGAATACAGGATACTTTTGCGCCAGGATAATGCTGATGAAAGACTGACTCCAAAGGGATATGAGATTGGATTGGTTACAGAGGAGAGATATAAATATTTTACTGAGAAAATTTATTATAGGAATCTATTAGTTGATTTTTTAAAAGGTTATAGTATTAAGGCTGATGAAGTCAATAATTATTTAGCTAATGTTGGTTCAGCGACTCTTAATCAAGGAGTAAAAATTATTGATATTGTATTAAGGCCTCAGGTTAAGTTGATGGATTTGATTGAAGCTGTTCCTGCTATTCAGAGTTTTTGTGGGAGTTTTCCGAGAGATAGGTATGAGGAAATAGTCGAGGCTGTTGAGATCATGGTTAAGTATGAAGGCTATATTAATCGCGAAAGGATAATTGCTGATAAGCTAAGGAGGCTTGAGAATATAAGAATAAAGGGGAAGTTTATTTATAGCGAGATAAAGTCACTTAGTACTGAGGCACGTCAAAAACTAGCTAAAGTAGATCCTGAAACTATTGGACAGGCATCTAGAATTAGTGGTGTTTCGCCTAGCGACATTAATATTTTGCTGGTTTTATTAGGTCGGTAATGTTTCACGTGGAACAGAATTAAATTGTATAATGAGTACTTTTTCAATTATTGGGCAGGTTGTCGATGTGTTTAATCGCGAGATTTACCCTGGTGAGGTATCGGTTGATAATGGAAGAATAGTTTCTATCGCTAGGAGAGAATCTGCGCCGTTGCGTTTTATTATGCCGGGATTTGTTGACGCTCATGTTCATATTGAGAGCTCTATGCTAACTCCTTCCAGGTTTGCTCAGCTGGTTGTTCCACGTGGAACAATAGCGGTTGTAAGTGACCCGCATGAGATAGCAAATGTAGCGGGAGTAGAGGGTGTGGAGTTTATGATTGGGGATGCCGAAAAGGTTCCATTGAAGGTTTTCTTTGGTGCCCCTTCCTGTGTCCCAGCAACTAATTTTGAAACATCAGGTGCGGTATTGGGTCCTGAAGAGGTTGGGAACTTGCTGGAGCGCGAGGATATATGGTTTTTGTCGGAGATGATGAATTTTCCTGGTGTGGTAGGGGGAGCTTCTGATGTGCTCAGGAAGATTAAGTCTGCCCAGGAAAATAGTAAGCCTGTAGATGGACATGCTCCGGGTCTAAGGGGCGAGGCATTAAAGAAATATATTTCCTCTGGCATTACAACCGATCATGAGTGTTCAAGTTTTGAAGAGGCTGAGGAGAAGATTAAACTTGGTGTTAAGATACAGGTAAGAGAAGGAAGTGCAGCCAGAAATTTTGATGCTTTACATACATTGTTTGCAACTTACCCGGATAGGCTTATGCTGTGCACTGATGATAGTCATCCGGATGAAATATTAAGTGATGGTCATATAGACAGACTTGTCAGAAAGGGTTTGAAGAAATACAAGGTGGATTTGTTTGATCTTTTAAGGTCAGCATGTGTTGTTCCTGTAGAACACTATAAGATTCCAGTTGGGTTGCTTAGAGAAGGAGATACTGCGGACTTTATTGTTGTGAATAACCTAGAAGAGTTTGATGTGTTTGAATCATATATCGATGGACAAAAGGTCTATGATAAAAAAGAGGGGGTGCTTTTCTTTTGTGATACATCTAAACATATTAACAGATTCCGCAAGGAAATGATATCGGCATCTGATCTAAGGATCGTGCTACCCGAAGATTGCGACACAGTTAAGGTAATAGATGTAAAGGACGGAGAACTTCTTACCGGGCAGTATTTGTGGAAGTCATCTGCAGTACCGGGTCAAGCAGTTGAGTCTTCAGTTGCCGATGATATACTAAAGCTTATTGTTGTAAACAGGTATTTGGATCAAAAGCCATCTGTAGGTTTTGTCAGGAATATCGGTTTGAAGAATGGTGCAATAGCAAGTACTGTCGCGCATGATAGTCATAATATTATTGCAACAGGTACTGATGATATATCTATTGCTAAAGCAGTAAATGCCCTTATTGAATGTGGAGGTGGTATTGCTGCTTATGATGGAAAATCAATACAGATATTGGCTCTTCCTGTTGGTGGTCTTATGTCAGATGAAGAGGGGAGTGTTGTGGCAGCTAAGTATCAACGTTTGAATGATTATTGCAAAAACCTTGGATGTGGTCTGAAAGCTCCATTTATGAGTTTGGCCTTTCTTTCACTGCTTGTTATTCCTTCTCTGAAATTAGGAGACCGTGGACTCTTTGATGTTGATAAGTTCAGTTTCGTACCGCTTTTTGAATGATTTGAATCACGATGTTGGATACACTGAATCCTAAAATTGAATACTTAAGAAGTCTTGTTGCTGTATTGCCCGAGGACCCCGGAGTATATCAATACTTCGATGATAGCGGTAAAATAATCTATGTAGGTAAGGCAAAGAATCTGAAAAAGAGGGTTTCCTCTTACTTCAATCGGATTCCTGAAAATGGCAAGACTAGGGTCTTGGTAAAAAGGATCAGAGATATAAGGTATATTGTTGTTAGTTCTGAAGAAGATGCCCTTCTTCTTGAAAACAACCTCATAAAGAAATACAGACCACGCTATAACGTACTTCTGAAGGATGATAAAACATATCCCTGGATTGTTATAAGAAATGAAGCCTTCCCCAGGGTCTACCAGACCAGACAAATATATAAAGATGGCAGTTTGTATTTTGGTCCTTATACATCTATCGTAATGGTCAGGACCCTTTTGGAACTAATAAGACATTTATTTCCCATTAGAACCTGTAAGCTTAACTTAAGTGCTGAGAATGTAGCTAAACAGAAATACAAGAGATGTCTTGAGTATCATATGGGCAATTGCAAGGCCCCATGTGAGGGTTTGGAGAATGAAGCTGAATACTTGCAATACATTGAAGATATCAAGAGTATTCTTAAGGGAAATATTAACTCTGTGATAAAGTATCTTAAGAACAAAATGGTAGAGCTGGCTTCTGATTATAAATTTGAAGAAGCCGAGGAAATAAAGAAAAGAATCAACCTTCTTTCCGGATTTCAGAGTAAATCTACTGTTGTCAATCCGAAGATTGACAACGTTGATGTATTCTCATTTCTTAATGACGAAGACTCTGCTTATGTTAACTTCCTGAAGGTTCAGAATGGCGCAATTATTCAGGCTCATACAATTGAGATGAAGAAGAGGATGGATGAAGAAGAGTCCGAACTTTTTGCACTTGCAGTAGTCGAACTAAGGGAAAGATTCAAAAGTGCATCATCGGAGATCCTTGTGCCTTTTATACCAGATATTTCACTTAAGGGAGTCGAGTTTACAGTACCACAGATAGGGGACAAGAAGAAACTACTCGATTTGTCTGAAAGGAATGTCAAGTACTTCAGACTTGAAAGATTGAAGCAGGAAGCTAATCAAACAAGGAAGCCAAGGAGCTATTTTGTACTTGAGCAGTTACAGAAGGATTTAAATCTCAAGAGTTTTCCAGTGCACATCGAGTGTTTTGATAATTCAAATATTCAGGGAGCTTATCCTGTTGCTGCTTGTGTTGTGTTTAAGGAAGGTAAACCATCAAGAAAGGATTACAGGCATTTTAATATTAAGACAGTTGAAGGTCCCAATGACTTTGCTTCAATGGAAGAGGTAATCTATAGAAGGTTCAAGAGAGCTCTCGATGAAGGGAGTCCTTTGCCCCAGCTGTTGATTATTGATGGTGGAAAAGGACAGTTGGGTTCGGCGATGAAATCTATTACTACATTGAGACTTCAGGATAAAATTGCCGTGATCGGTATTGCAAAAAGACTTGAAGAAATATTTTACCCGGGCGATCCAGTTCCTCTTTACCTTGACAAAAACAGTCCCTCTCTGAAGTTGATTCAGCACCTTAGAAATGAGGCGCACAGGTTTGGTATTACCTTTCACAGAAGCAAGAGAAGCAAAGGAGCTTTGGTTTCTGCTCTTGATTCTGTCCCGGGAATTGGAGAAAAGACTACAAAGGCATTGCTTAATGAGTTTAAGTCCCTAAAGGGTATAAAGGAAGCATCCTTTGAGGACCTGAAAAAATTGGTAGGATCTGCAAAGGCTAAAACGGTCAAAGATCATTTTCTAAAAGAAAATTTCTGATAATTCATCATGGTTTTCCTCATAATCGTCAATCTCTTTAAGGGCCGCAAGTATTTCATCCTTGTCATGAAATAATCCTGTTAACCTTGTCTTGATAGTTTCGCTGATTACTTTTTCTTCTGGACTCGACTTTACAGCTATGTCAGCAATACGGCCTTTTTCTATTTTCATTTCAATGCTGAATACTCTTTTGCCTAGCTTGCTGCGCTTTTTGAAAACATAGGGAGGGCCATACCTGAAGTTCCATTCCGCAGTGTCATACTTTTCAGCCTTGATTTGTTCTATTTGTTTAATGTCCTCTTGAGTAAAGCTATAATCTACTATTGAAGAATTCTTTTGTTGAATAGATGAAACAAGCTGATACATAAAATCTTCGGTCGATTTATTCCATTTTATAAGGTCTTTTATATTGGTGACCTCACTTCTGACTGACTTAACTGCTTTGTCTGCGTATTTTGTCGGATCTACTCTCAGACTGTTGGTTAAGAAGTCCAGGTTTGAATCGTAAAGTATTGTGCCATGGTGCAATACACGTTGTTTGAACACGTGACAAGCATTACCGGATATCTTTTTGAAATTCACCAGAAGGTCATTTCTTTCCCCATGCTTAACTGGCAGGCCCCATTCGTTGAGTAACGCTACAATGGGTTCAGTTGCTTTTTTAAAGTTCACTAAATCACCAGGATTTTCATTTCTTATAAAGCAAAAGTTTAAGTTTCCCGGATCATGAAAAACCGTACCACCTCCTGATAATCTTCGGAATAGGGGAATTCCTTTTCTGTCCAGATAGGGGAGGTTTATTTCTGAAAGAGCATTCTGATGTTTGCCAATAATTACAGAAGTGTCATTTATGTAGAAAAAATTGTAATCCTGATCCTTCGTTCTCAGCAGGTATTCTTCTGCAGCCAGGTTAAACCCGGGTTCTCTGCTATTGCTTATTATTGAATAAATGGTCTTCATATGGGATTCTTTCTCAGAAGGACAAACTTTCATCCAAAATGTTCCGGTCAAATATAGACATTCGGAATAAACGGTCCCGCAATTTATAGTATTTTTGCCTGTAATGTTTTTGATTTAAAGTAAATTGAATTATGAGAGTTGTTGTTCAAAGGGTTAGTAGTGCTTCGGTTAAAACTTCTGATGGGTATTTTCAATGTATCAATAAGGGATTAATGATTCTTGTGGGTATAACTCATAATGACACTGTTGAAGATGCTGAATATTTGGCATCTAAGATAGTTTTACTTAGGATTTTTGATGATGAGAGTGGGGTTATGAACTTTTCTTTGAAAGATGTGGATGGAGAACTGTTGGTTGTTAGTCAGTTTACTCTTCATGCCAAAGTAAAGAAAGGAAACAGACCTTCCTATATGGACGCAGCGAAACATGAGTTAGCAGTACCCTTGTATGAACATTTTATTAAAAGGCTGGAAGATTTGACGGGCAAGAGTGTTGCACGTGGAGTTTTTGGTGCCTATATGGATATTGACATGGTTAATAGTGGGCCTGTTACCATTCTAATAGATACACATGATTTGAGATAATATTAATTTTATATGTATGGAAACCAATTCCTTATTTGAATTATTTAAACAGGATTATTTGAATATTCCGGCTTTTGATTTGTTAAAACTTAACCTGGAGGCGAATAGTGTTGATGTAATGAAGCGGATATTTAATTGCCTGGATCTAACTAGTCTTAGTTCAGATGATAGCAGCAACAAGATTGAGAGCTTTTGTGAGAGGGTTGTACATTTGAATGATCACTATCCTGACATTCCGAATGT
Source organism: uncultured Alkaliflexus sp. (assembly GCA_964396555.1). Lineage (GTDB taxonomy): Bacteria > Bacteroidota > Bacteroidia > Bacteroidales > Marinilabiliaceae > Geofilum. The sequence goes on from CAYNFX010000023.1 coordinate 19,548, forward strand.
AGGTGCCGTATGTGTATATCCTGTCTTTGCGTCTGTGCTTGGATCAAAACTAAAGGGCATTGACGTGAAAAGGGCCGTAGTGTCTGCTGGCTTTCCTTCTTCACAAACCTTCCTTGATGTAAAGATTGAAGAGACTAAGAAGGCTGTTTTCTTGGGAGCAGATGAAATTGATATAGTTATCTCGGTCGGTGAGTTTCTTGAGGGAAATTACGAGTTTGTCGGCAGGGAAATTGCAGATATCAAATCAGCAATTGGTAAGGATGTTCAACTTAAAGTTATACTTGAGACTGGGGCCTTGAGAACACCAGAAAATATTTGGAGAGCAAGTATCCTTGCTATGGAAGCAGGTGCTGATTTTATTAAGACTTCGACAGGTAAGGGATATCCAGGTGCAACACCTGATGCTGCCTGGATAATGATACATGCTATGAAGGCATTTGCTGAAAAGCGCAAGCGTAAGGTTGGATTTAAAGCTGCGGGAGGTGTTTCCACAGTTGAAGATGCTCTTGTATACTGGTCAATACAGAAACAGATACTTGGAGATAGCTGGCTTAACAATAGCTTGTTCCGCATAGGAACAAGCCGTCTGGCTGACACATTGTTAAAGGAGGTAACTGGAGCAGATAAAATAGTTTATTTTTCACATCTTCCTTGATGTGGTAAAGTAAACAAGCTCCTCAAGGGCGCTTCTGATTTCTGAATCGGGGTAAGTCTTTAGTATTTCTAAAGCCTTATCCCGATACTCTATCATTTTTTCACGGGCGTATTCAATGCCCCCTTTTTCAATTACCATACTGACTATCGGTGCTATCTTTCTTTCATTCTTGTGATGGCGTTTGATAGTTCTAAGTATTTCACGCTTATTATTTTTATCGGTTTTGTTCAGAACGTATATTAGGGGTAGCGTGATCTTTTTTTCTTTGAGATCATTTCCCGTTGGCTTACCTGCAAGGTTTTTCTTTTCGTAGTCGAGAAGGTCATCCCTGATCTGAAAAGCAATACCAAGGTTAATTCCAAACTCATGCATCTTGTCAACCTGCTCCTGAGGGGCTTTGACAGAATAGGCTCCTGCCTTTGTGCAGGCGGCGATAAGAGTTGCGGTTTTCTTTCTTACTACGTCGTAATAAACCTCTTCGGTAATATTAAGCTTGCGTGATTTTTCTATCTGTAGCAATTCACCCTCACTCATCTCTTTTACAGCATCAGAAACGATCCTAAGTACTTCGATCTGATTATTTTTAAGAGCGCAGCTAAGACCAACAGAAAGGTAATAGTCGCCTACAAGTACGGCTATCTTGGAACGCCATAAAGCGTTGATTGAGAAAAAGCCCCTTCTCTGATAAGTCTCATCGACAACATCATCATGGATAAGAGTTGCCGTATGCAGCAGTTCGATAAGGGCGGCTGCTGTGTAGCTTGCGTCCGTAGCATCTCCGTTAAGGCGGGCGGAGAGGAATACAAGCATGGGCCTCATCTGTTTGCCTTTCCTACGTATAAGATAGTTGGTAATTACAGTGAGTAAAGGGATCTCTGACTTTATCTGCTGTTTAAAGTAGGCTTCAAAGCCCCTCATCTCTTCACTTATAGGAGCAACTATTTTAGATGATACACCCATAGTTTTTAATACTAATAGCTCAAAAGTAGCAATTTGTTGATTATTATCCCCGAATATTCAGGTATATTTTCTTTGAATGGCTTTGGCTAGGGGAGGCTATTTACATGATTTTCGGATAATTGTCGTGCAATTATACTATATTTGCCTTGCTAATTTAACAGCTATTGATCGGGCTGTGTTCTAATATGCAGTACTAAAATTGAACAAAAATTTGCTGGTGCGATAATTATTGAGAGGAGATGGCAAAAATTAGGATTACTAAGGAATTTCGTTTTGAAGCTGCGCATGCGCTGCATAATTATGATGGCCTGTGTCGGAATATTCATGGGCATTCTTATATACTAAAGGTGACAGTTATCGGAGAACCTATTACTGATAAAAATAGTCCGAAGCTTGGAATGGTTATGGACTTCGGTGACCTTAAGGATATTGTCAACAGAGTAATAATTTCCGAGTTTGATCATGCCCTTATTGTAAGCAGGAATGTGAACCAGGATACAATCAGAGAAATGGGTCAGATGGCCGAAAGGCATTTAGTGATGGCCTATCAGCCTACATGCGAGAATATGATTGTTGACTTTGCTGAAAGGCTTATAAAGAGACTGCCTTCAAATGTTAAGTTGCATAGCCTCAGGCTTAACGAAACTGCAGGTTCTTATGCTGAATGGTTTGCCTCTGATAATGAAGAAAGATCGCACTAGCGACCTTTCTTTATGGCTTTGGCAGCTTTTTCTATCCAGATATCTACTATTTCAGGCAGGTCGCCCAAGGCTTTTTTGACTGTTGTGACATTTAAACCTTCAGCCTGAAGTCTAGATTTCCAGCTTTCCTTTTGTGTGCCGGCAAGGTCTATAACAGCATGACCTCCAGAAACTGTCAGCAGGGGCATCACAAGCAGATTCTTTATGCCGATACTCTTAAGTTCTTCAGTGACATCTTCAAGGAAGGGGAAAGCTTCAAGTGTAGCGACATAGACCGGGATTCCATTTAATCTTCTAAAATACTCCTGAAGTGCGGCATAGCCGATATTGGCAGGATGGCTTGTTCCATGTCCCATTAGCAACAGGGCATCAGGACTTTCATCTGCATGAGAAGCATAGTCCTGAAGTAAGTTAGCAACACGTGCATAATCCTCATGATTTGATAGTAGTGGTTCACCAACAACAATACGATCAACTCCTTTGGGAATACTTTGCATGGCATTTACAGTACTGACAACATCGTTGTACTCTTTGCCACCAATAACATGGAGGGATTGCAAACAGACTTCGCTATAGCCGTCTTCTCCAAACTGAGCCAGAGCCCTTGCAGCGGAGGGGATGTCAATACCCCTGGCTCTAAGTCTCTCACGGACTATTGAGGATGTATAGGCGATGCGTACTTCAAATTCAGGAAAGGCCGCGCGGAAGCGGGCTTCGATTTCCCTGTAGGTCTTAGCCGCTTCTTCTATAGTGGTTCCAAAAGCTGTCAGCAGTATTGCTTTATTTTCTTTCATAGGAGATTAACAATAGCGTTTTCTGCTTTGTTTGTCTAAAGTACTCAATTTGTCAGGGAGTCAGGTGCTTTTACGCACCAATTCCTTAAATTTATGGAGTAAAACAAATGTGAGATGACAGATAAGATAAAGAATATTTACTTATTGGATGCCTATGCTTTGATATACAGAGCTTACTATGCATTCATCAAAGCACCACGGATAAATTCTAAAGGGCTTAACACTTCTGCAATTTATGGATTTACAAATACTTTGCTTGATATAGTCAACAATCAGCATCCTACTCACCTCGCTGTAGTGATTGATTATCCGGGACCGAACTTTCGTGATGAGCTTTACCCTGATTATAAAGCCAACAGAGAAGCAGCACCAGAAGATATCAAACGCGCAGTGCCCTATATTGAATCAATACTTGAAGCGATGAACATATCTATGCTTCAGGCACAGGGTTATGAAGCTGATGACCTTATAGGTACTTTGGCAACTAAGGCTTCCAAGGAAGGATTTATGACATATATGGTTACTTCAGATAAGGATTTTGGACAGCTTGTTAAAGAGAATGTTAAAATACTAAAACCTCGAACCGGAACCAAGGATACAGAGATATGGGGTCCTGAGGAGGTAAGAGCCCACTACAATGTGCCGGATCCGATCAATATTATTGATCTGCTTGCTCTTTGGGGTGACAGTGCCGATAATGTGCCAGGCTGTCCGGGTATCGGCGAGAAGAGGGCAATGGAAATTATTGGGAAGTATGGCACTGTTGAGAATGTATATAAGAATATAGGGGATTTCAAGGGTAAGGTACAATCCAACCTGATTGAATTTAAGAGTCAGGTTGAATTGGCACGTAAGCTTGTTACAATAGTCACCGATGTACCTTTTGAAGTTGATCTGAATAGTTTGGCTATGAAGGGTCCGGATGTGGAGAAACTCAGAGCTATAATGGAGGAGCTGGAATTTAAGGCACTACTGGATAGGATTATCTCGGAACCGAAGCCAAAGACATCATTCACAGCGCAAGGCAGCTTGTTTGGTGAAGCGGAACTTCTAGCTGTTGCTGTCTCCGATAGCTTTAATACTGTTGATGATATTG
>CAYNFX010000024.1:0-15819 GCA_964396555.1 uncultured Alkaliflexus sp.
TTGCCTATGTTCTTTCCCTTTGCATCACCTTTTTGATCAAGCTCAGCTGCTTGGAAATAGTAATTAGCAGCTTCAACGATCTTTTCGAGTCCAGCGCCCTGCTTGTATTGTGCAGTAGCCAGTTTTGCAGCAACTATATAAGTTTTTGGCCATGTTTTTGTGGCCTCATTAACCATTGCCTCATTAATCCTTTCCTGAGCTGTTGTAAGGTCTCCATTGTCTATCATAGTAGATGCAATCGTAACTTTACCTTTCTGGGAAAAGGCTGATGCTGCAACAATTACTGCGAACAATAGTAAAATAATCCTTTTCATTTCCTGTTGTTTTTGTTTGTAATAATAAAATTACATCGATTTAATAAATAATCATCCGTTTTATTCAATATTATCATCTTCAGGCACATCAATTTCTGGCTGTTCACTTTCAGATGATTCAAACATTTCATTTTCGATGCGTTCAGATACAACCTTTGTCACTGAGGCTATTGCATCCTGTTTTTTATCAAGGTTAATAAGCCTTACTCCCTGAGTGGTACGACCGGTTATCCTAAGATCAGCTACTGCGACCCTGATAGTGACTCCTGACTTGTTAATAATCATCAGGTCATTGTCTTCAGTAACATTCTTAATATCAATCAGATCCCCTGTTTTGTCGCTGATCTTCATTGTTTTGACGCCCTTTCCTCCTCTGTTGGTAACCCTGTAGTCATCAAGTTTGGAACGTTTTCCGTAACCTTTTTCCGAAACTACAAGAATATCATCTTCTGGATCCTTGACACAAATCATGCCAACTACTTCGTCGCCTTCATCCAGGGCAATACCCTTGACTCCCTGGCCAGTCCTTCCAATAGCCCTTATCACAGACTCATTAAACCTAATGGCACGGCCTTTACCAGTTGCCATCAATATCTCATTTGAGCCATTTGTTAGCCTAGCACTCAGAAGTTCGTCATCCTCCTTGATAGTAATTGCAATAACTCCGTTTTGTCTTGGTCTGCTATAATCAGCCAGAGGAGACTTTTTGATGATACCCTTCTTCGTTCCCATCACTATGTAGTGTGAGTTGACGAAATCAACATCTTCTGCAAGTCTCTTAACTCGCATAAAGGCCTTGACAGTATCGTCAGGTTCAATATTTATAAGGTTTTGGATTGCCCTTCCCTTTGAATTCTTAGAACCTTCAGGGATTTCATAGACCTTGAGCCAGTAGCAGCGTCCTTTCTTTGTGAAGAACAAGAGCGTTGCATGCATAGATGCAGGATAGATTTGTTCTATGAAATCGTCATCACGGGTTGATGAACCTTTGGAGCCCACCCCTCCCCTGTTTTGTGTCTTAAACTCAGACAAAGGAGTCCTCTTGATATAACCCATGCGCGAGATGGTTATAATCATTTCATCATCTGCGTAAAAATCTTCAGGATTGAACTCTTCAGAAGAATAAACAATGTCAGTTCTTCTGCCTTCGCTGTATTTCGCTTTTATTTCAATCAGTTCATTCTTGATAACCTCCATACGCAAATGTACATTGGCAAGAATATCCTTAAGTCGCGCTATTTCACCAAGCAGGTTATTGTACTCATCACGAAGTTTATCCTGTTCAAGACCTGTCAACTGACGAAGTCGCATCTCAACAATTGCACGAGCCTGTATATCAGAGAGCTTGAAGGTTTCTATAAGCTTATCCTTAGCCTCATCAGGAGTTTGAGCAGCCCTGATTATCCTTATAACTTCATCAATATGATCAGATGCAATAATTAGTCCTTCAAGTATATGAGCTCTTTTCTCAGCCTGGTCAAGTTCAAACTGGGTACGACGTGTAACAACCTCGTGCCTGTGATCAACAAAGTTTGAAATAAGGTTTTTGAGGTTAAGCATCATCGGACGTCCCTTAACAAGCGCAATGTTGTTAACGCCAAAGGACGATTGCAACGCTGTAAACTTGTATAGGTGATTGAGTACCACGTTTGCGATCGCATCCTTTTTCAGGTCGATCACAATACGCATTCCTTCACGGTCAGACTCATCATTGACGTTGGAGATACCTTCAATCTTTTTATCATTCACAAGGTCGGCGATCTTCATAATTAATTCCGCCTTGTTGACCATGTATGGTATTTCTCTGATGACAATCTTTTCCCGTCCGTGTCCGTCAGTTTCGACCTCGCTTTTTGCTCTTATAACTATCCTGCCCCTACCGGTTTCATAGCATTCCCTAACCCCTTCATAACCATAGATAGTACCTCCTGTTGGGAAGTCAGGAGCCTTGATTATCTTAATAAGTTCAGGTATTTCGATCTCAGTATTGTCAATATAGGCAATAATGGCATTAACAGTGTCAACAAGGTTGTGTGGTGCCATATTTGTTGCCATACCCACGGCAATACCAGAAGCACCATTGATAAGCAGAAGTGGTACTCTGGTAGGCAGAACAGTCGGTTCTTTCAGAGAATCATCGAAGTTCATCTGGAAGTCGACAGTATCCTTTTCTATATCAAGCAGAGTCTCTTCAGCCAGTTTGTTAAGTCTGGCCTCAGTATAACGCATTGCAGCAGGGCTGTCACCGTCAATGGATCCAAAGTTACCCTGCCCGTCAACCAGTGGGTATCTCATTGCCCAGGTTTGGGCAAGGCGAACCATTGCATAATATACTGAAGAGTCGCCGTGCGGGTGAAACTTACCAAGCACCTCACCCACAATACGTGCAGATTTTTTATAAGGCTTATTAGAACCCACCCCTAGTTCGTGCATTCCAAACAGTACCCGTCTGTGAACGGGTTTCAAACCGTCGCGAACATCAGGTAATGCCCGGGAGACTATAACCGACATCGAGTAATCGATGTAGGATGCTTTCATCTCCTCTTCGATGTTAACCTTAATTATTCTTTCTTCTTCAATCATTATATTTATATTGTTTGATGAATCATGAACAAAAAAAAGGTCATAAAACCGACCTTTTTTAATATCGCTAAATTAATGATAAAATGCCGAATTTTAAAATCGTGGCGACCTAATTGTAAGCTATTTTTAGCAATATTAATCTCCCTTTTCTTCAGGATTTGAGGAGGATGGGTGATGAACCAAAATATCCTTTTTCGGTTTATCTGATTAAGTGGGATAATTGCGTAAAATATAGTACTTTTGAAGAGTTTTTCAACAGTGTTTCACTGTACGTATAATAGATTTTGTTGACTGTATGGAATTAAACTATTCATCAAGGGTTAGAGACGCAATATCCCACAGCAGGGAGGAAGCTCTGCGACTTGGCAACCTGTTCATAGCTCCTGAACATATTATGCTGGGGCTGATGGCACAGCCCGGTGGGCACGCTGTAAGGCTGATGGAAAAGATGAATGTGGACCTGGATCACCTTCGTGAGGCTATCGAGGACAAGATAAAAGGCCCAAAATCCTTAGAGCATGAAGGAGATTTACCGCTCTTGAAATCTACTGAACAGATTCTTAAACTTGTTTACCTTGAAGCAAAGGCCCATAAAAATGATAAGATTACGACGGTGCATCTATTACTGGCCTTGTTGCGAGATACAAACAGTACAATTGCACAGATTATGGAAAGCTATAATGTAAGATACGAATCATTAAAGAGTGTCCTGACAAAGCAGGATCCTATCGCAAGGTCTCAGATGCCTGACGATGACGATCAGGATAGTCCTTTTGGCGGCAGTCCGTCAGAAGGTTCCAAGCCATCAGGTGCTAAAGGTCAGAGTGAGACACCAGTATTGGACAACTTTGGTATAGACATTACTAAAGCAGCCGAGGAAGGCCGTCTTGACCCTATAGTAGGTCGTGAAAAGGAAATTGAGCGTCTTGCACAGATCCTTAGCCGTCGCAAAAAGAACAACCCTGTACTTATTGGAGAGCCTGGTGTAGGAAAATCAGCTATTGCTGAAGGTTTGGCACTGAGGATAATCGAACGCAAAGTTTCCCGTGTGCTTTTTGGAAAAAGGGTTGTCACCCTTGACCTTGCATCAATTGTTGCCGGAACCAAGTATAGAGGCCAGTTTGAAGAACGGATTAAGGCAATATTGAATGAGCTTTCCAGGAACCCACACATAATTCTGTTTATCGACGAAATCCACACAATTGTCGGAGCTGGAGGTGCTACTGGTTCGCTGGATGCTGCAAATATGCTAAAGCCTGCCCTTGCCCGCGGTGAGATTCAATGTATTGGTGCTACAACCCTTGATGAATACCGTCAACATATAGAAAAAGACGGTGCTTTGGAGCGTCGTTTCCAAAAAGTCATGGTTGAACCAACAACACCTGAGGAGACTTTTGAAATTCTAAACAACATAAGGGCCAAGTATGAGGATCACCATAATGTGACTTATACACCAGAGGCTATTGATGCATGTGTAAAACTTACTGAGCGTTATATTTCAGACCGACATCTTCCAGACAAGGCTATAGATGCTCTGGATGAAGCCGGTTCACGTGTACATATTTCCAACATAGTAGTTCCCGAGTCCATCCTTAAGCTAGAAAAGCAGATTGAAGAAGTAAAGGAAAACAAGATAAAGGCCGTAAAGGCACAGAACTTCGAATTGGCAGCCAGTTTCAGGGACAAGGAAAAGAACATTCAGGACGAGCTGGAACGCACTAAGCAAAAATGGGAAGAAGAGCTACAACAACACAGAGAAGTAGTTGATGCAGAGAAGGTAGCTGAGGTTGTTGCAATGATGACCGGCATACCTGTACAAAGAATCGCACAGGCCGAGGGCTTTCGTCTTCTACAAATGGGTGAACAACTTAGAGGTAGGGTTATTGGTCAGGAAGATGCTATACAAAAGGTTGTCAAAGCCATACAACGTAACCGCGCCGGACTTAAGGACCCAAACCGACCCATCGGTTCCTTTATATTCCTAGGTCCTACAGGTGTTGGAAAGACTCACCTTGCCAAGGTGCTTACACAATATCTGTTTGACACTCCAGATGCCCTGATTCGCATCGATATGAGCGAATACATGGAAAAGTTTAGTGTCTCACGTCTTGTTGGAGCACCTCCTGGATATATCGGATATGAAGAAGGCGGACAGCTTACTGAGAAAGTACGTCGGCGCCCATACTCGGTTGTACTTCTTGATGAAATTGAGAAGGCTCACCCGGATGTTTTCAATCTGATGCTTCAGGTTCTTGACGAAGGACGTCTGACAGATAGCCTTGGTCGTCGTGTTGACTTCAGGAATACGATCATCATCATGACTTCCAATATTGGAACAAGGGAGTTGAAGGAATTTGGTCGTGGAGTTGGGTTTTCTACCCAGGCTGGAGGCCAGAATGATAATGAAATGGCCAGAGGAATAATTGAGAAAGCTCTGAAAAAGGCATTTGCACCAGAATTTCTTAACCGTATTGATGATGTGATTATCTTTGGTAGCCTTTCTAAGGATGATATCCACAAGATAATTGATATCGAACTTGCCGGACTTTACAAAAGAGTTGAGAGCCTCGGTTATAAGCTTAATCTTACTGAGAATGCCAAGAACTTCATTGTTTCGAAGGGCTATGATGCTCAATACGGAGCAAGGCCATTGAAACGGGCAATACAGAAGTACCTTGAAGATGAAATGGCAGAGGTAATAATCCAGGCTTCAGTTTCTGAAGGCGATGAAATAGAAGTAGATTACGATGAGAAGGAAGAAAAGATCAAAACAAAGATAGTATCACACAAGACAAAAGGATCGGTCATCAAATCACAGGGACCAGAGAGTGTCAACTAGGTTGTAAATATGGATAAAAAAAGAGAGTGCCCTGTGGCACTCTCTTTTTTTATCGTATAAGGCCTTATTACAGCCTTATTTTAATAATTTACAGGATTACTTAAGTCTGCTGTTGATTTCTCTTAGGGAAGCCTGAGCCTTTTCGTTGTCAGGATCAATCTCAAGTACCTTTTCAAACCATGGCTTAGCATCAGCAAAAGCATTGTTTGCACGAGCTGTAATCTCATCATATTGTTCAGGATCTGCACTAGCTGCAGAAGCAAGAATTTGAGCAGCCTGATTATATGGTTCTGCACCCTTCTTCAGATAATAAGTTGTTAGCATCTTCTTCATCTGAGCAAGTACTGAACTACTTTTGTAATCATCAATTGCTTTGAGCAGAGTTTGTTCCATCTCCTCATCCCTATCAAGATTATTCAGAGAAGAAGCAATGTAATATGTTGAGAAATCGGCACGATATCCCATATCAGCAGATTTCTTGTAGTATTCAAGAGCCTTCTCATGGTTGGAGATTCTTCGTGCTGCAGTTGCCAGATTAAATATCATTGAAGCATCCTGTGCCTCTTCTTCAGGCCATACTGCAAGAGCAGCCTCGAATTTCTCAACTGCTGCGGCAAAATCGTTCTTCCTCAACGCATCATTACCTTCATTCTTCAACTCAATATAAGCTGTTTCAGTTTGAGCAAATGAAACTAAAGAAAACAGCATCATTCCCAGAAATGTTAAATACCTCATAATACAGTAGTTTTTATATCAAATTTCACAAAAGCAGCGTAAAAATAGCACTTTTTAAACCAAAAGAAAAAATATGCTCAAAATATTAAAATGTATTAACAAGCAATTATCAATCATCGTGCCACTATTTCTATACGCTTTTTCAAATCCTTGTATTCCGCAGGCATAACATCTCTACCCTTATCATCCGGTTTAGGAAAATCAATGGTATAACCAGCTTTTTCAAGTCCACCTGGAATAATATCATCTATTACTTCACCAAACTTAAACGGATGGGCAGTAGAAACAAACAGTGAAATTTCTGATTTATCAACCTGCCCTATTGCTGCAGTATAAGCGGCAGCTGTATGAGGGTCCATCAGATAACTGTATTTTCCAAAACCTTCACTAATAGCCTTTTTAATTTCAGCATCGCTAACCGAGAGTGATATCATCTCGGTCTTTATATCCTGAAGAGAATTGTTGTACAGCTCATACATCCTTGGGAAGTTACTTGGATCACCTACATCCATCGCATTGGCAAGCGTAACTATAGTTTGATGCGGTTCATATACCCCTGATTTAAAGAAGCGGGGAACAACATCATTGGCATTCGTAGCAGCAACAAAACGCTTAACAGGAAGACCCATTTTGTGGGCCAAAACTGCAGCCGTAATATTTCCAAAATTACCACTTGGTACTGTTATTACAGGATCCCCCTTCACTCCCATTGCCCTTAGCTGAGCATAGGCAAAGAAATAATATACCATCTGTGGAAGCAGGCGGCCTATATTAATAGAATTTGCAGAAGTCATGTAAGCAATCTTGCGAAGATCTTCATCACGGAATGCTTCCTTTACCAATCGCTGGCAATCATCAAAGCTTCCCTCCACTGCAATAGCATGGACATTGGCACCAGGAGAGGTAATCTGGTATTCCTGATACGGGCTTACCTTTCCTTTGGGATAGAGCACTATAACCTCTATACCCTCAACTTTGTGGAAGCCATTTGCCACAGCACCACCTGTATCCCCAGATGTAGCAGTAAGGACCAGGAGCTTGCGATCCTCGTTTCTGTTAAAATATCCAAGTATACGTGACAGAAACCGTGCTCCCACATCCTTGAAAGCCTGTGTTGGTCCGTGAAAGAGTTCCAACACATACAGGTTTCCATCTATCTGCCTGACAGGAATTGGGAAATTAAAGCTCTCCCTTGTGATTGCCCTTAGTTCATCGTCCTTTATATCCTCATCCATATAAGGTTTGAGAACACGGAATGCTATCTCAGGCAGATCGTAGGCTGCCATGTTTTCAATAAAATCCCTGTCAAGTTGAGGAATGCTCTCAGGCATAAACAAACTACCGTCGGGAGCCAGTCCCTTGAAAAGCACCTCTTTTAGTGGAAACCTCTTATTTTTTGAAGCAAGACTTAAATATTTCATCTCAAGCTAATTATGCATTTTAATATTAGTTGTCAGTCACTCTTATATCTTAAAGAAAAGATCCAACAGTTCCTCTCCCTTTACTTCTCCCAGAGAACCATTTTTAACAGAAAACTCATTAAAAGTCTCAATGCTATCAGCCTGGAGTCCCTTCTTCATGATCATAAAAGGTACGGCAGCCCTTGTATGTGTACGGAGTCTGCAGGGTGTCGGGTGGTCAGGCAAAAGCAGTAATGCGTAATCCTCTCCCATTTTCTGAAGGCCCTCATACAAAGGCTTTAGCAGTCTGCGATCAAAATCCTCAATTACCCTTTTCTTCAACAGAAAATCACCTTCATGACCTGCCTCGTCCATGGCTTCAATATGCAGGAAAACAAAAGGATGCCTTTTCAGTGCATCAAGAGCCGCAGCAGCCTTACCCTCATAATTTGTGTCATGCAGGCCTGTAGCCCCTTCCACATGTACCATCTCAAGACCAGCCAGTTTACCGATACCAAAGATAAGATCCACAGCCGATATCACAGCACCAGATTCAATTCCAAATCGGTCCTTAAACGATGGCAAGTCAGGTTTATACCCTGGAGACCAAGGCCAGATTGAGTCAGCACATTTCTTACCCTCAGCTCTTCTTTTAACGTTAACGGGATGATTTTTAAGTACATCAACAGAGCGCTTCATAAGATCACAAAGCAAGGTTGCAGTATCATCAGCTTTTGAAGAATTGGCAACCGGAAATAAAGATACTGCGGGTTTTCCAGGGTGATCGTGAGGTGGAGTACACTTTACATCAGAATTACCTCCCTTGATAATCAAAATATGTCTGTAGCTGGTGCCAGGATAAAATTTAACTCTGTCACTACCAAGTTTTTCATTGAGAACATCTATAAGCTCAGCAGCCTCGGGGCTGCTGATATGTCCCGCAGAGTGATTTACCAAAATTCCATCCTCAAGGGAAACAAGGTTACAGCGTAGTACAAGATCTTCGCTTTTAATATCAATACCCAGTGAAGCAGCCTCTATCACTCCCCTGCCCTGGAAATACTTTGCAGGAGGATATCCCAAAATATTCATATTTGCTATCTCACTACCTGGATGAAACTCGGGAGGCACTGTGTGTACCAGACCCGTAGCAGCTTTTTTACATATTTCATCCATTACTGGAGTTTTAGCGGCCATGACAGGGGTCATGTCGCCAAGCATATCATCAGGCTCATCAGCCATTCCGTCGGTCAGGATTACTATAAACTTCATATAGGAAATGATTCATTATCAGTACCTGCATCAAAAATCCAAAAGAACAGGCCCCAAGGTTGTGCTTTTAAGATTCTCGGCAATACAAAGATTTGATTATAGTCTAATAGGATTATAAACGCAAAACTAACAATTTATCATTAGTATAAAAACCAATGGTTATAGAAGTAACAAAACTCAGAGTTAATTTGCTCTGTGGTCACAGCATTTTATACTAAATTTAGCTTCAACAAAAAGAAAGAGGATGGCAGGATTACATATTTACCGGGCTTCGGCAGGATCAGGAAAGACATTCAGGCTTGCACAAGAGTACCTGAAGCTACTATTCAGGGATCCCTTCAAATACAGGCATATTCTTGCCGTGACTTTTACAAACAAGGCGACCGGTGAGATGCGTGACCGCATTTTGAAGTCCCTTAGCGAACTGGCTGCTACTGATTGCAAAAATCCTGAGCATCTAAAGGATCTGATTGACTACACAGGAATGAGTGAATCTCATGTCCGCCGCAAAGCGGACATGTTGCTAGGCATGCTGCTTCATGACTATTCCCGTTTTAGCATAAGCACAATTGACAGCTTTTTCCAGAAGGTGACCCGTTCCTTTGCCTATGAAATGGGCTTACCGGCCAGTTTCCGGGTTGAGCTCAAGCCTGAATACATAATGACGCAGGCAATTGACCGGCTTATAATGGAGATGAACAGGCCCGAGTACAGGGAAACGAAGGAGTGGCTACTAAACTTTGCTCGTGAGAATATGGAGGAGCGCAGCAAGTGGAATATAGCCGGTGAGATACAAAGCATAAGCAGGGAGATCTTCAACGAGCAGTATCAGGCAAATGCAAGGACGCTTAACAGTCAGATAAGGAATAAGGAACACCTGACAACCTATAAGCAAACACTCAGGAAGATTATCAAGGATACAGATACTTTCCTTGAGGAAACCGGAAAGAAAGGACTTGAGATAATAGCCCGCTACAACCTGGATATCAACAAGGACTTTAAGGGTATGAGCAGGACTAATGTCAAGGTGTTTCAAAATATGGCCCGACTGGAGAAACATATGGAAGTCGGTAAAATAGAGACTTTGCTTGAAAATATTGATAACTGGAAGAGAAAGGATAACAGCCGGGAAATTAATACTGCAATTGAAGCCGCATACAACAGTGGGCTCAAAGACTTGCTTACCAGGGCTGCAGAACTGATAAAATCAAGAAGAAGGGACTATTTTACTGCTAAAGAGATAGAAAGGGAGCTGAACTCCCTTGGCCTGGTTCAGGATGTCTATGAGAAGATGAATGAGATATGTCGTACCAGAAATCTCTTTATCCTTGCAGGTACCAATCACCTGTTGTCGGGTATTATTGACAACAATGACACTCCCTTTATTTACGAGAAGACCGGTACCAGATATGATCACTATATGATCGATGAGTTTCAGGATACATCATTTCTGCAATACCACAACTTTTACCCTCTTATAAAGGACTCACTTGCAGCTGGAAATGACTGTCTGGTTGTAGGAGATGTTAAACAGTCAATATACAGGTGGAGAAACTCAGACTGGAGCCTTCTGGCCGAGGCTGTCGAACAAGACTACAGGACCTACGGTGTAGAATCAATGACACTGGATACCAACTGGCGAAGTAGTGCCGGTGTAATAAACTTCAACAACGAATTCTTTACCTATGCAGCTGAAGCACTACAGGGCAAGCTGAATGGGGAGATTCCAGGAGACCTGATCGAAGACGAAGAAGTTAGTCCCTACCAGTCAAGAATCAGCAGGGCTTTTGCAGACGTAAGTCAGTTTGCCTCTCCTAGGGGCAAAGCTCTTAAAGGCGAGATATTCATAAAGGCCGTTGATACAACAGATAAAGATGATTACAATGATGCAGCCTTAAATCAAACTGTGGGGAGAATTGAGCAGTTGCTTGCTCAGGGCTATGATGCATCTGATATAGCAGTTCTGGTTCGCCGAAATGAAGAAGGCGCCGAAATTTCAGACGCCTTGCTTTCGGGCAGATACCACTCTGAAGGTAAAGCCATTGAAGTTATAAGCAACGACTCCCTGCTTCTGGGTAAATCAGAAGCCATCAGACTTCTGATTGGGCAACTGAAATTGATTAGCAGGCCCGATGATCCTGTTTCAGAATCCTTTGTAAGGCTCTACCTTTTGCGTAACCTATCCGCCGAAAATCCAAGCAGCAGGTTGGAGAATATTTCTGGACATATGTTGGGAAGCGCCGAGGACCAATTGTGGAATGACTACAAGGACAACCTGTTTGCTCTCCGCGAAAAGCCGGTATATGAACTTGTTGAAAGGTTGACCGAACTACTTCCTGAAGAACTTAGAGTAAGAGACTCAGTCTATTTGCAAACATTTATGAGTATCTGTCTGGACTTTATTAATCAGGAGAGTCCGGATCTTAATAAATTTCTTGATTATTGGGAAATAAACGGTGCAGGAACCTCCCTGTCAGTTCCTGACAACCGAAATGCAATTCGTGTAATGACAATACACAAGTCAAAGGGACTTGAGTTTAGGGCTGTTGTAATACCCTTTGCAAACTGGAAATTCTTTGACGCAAGAAAAGCAGGGCTTATATGGGTAAAGCCAGATAAGGGGCCTTTCAACGGACTTGCTTTGGTTCCAGTCAAAGTCAAGAAGGACCTGGCAAACACTCACTTTGCAAAGCATTACTTCAACGAACTGCTTCAATACTATGTAGACAATCTCAACCTTGCTTATGTAGCCTTTACACGTGCAAAGCACAGCCTTAATATTATCTGTCAGATCGACAGTAAGAAAGACAAGGATAAATCAGATGGATTTAATGATATCGGTGAACTTCTGTACAAGTTTATACAAAATGCCGGAGACGGCTTTGATTCCTCAGCCTTTGAATATCATAGTATCACAGAAGCCGAATCTATCCAAAATGCTGTTTCCCCAAAGGAGAAATACAGCAAGGCCAACCGTGAGTATATCCAGACTGAAAGCAGGACTGTCACACTTGAGTCCTGGGAGGACAGGACACTGATACATCTTGAAAGTGAGAATTACTTTGATAATGAAGACAGTTCACTGCTCCGAGGAAGGGTTATCCACTCAATCTTTGAGAACATCAGGGTACAGGATGATGTGGACAAGGCTATCAGAAGACTTGTATTTGATGGAATGATAGGGGAAGATGAGGCCATCCGTTACCATGACAGCATCTTGGAATGGTTGTCCCACCCGACTGTGACCCACTGGTTTGATGGCAGCTATCAAGTTAAGACCGAAGCCGCAATACTCTTCAAAACTGAGAAACGTCCTGACAGGGTTATGATAAAAGGCGATGAAGTAGTTGTTGTGGACTACAAATTCGGCCGCAGGATGAATACTGCTCACTTCAGGCAGGTAGAGCAATATATGAGGCTTATCAGGCAAATGGGCTACAAGAATGTACAAGGCTATCTGTGGTATGCCGGAATGGGCAATATAAGAAAGGTGGAGCTGAGCTAGAACATATGCTGTAAAACAGGCAGGTGAACAAACAGCAATATCTCCTGTTTTGAAGAAAAGGGGCACAGTAGCGGCCCACAGTAAACTAAAAAACTATTAGTTATGGCAACAGAAAGCGCAAAGATCATCGCCTTCAGGGATAGTATCCAATATGTAAATGACAGCATTGTAAGTCAGCAGATAATCAAGAACTCCTCAGGCAACGTAACACTTTTTGCCTTTGACAAGGATCAACAACTCAGTGAGCATTCAGCTCCCTTTGATGCACTTGTCCAGGTACTTGACGGAACTACTGAGATTAGAATCGCAGGTAAGCCCTATTCGCTAAAGTCCGGAGAAGCAATTATCCTGCCGGCAAATGTGCCTCATGCAGTATATGCATCAGAACGCTTTATGATGCTGCTTACAATGATAAAGGGACAATAAGCTTGTTGGCAGCAAAGTGTACAGTTTTATTAAGGTGTAAGCAAAGCAAGCTTTCGGAAATACAAAATACCTGAATATAAATACCTTTGTACCATATAAATAAAAATGCAGCTCCTTGCAGCTGCATTTTTTGCTTCAAATAGGAAAATAAAGCCCTCTCTTTATACCATTCTCAACTCATCACGAGTTGTTATTTTCTCACAGTAGTGGCATTCCAGAGCCAGTTCTTCCTTATCCATTACCCTAAAGCGGGTCTGGACGGATTCGTGGTTACAAATACATTTTGGATTGAAGCATTTAACTATACCAACAATCTCGTCCGGTATTGTAACATGCTTTTTCTCAACCACCTCGTAGTCCCTTATAATATTCAGATGAGCATTTGGGGCAACAAGTGATATCTTGTTTATCTCATTGGGCTCGAAAAACTTGTCAGACACCTTAATAATTGCCTTTTTCAAGTATTTCTTGCTGTCAAGGTTAGCACCAAAGGTTATCTGGTTTGGTATCTTGTCAAGGCCGAGAATTGTAATTACATTGAAAAGTGAAGCCGCCGGAATATGGTCTATTACAGTTCCATTTTCTATAGCGCTTACCTGAAGTTGTTTCTTACTTGACATGTTGTGTAATTTTTTGTAATTGGATATTAAAGCTTATTTCAGACCCATAATTGAAGCGATAATTGCCATACGGGTATAAACACCGTTCTCAGCCTGTTTGAAGTAATAAGCCTTAGTATTTGCATCAACATCATCTGCAATTTCATTAACCCTTGGCAGAGGATGCAATACCTTAAGGTTGTCTTTCGTATTATCGAGCATTGAGTTGCGCAGCACATAGGTGTTCTTGACCCTCTCATACTCCATAGGGTCAGAGAAGCGTTCCTTCTGAACCCTGGTCATATAGAGGATATCTGCTGTTTCCAGATT
Source organism: uncultured Alkaliflexus sp. (assembly GCA_964396555.1). Classification (GTDB taxonomy): domain Bacteria; phylum Bacteroidota; class Bacteroidia; order Bacteroidales; family Marinilabiliaceae; genus Geofilum. The sequence continues at coordinate 14,004 of CAYNFX010000024.1, forward strand.
GCTAATATCACTTTGCTCATAATACTTAATACCCTTTTGCTGGCAGAAGCGCAGATACTCCTTTGGCATAGACATTTCCTTTGGAGCCACGAAGTAGAAAGTAGGATTAAAATGCGACATTGCCATCAGTAGGGAGTGAACCGTACGGCCGTACTTAAGGTCACCAACCATATAGATTGTCAGATTTTCCAAAGTCCCCTGTGTTTTCTTGATAGAATACAGGTCAAGCAGAGTCTGTGTAGGATGCTGGTTGGCACCGTCACCGGCATTTATAACCGGTACTCTGGATTGTTCTGAAGCATAGCGGGCACTACCTTCAAGGGGATGTCTCATTACAATAAGGTCAGCATAGTTGCTGACCATTTTAATAGTATCCTTCAAAGTTTCACCCTTGGTAGTAGAAGAAGAAGCAGAATCAGAAAATCCGATAACCCTTGCACCAAGGCGGTTAATAGCAGTTTCAAAACTTAGTCTGGTACGGGTTGAAGGCTCAAAGAAAAGAGTGGCCACCACTTTATCCGTCATCAGGGGCTGATTGGGATTAGCTTCGAAATCAGCAGCAAGTTCAAGAATCCTAAGGATCTCGTCCCTGGAATAATCGGTAATAGAGATTAAGCTTCTATTTTTCATTTGTTTTATATCAAAAGTATGAAATCTTCCCTTATTTTAAGGCAAAAATAGCTGTTTTTTTGTAGTACTTTTACACACAGAAGACAATAAATACGGTAACATCTGGGAGCCTTGAGGCTCCCAGATAAGTATCCCGGCAAAATAATTAAACTGATATGACAGAAGCACACAAAGTAGCTGAATCGCTTATTGAATTTATTCACAAGAGCAGCAGTACCTTCCATGCTGTATCTACTATGGCACAACGGTTGAAAGAAGCAGGGTTCGAGGAACTTGATCTAAGAGATAAGTGGGAAATTGAAAAGGGAGGCAATTATTTCGTAACACGCAATGGTACAGCTATGTTCGCCTTCTCGGTGGGGCAAGGTGATTCTTCAAAGGATGGCTTTAGGATAGTTGCAGCGCATAGCGACTCTCCCACTTTTAGGATAAAACCGGATCCGGAAATTTTGAGTGACAATTACTTTGTGAAGCTCAACACAGAAGTTTACGGAGGTCCGATATTGATGACCTGGCTTGACAGACCACTTTCAATTGCAGGAAGGGTCAGTCTCCGTAGTACGAATCCACTGTGGCCTGATAACAGGTTGCTTGACTTCCGTCGCCCCGTTGTTATTATTCCTTCACTTGCAATTCACTTTAACAGAAGTGTGAATGATGGGGTGGAATTAAACCGTCAGAAGGATATGTTGCCACTCATAGGTATTGGTGGCGAAGGAGGGCTTGAAAAGGACATGTTGAAGGAAATGATAGCCAGCGAGCTGGGCATAGACAAATCAAACATTCTGGAATACGATCTGACCCTTTATGAATTCAATAAAGGCTGTACTATGGGCAGTAAACAGGAGTTTATTTCCTCTCCCAAGCTGGACAACCTTGCAATGGCACATGCGGCTCTTGAAGGCTTGTTAAGCAGCAAGGCAGGCAAGGCAACCAGGATGATTGCAATTTTCGACAATGAAGAAGTTGGAAGCCTCACAAAACAGGGTGCAGACTCCCCACTTTTCAGGCATATTATTGAAAGGATACTCAATAAATTAGGACTTGACAATGAGGGTATACAGCGAAGTATCTATTCATCATTTATGGTTTCAGCTGATATGGCACATAGTGTCCATCCAAATTATATTGAAAAACAAGACCCGGTCTTGCATCCTAAGCTAAATAAGGGACCTGTTATCAAGAT
>CAYNFX010000024.1:15919-22272 GCA_964396555.1 uncultured Alkaliflexus sp.
AAAAACAAGACCCGGTCTTGCATCCTAAGCTAAATAAGGGACCTGTTATCAAGATTACTGCAAATCAGAAATACACAAGTGATTCGGACAGTATCGCTGTCTTTGAGCAGATTTGCAAGCAAGCAGACGTTCCCTACCAGAAATTTGTCAACCGTTCCGACATTGCAGGTGGCTCTACCCTGGGTAATATAAGCACCGGACAGATTGATATCAGATGTGTTGACGTCGGTAATCCAATGCTGGCTATGCACTCGGTCAGGGAACTGGCAGGAACCGAAGATCAGGTTTGGATGATAAAGGCATTAAAGACTTTCCTAGAACTTTAGAGGTCTGGAACTATAGCGAACATACATAAGGGGGGGGGTACATCTGACAGATAGCCCCTCTTTTTTGTTATTACAGACTAGCAAATCCAGTTTTAGCAGGACTTGTTGGTATTTTCTCAAGGTTTTGTAATAGATCTGTAAATCACATCCTGAATATCGGTTCGAATGTTTAGTCCGGATAGCTTTCTGTTGTATGAATCAGGATGTATCCTGTTTGACAGGAAGATATAGATCAGGTTATACTTTGGATCCACCCAAACCATGGTACCTGAAAAGCCCTGATGACCGTATGATTCCGCAGAAGCAAGGCGAGATACCGGAGAGTCTTTCTTTGGATCCGTTTCCGGCTTATCAAAGCCCAGTCCCCTCCTGTTTCCCGGTTCATGTGTTAAAGTAAAGAAGTCCACCGTGCCGACTCCCAGGTATCTGTGTCCACCATATTCCCCTTTATTGAGGTACATCTGCAGTAGCTTGGCAAGGTCATTTGAATTACCGAAAAGTCCTGCATGTCCTGCCACCCCACCCATCAATGCAGCAGTTTGGTCATGCACATAGCCTTGAAGAGTCTGCCTCCTAAAAGTCTGGTCATCTTCTGTTGGTGTAGCCATTTTAGCAAAGCCTTGTTTCCAGGGGTTGAACGTCAGAGAGGTACTACCCATCTTACTATAAAACATCTCATTAGCCACATTCTCCATTGGCAAACCACTTACGGTCTCAATAATTCTCTTAAGCAGTATAAAATTCAGGTCACTATACAGATAAGCAGGCTTTCTGAGTTTGGAAGCAAGAACCTGATAGTACATTGAGTCAATATATGTATGATTCAGATATACATTATCAGCCACAGTAACTGAAAACAGTGAGTCCTTCCTGTTGCTTATAAGGTAATCCTTGTACACTAAATTCTTGTTCATATATAAGTTATTGTCAACTTTATATGGATGAGTAGACGAGCGCTTTTTGTTGAACAGTTCCCCATTTAGTTTTCCCTTATCCAGAATCTCTGTGTGAAAGGAAATAGAAGCCTGAAGGCCCGATTGATGCAAAAGCAGTTGTCTGACCGTAATATCTCTTTTGTCGGTAGTATCAGTCTCAGGCAGGTAAGTACGTATTGGTTCTTGAAGTTTCCATAAGCCTTCATCATACGTAAGCATTGCAACAGGCATTGTGGCAGCTATCTTTGTTACAGATGCCAGGTCATAGATATCACGGTTTTTAACCAGTCTTTTTTTCTTGTAATTGTGCCATCCGTAACTTCTGTGGAATAATACAACTCCGTTTCTGGCGACAAGTACCTGCGCACCAGGAGCAGCATTTTGTCGTATCGCTTTTTCAACAATCTTGTCAATCAAGGCCAGAGTATCACTATTCAACCCAACCTCCTCCGGCATGCCATATTTAAGTCTTGTGGCCTGACAGTGAAGCGCCATTGAGGCCAGGTTCCCATATACCTCACAAGAAGCCGAGGTCGTAGTCTCTACCCCATTAAATGCAGCCTGAGCCATAACTTCCCAAACAAAAGGGATATCCGATGGAGCTGAAATCATTGCATCCAGACCGGAAGGCCACGATGAAAAAGGAAGCTTTTGTGGATCACCGGCCCAAACTAGGACTATAGACACCATTGGGTAATAAATACGAATAGACCTGATAACCTCCTCTAATGGAATAGTCTGATAGTATGAAGGATCACTAAGCAGAAAAACAAGATCATACCGATATGGATCCAAAAACATTGGTTGCTGCATTATATAATTATCAGCCATTCTGACAAAATTATTTCCATGAAGCATACTTTTGTTAAAGTATCCCACCTTCAGGTCAAGTTGCGTAAGCGGAAAAAGTTTCTTGTAGTGAGGTTGGAAAATACTAACAGAGGACTCATAAACTCTTTTGAAAGTAAGCAACAGCTCATTCTTTGAGAGATTAGGTGCCATAAAATAATGGGTCTCTGCAGACAGATACCTCATTATTAGAGCATTCCTACAGGAATGCACAAGAATATCTTCATCCAGCCATCTGTCTCTGAAAGCATTTAGTAACCTTTCAAAGTCTCTTACAAAATCTTCGGTTATCAACAGTTTACCTTCTTCGAGAACCTGTTGGACTGACAACGCAGTACCGGCAACCATGTATGTTCCTTCCTTATTCCCTACCTGCGGGAGGTTTATCACAGGAAGGCTTGATGGTAGTATGCTGTTGATATGTGAGGGAACCAAACATGCCTTAGCACAAAAGGCATTCAGGCTATAAACATCTGGTCTGAAAGGTATCCATAGCGAGGACTCAGGTACCGCCCCTGTTTGCTCATCTCCGTTTGCGACATTTATGGAAGGCAGGGGAACTATATCACTAAGAAAGCAATTGACACCAATCCTTGCAAAGGTATCAGCTAGCCAGCGTATCATCCCATCGCGGCTTTCTGGTGAACAAACAAGCAGAGTCTTTTCATCAGGAAAGGGCATTGGCATTGAAGAAGACTCAAAGCCTCCCCTAATATCTGCGATAGCTCTGGTGTAGGTTAATGATTTTATATCCTGGTTTTCACTGGTTAACGGATCAATAATTGTAAATCCCGGCTGGCCCAATAATACCAAAGCAAGCTTATCCTCTAGTCTCAAGGTCGTATATATGGAATCAGCCCATAAACCGGCCTTCTCGATAGCAGCATTCCCTGCATTTGACGACGAAACCGGCAAACAAAAGGCAAATATTAACAAAACGCTAACTAAGACTCTGAAAATCATAACCACAATAAGATATTAGGAAAACAGCCAAAGACTAACACAATCATGCTCCTTAGCCCTATCTGCGCGCATTCATGCATCACAAAAATAAGGTATATTGCTATTCGCGTTAGCTAAAGTTTAGAAAATTCAATTATTTTGTTAACGAGTCCTATGTTTTCGAAAAATAAAACTTAATTTTGAATGCGTGATAACACACCATGCATAATAGCGCCGGAAGATGTTTACTATCAGCATTGTTTCGTCAGCATTTGTTAATCAGGACCTTACATGCTGAGTTTGGATTTAGTGAGTTTTAAATATGATTAAAACACAATTATGTCGGACAATTTAAGCAATGCGTTGAACCAAAACTGGGAGGATAAAACCATTCTGGTTGTAGAAGACGTCGATACGAATAAGATTTTTTTTGACGCAGCTTTGCGTAGAACCAAGGCTAAGATTATTTGGGCAAAAGATGGTCAGGAAGCCATTGATATGTTCAGAGATAACAAGATTGATCTGGTATTGATGGACCTTCAACTTCCAGTGATGGATGGGTACACGGCAACCCGTGAGATCAAGAAAATCAACCCAGATATTCCGGTGATTGCACAGACGGCGCACGTTATGTCTGGTGAAAGGGAAAAATGCATGGAAGTGGGCTGTAATGATTATCTTGCAAAGCCCATTCGCCTTCAAATCTTAATAGAAACGCTTTCTAAATACCTTAATGAATAGGTATCTGGATATTCAGATAATATTGAAATAAAACAAAAGAGGCTGACAAGTCAGCCTCTTTTGTTTTATAGAACAGTGATCTCAGTCCTTCGGTTTCTTGCCCTTCCATCAGGAGTGCTGTTATCTGCCACCGGATTTGACAGACCGAAGCCCTTGTATTCAAGCCTAAGCGGATCAATACCCTTCTGAACTAAATGGCTAAAAACGGATTTTGCCCTATTTTCAGACAGGCGTTGGTTATAACCTGCATTACCCTGATTATCTGTATGACCACCTATCAATATCCTGACATCCGGGTTTTCGGTAAGGAAAGAATATAGTTCCTCAAGCTCCACTAACGACTCTTCCTTGAGCTCATAAGAATCAGTTTCAAAGAATATATTTTCAAGAGTTGTCTTTGCTCCTGTTCTGATTGGATACAGACCAATGTCAAGCAAGTAGGGCTTAAAAACGGAATACTCGTTCTCAAGGTCAAAGTGTCCCGAGTAAAACATATAACCCGGATGAGCAGCCTTAAAAGCATATCGACCACCAAGAGGGAGGCAGACGAGAAACTGTCCTGACTGGTTACTGCGGGATTCAACTATAGTTTTTCCATTCTCAAGCTTCTTGAGTTCAAATTCAGCCGGGAGAGTCTCACCTGTTTCAATATCAAAGACCCGGCCTTTCACATAAGATACAGGATCTGGCCTAAGCGGCTCAGGCAGTTCAAAAGTATAGATCACCTTGTTATTGTTGCCTTCCATCATGCCATCGCTTGAAAAATAAGCTCTGTTACCCCTGGCATTAACTATAAAACCCATCTCATCCCCCTGGGTATTGATAGGATAACCCACATTTACTGGCATCTGCCACTCGCCATCATCATTTCTGCGGCTAAAGAAGATATCCTGTTCTCCCATTCCGCTGTGTCCGTCAGATGAGAAATACAGGGTCTTATTGTCATGGTGAATAAAGGGTGAATTTTCCTCACCTGTTGTATTAATATTAGCTCCCAGATTAAAAGGGCTACCGAAAATGGGTACACCTTCGGAATTATAACGTTCTATTGAAGCCATCCATATATCCTTGTCTCCCCTGCCCCCCGGCCTGTTACTAACAAAGTATAGGGTCTTTCCGTCGGATGAAAAAGAGGGCTGACTTTCCCAATATGGAGAGTTGATTGGCATACCCAAATTGACAGGTGTACTCCAACCGCTGCCAGTCTTTCGTGAAAAATATATATCGCAGCTACCCCTTCCGTCAGACCTGCCACAAGCTGTAAAGAACATCATATTACCGTCAGCTGAAAGCGCTTGAGCACCTTCATTTCCGTCAGTATTAATGTCTCCCTCCAAAGGCATTCGCGTGCTCCAGTTTCCATCCTCATTTTTAACAGAGTAATAAAAATCTTCCTGATAAAAAAGGGAAGATTTAGGTAGTTCATTCTGCATATTCACCCCTTCAGCCCTGCGTTTGAGTATTGTTATCACAAGGGTTTGTTCATCAGCAGTCACACTGGGCCAGTATTCATCATTGCTAGGATGCAGGGGATCACCAGCAAGTTCAAGCTTTATTACATAAGGATTTTCAATTGCCTTAGCGGCGAAGCGTGCCCTGTCGAGCCATTTGTTTAGCTCTTCGGCGTCCATCTTGTCACTGTATTTCCATTTATACTTTTCAAGCCATTCAACAGCTTCCTTATAATGGCCGACCCTGACTGAAGCCACACCAATGTTGAACATTGTAGCAGGAAAGAAGAGCGAGTCTATCTCGTATGCTTTCAGGAGAGCTTCAAGCTCCTGTTTATAATCACCGGTTATATTATATATATCACCAAGAACAAGATATGGTTCGATAAAGCTATCATCCTTCCTTATCGACTCCTTCAGAGCATCCATTGCAGTAGTAAGTCTTCCGTTACCAAAATGTTCCAGTGCTACCTCATAACTCTTTATAGCCGCGCGATTCTTCGTTGTCAGGTTCTTTTGGGCTTCAGCATACTGAACTCCAAAAAGGAAGACAATCGCAAGCAATTTTAATACTCTGTTCATATCATCCCTCTTTCATAAGTACTACAAAGCAGATTCAATAATATGTCGAGCATAATCCGACAATCCCTGTGGATTGTCGACATAATCGGCTGTCTTTATCGCTGGGTGAATCACGATACCTGCCTTTCCTGGTAATAAGTCCAGGAAATCCCCGCTACAAATCTTATAGCTGTCAACTATTGTTACAGGCAATATGTCAAGCTCAAGGTCTTTTGCCAGTTTGAATGCCCCATTTTTAAACCGGCTCATCTCCTTACGGCGACTTCTGGTTCCTTCGGGAAAAATAACCACTGAAACTCCGTTGACAAGTTTTGTGCGGGCCTCTTCAAGCGAGCGCGCAGCCTCGCGTGGTGATGACCGGTCAATAAAAATATGCCCAACCTTTTCACAGGCAAATCCGACAAAAAGTATAGTCCTGAGTTCCTTCTTCATTACCCACCTGAAATCAACAGGCATATTACCATACAGTAGAAAAATATCCCAGATACTCTGGTGGTTTGACACAATAACATAGGACTTCCCGGGCT
>CAYNFX010000025.1:0-21587 GCA_964396555.1 uncultured Alkaliflexus sp.
GTACAAATATAGATTATGAGGACTGGAAAAACAAGGACAACAGTTCTTTTATAGGCATATGCGGCCGAAGTATTAGTGAAACTTTTATAGCTTTGTGTAAACACAATTGACAATGAGGCTTAGCGCGTTTTACCTGCTTCTTTTTGCCATTATATTGATGCCATCGCAGGTATGCGGACAGCTGTCCGCATATCAGGCTATCACAGTGGCTGGCACGGTAAGCGATACTGATAACAGCCCTCTTCCTTACGCACATATAGTTTCCGACTCCCTGGGTATCTATTCAATAAGCAATGAGAATGGCAGCTTTTCGTTTACTACAGAGGCTCTTCTGCCCATTTGCTTTGAGATAAGATCGCTTGGCTTTAAGACCCGGACAGTCTGCATCAATGACGGCACTGTATTGCCCCTTGATATCAGACTTGAAAAGGAAAGTTACCTTATCGACCAGGTGGATGTGGAAGGGCACAGAACTTCGGGCATGAACAATCAGCTACTTGATGCTTCTCATATCCGCGCCATACCTTCAGCTGCAGGGCATTCCATAGAGGCACTGGTCCGTTCGCAGATGGGGGTGACGTCTTCCAGCGAACTAAGCAGTCAGTACAGGGTAAGAGGGGGTAATTTTGATGAAAATATGGTGACTGTAAACGGGGTGGAAGTATACCGCCCCTTCCTTATCCACTCAGGACAACAGGAAGGTCTCAGTTTTGTAAATCCCGACCTCGTAGAATCTGTCGAATTCTCAGCCGGAGGCTTCAGCGCCTCCTATGGCGATAAGATGAGTTCGGTCCTCGACATCAACTACAAGCGACCCAAAGAACATGCAGGCAGCATCTCCGCGGGCATGCTGGGCGCCTCCCTCCACCTCGAAGGCACAGGCCTTGGCAGTAAACTGTCATGGATAGGTGGTGCGAGATATAAGACAAACCGCTACCTGCTTGGCACTCTCGACGAAAAGGGCTACTACCATCCAAATTTTACCGATATACAGACTTTTATTAGCTATCAGGCTACCTCTGCCCTATCCTTCGATGTGCTGGGTTATTACTCATCCAATCGCTACCGCCTCCAACCGCTGTCGCGGGAAACAACCTTCGGCACTATCGCAGAGATCAAGCGACTCAATGTATACTTCCTAGGACGGGAGGATGATAGCTTTGAAACCGGCTATGCTGCCGCGTCGGCAAAATATATAAGGGGATTAAGCCAATACCAACTTACAGCCAGCGGCTTCCGCACCTTCGAAGAGGAAACCTACGACATTATTTCCGAGTATTGGATGCATGAACTTGAAGATCCGTTTGGTGATGGAAATGAAGGGGAAGAGATAGCCGTTGGAGGTTTCCACCGCTATGCCCGAAATGACCTCTTTGGTACCGTCAACGCTGTCAGCCTCGAAGGAAAGCATAAGGGAAGCAGTCTTACCTCATGGGGACTGCATTATCGCCACGAGAATTTTCGCGACAGAATCACTGAGTGGGAAAGAATAGACTCAGCCGATTACTCAATTCCCCAATACGATGACAGGCTGGAACTTGCATACTCTATCCATGGACGGAATGCTCTGAGCAACCACAGATTATCGGCTTTTATCAAGAAGGAGCTCACCTGGCAACTAACCAAGGGCCGACTGAATCTGGATGCAGGAATCAGAGCCACCTGGCTGTCATTCAACAACGAAACCACCATCAGCCCACGTATCCTGCTAAGCTACCTTCCTGAAGGTCGTAATAGCCGCTACCGCCTTTCAGGAGGGGTATACAACCAATCGCCCGTTTTTAGAGAGTTGCGTCGCCTCGACGGCAATATCAACAAGGATATCAGCTCCCAGCGCTCAATCCACTTTGTGGCCGGCTATGACTACCACTTCGATATTGCAGAGCGGCCGTTTAAGTTTACTACCGAACTCTATTACAAGCACCTTGACCGCCTGATACCCTACTATATTGACAATGTAAGGATTGTTTACTCAGGTGAAAATGAAGCTCAGGGCTATGCAACGGGTATAGATTTCAAGATCAACGGTGAACTGGTTAACGGAGAAGAATCCTGGGCAACACTATCGATAATGAAGAGCGAGGAAGATATAAGCGGCGATACCTGGGACGATCCGGCCAGAGCCGGATCTCCGGGCTATATACCAAGACCCTCCGACCAAAGGGTGAATTTTTCCCTTTTCCTACAGGATAACCTGCCACATAATCCTGAGTTTAAGGCCCACCTGAGCTTTTTCTATGGATCCGGACTACCCTTCGGTCCTCCAAGGTCGGATAGATACAAGGCAACCTACCGTATGCCACCATACAGAAGGGTTGACATCGGATTTTCATATGATCTGCTGAGCTACAGTAATGCTAATAAGGGAAATAGCACCAGGTATATGAAAAATCTTTGGCTGGGTATTGAGGTCTTCAACCTGCCTGATATCAATAATACAATCTCTTACTACTGGGTAACGGATGTGTACAACAGGCAGTATGCGGTACCAAACTACCTCACCTCCCGCAGGATTAATATAAAACTGACTGGGAAGTTCTAGCTGTTACCACTTCCTGATCCACATTATAAGTCCGGTAACAGGCAGAGATGCTGCAATAAGACAGGCAATAAAGTACAATATCTTCGAAAAAGTACCGAAAATCTCACCTGTATGTATGGCCCGAATTGATGATGCAATACGCTGGTTTAGCGGTTTGTCTGAGTGCCGGTCAACTTTAGTTACCTCGCCGCTTACTCTTGAGATAACAATATTATCGCTTCCAGCACGGGCAAAGAAGGCTGCGCCCGACTTGGCTATAGTTACTGTTTCATCTTTTTCGGATGGGATATTGACCCTGAGATTACCCTTGAATGGAAGTTCTTTATTTGCTGCTTCTATTAATTGAGCAAATGCTATATAGTCTGCAGTGCTGCTGAGTGAAGTGTTGTCCACAACTCCTTCAACTGAATCTGTCTGTTGAGCAATTGCGACTTCTGTTTTATTTGCGCCCTCAGCAGATCTTTCACCGCCACGGTGTTGTTCACGGGCACCCACTCCTCTGCCTTCACCCAGACCTTCACCACGTTGTCCGGCTCCTTCACCACGCACGCCACCACCTCTCGGTTCTTCAACGGCTCCGGCCTGCCGACTACCCTGACCTAGTCCTGCACCACCTGATCCGGCTCCCTGACCTCCTCCTCCTTGTGGACCGCCCGATCCTGCAGGAGCCTCAACACCCAGCACTCCATAAATGGCCTTGCGTGACCAGTCGAAAGACCAGAACAGTCCGGTAACTGACATTATCAGCACCAGAATTGCTGTATAAAAGCCAAGTACATTGTGAAGGTCGTATGTTAGTCGGTAAGAACCTCCGTTCCACATAATCTTCAGTCCCTTTGCAATATTCTTTATCTTACGGGGAAACCAGAGGACAATACCGCTTATTACAAGTAATATCATAATAATAGTAGCCCAACCCACAATAGGACGACCTACAGCAGTATCAAGCAAAAGCCATCTGTGGAGGCGGAACACAATCAAAAAGAAGGCCTGTCCCTTCAGGTTGCCACCTTCTGTAACTTCACCACTATACTGATTTACAAAGTAGTTTGTACCTCTGCGCCCACCCTCAGGAGTTACTGCATTGGCAATCCATACATTGTCTGAAGAATAAGGGATATTGATAAAACGCGGGGCAACTCCCGTTGCCTCCTTTACCTTTTGTACGGCATCTTCTATGCTAATGGGACTGGTACCGTCAACTGCCTTAACAATGTACTTTTCCTTGTTAAGACACCTGATAATATCTTCCTGAAAGGTGTAAATGGTTCCAGTGAGGCATACGACAAACAGAATCAGGGCACTTACAATACCTGCCCATTTGTGGATAACAAAAAACCACTTTCTGATGGGGTTCCAGAGAGATTTTTTTCCGGATTTCGCTACTTCTTTCTCCATTTTTCACAAAGTATTATTTCCGGGCCAAAATACATGGCCCGGATAAATATTGAAATCCCTAAATCTAGTGGTTTTTCAGGTAGTAATCAAATTACATACGCTCCGGCACATCGATGCCAAGCAGCCACATTCCCTTTTTTATAACCTCTGCAACTGCATGACTGAGAGAAAGCCTCAGCTCACGCAAATCTGCATTTTCCTCGTAAAGAATTGGGCTGTCGTGATAAAACTGGTTGTATTCCTTAGCCAGTTCGTACACGTAATTGGCTATCACAGCCGGGCTGAAAGCAGCCCCGGCTTCCTTCACCACATTTGGGAATACGGCAATACTGCGCACCAGGTTGTTTTCCTTTTCGTTGAGGGTGACATTTGAGGGTGCCGAACCGCTCCACGGAATGCCTTTGTCTAAAGCCTTTCTGAATATCGACTTAATTCTGGCATGGGTATATTGAATAAATGGACCGGTATTACCATTAAAGTCAATTGATTCCTTGGGATTGAAGGTCATGTTCTTCTTGGGATCAACCTTCAGTATAAAATATTTCAAGGCGCCAAGGGCAACCATTCGATACACCTGCTCAGCCTCCTCTTCAGAATAACCTTCAAGTTTGCCGAGTTCCTTAGACATATCACGGGAAGTGTTGATCATCTCTTCCATCAGGTCGTCTGCATCAACCACAGTACCTTCGCGAGATTTCATCTTGCCTTCGGGCAGCTCAACCATACCATAGCTGAAGTGAACAAGGTCCTTGCCCCATTCAAAGCCAAGCTTGTCGAGTAAAATTGACAGCACCTTGAAGTGATAGTCCTGTTCGTTACCTACAACATAGACCATCTTGTCTATTTTGTATTTGTCAAACCTGATCTTGGCTGTACCGATATCCTGGGTCATATAGACCGAGGTTCCATCACCCCTTAGCAATAATTTCTCATCTAGTCCCTGATCAGTCAGGTCAGCCCAAACACTGCCGTCATCCTTCTTGTAAAACAGGCCCTTAGCAACACCTTCCAGTACCTTATCACGACCTACTGAATAGGTATCAGACTCATAAAAAATATCATCAAAATCAACACCCAGGTTTTTGTACGTAATAGCAAAGCCATCGTAAACCCAGCTGTTCATCATCTTCCACATACCAACAACTTCCTCATCCCCGGCTTCCCATTTGCGCAGCATCTCACGGGCTTCTTCCATAAGAGTTGACTGCTTCTCAGCTTCCTCCTTGCTAATTCCCGTAGCCTGCAGTTGATTCAGTTCCTCTTTGTAATGCTTGTCAAACAACACGTAAAAGCGTCCTACCAGATGATCACCCTTCTCTCCGCTTGAGACTGGAGTAACACCTTCACCCCACTTCTTCCATGCAAGCATGGATTTGCAGATATGGATACCCCTATCGTTAACTATATTGGTCTTTACAATCCTGTAGCCGTTCGAACCGGCAATGCGGGACAGTGAATATCCCAGCAGGTTGTTACGGATATGTCCCAGGTGAAGCGGCTTATTAGTATTGGGTGACGAATATTCTATCATCATAAGTGGTGACTCGCCGCTTGCCGATACAAATCCAAAATCCTTTTCCTTTACTATTTCATTGAGTTGACCAATCCAGTAAGAATGCGACAGATTCACATTCAGAAAGCCCTTCACAACGTCATAAGAGTCTACATAGGGCAGGTTCTCCTTTAAATAGTTTCCAAGATCTGCTCCTGTATCTTCGGGTTTCTTCTTTGAAACTTTCAGCAAAGGGAACACAACAACAGTATAATCACCCTTCTGATCCTTGCGTGTAAGCTGAACCTGAACTATCTTTTCATCAACCTTTTCTCCGTAAAGCTTTACTACAGCTTCTATGACTGTATTGCGTAACTGCTCTTCAATGGTCATATATAAAGAATTATATTTTTTTAGTAAGCTTTGAAAAACCGTGCAAAGATAAGAATTCCACACTTCAAAACCACTTTTTAGAACCTTAGTAATACAAAACCGATTTTTTAGTGGAATGATTCTATATTTTTGTCATTTAATCGGAAATAATATTGATCTGAAGATCGACATTTAAGTGCGCTTAACGTATATTTAGACTTTGTCGGTAATTTTCACAGTACAAGAACCAATGAACGGAATATTAGCTCATTATATAGCATTAATTTCATCCCCATCAATATGTTATATATCCACCCTCCTTGCAGCAGAGGGAGATATAAATAATACAGGCAGGTTAAAGGCCGTGGGTTTTCTGGTAGTATTAATAGTAGGCGCTGGTATTGCTTTTTTCGTTTACTCAACATTTCGCAAGAACCTGAACCGCACACGTGAGCTCCGTAAAAAGGCAGGCAAGGCTACATTTATGGAAAAAAAAACTTCTGCACAAAAGGAGACTACCATAGATCAGAAAGACAACAGCCAATATAAGATACTGGATCATTTCCCCACTCCTACCGCCATATGTTTGTCCAACGGTATGATTACCTATGTAAATCATTCTTTTGCAAAAGCCTTCGGTTCGGTAAGGAATAATATGGACAATCTCCTTGTGCTCAACATACTGCCGTCCGAACTTGCGGCTTCGCTTGATCCCGTTTTCAGTGATAAGAACATGGAGGAGTTTGAATCATCATCAACATTCTACACTTCGGCAACAGGGACTAGCTACAGAGTGCGTGTGAGCCGCAGCAGTCCCGGAGCCCCGGACAGCTTAATGTTTCTTACCCTGCACAGTATTCATGGTAGTGAAGTTCGTTCTATAATAGATCCTTCATCCGGCAGGGAAGTACTTATGCAAATTCTTGACAGGGCACCCTACCCCGTCTTTATTGAAGGTATGGATGGCAGTATACTTGATGTCAACAGTGCAGCCTGTAATCTCCAGGGACTTAAAAGGGAAGAGCTGGTAGGCAAAGTTATTGATGAACTAAGTCCGGTAAACTTCAAAAGAGAGATGTCCAGCCAGAAGGTTGCCATCGACAACAGCCACCGGAACGTAGATTTCATGAGTATTATCTACGATCGTAAGGGACACCCTGTTCCAGTCCGGATTTTTGTTTCAGGAATCAACTACTTTGGCTCCAATGCCCTTGTATTTGTGATAGTTGACCTTACCAAGACTATTGAAAAAAAGAAGGAACTTGATGAATATAAGATTAAGGCAGACGAAAGCGACCGCCTGAAATCATCCTTCCTTGCAAATCTGTCTCACGAGGTACGTACTCCTATGAACTCAATAATGGGTTTTTCTGAACTTCTCGCAGAGCAAGGGGTAAGCGACAAGGAAAGGAAAGAGTTTATCAAACTGATACGTCAGAGTGGTAAGGAACTGCTTACTCAGATCAACAACATAATAGACTTCTCCAAGATCGAAGCCGGACTAATCCAGCTCAAATCTGATATATGCAACTTCGATACCCTTTTCCACCAATTGCATGAATACTGGCTCGAAGAATGCCTGAATCAGGATGACATAAAGCTCTTCTTCGAGCTTCCGCAAAACATAATCCGCAATGGTATTGCAACCGACAGGGTAAGACTCAAACAGATACTGAAGGTATTACTGTCCAACAGCATCAAATATACTAAGAAAGGCGTAATAGAGATCGGTGTCCGCATGAAGGCTCCTCAGTTATATGAGTTTTATGTAAGAGACACAGGTATCGGTATTCCTGAAAACAAACACAAGGAGATCTTCGAGCAGTTCAGACAGGTTGACGACAGCAATGAAAGAGAATTCAGCGGTATGGGTGTAGGCCTCTCAATAGCCTCACGTCTGATCCAATTCCTTGGAGGCCACCAGTGGGTAGTTTCCGAACCCAACAGAGGCACGGAATTCCGCTTTGTGCTGCCCGACCTGCTCCACCCTCAGGGCTCACCATTCCTGCAGGTTTCCAGCGGCCCGATTTCCATGATTAATAAGATAGTTGTGGTTTCTCCAAGCGAGGATATATACACCGAGATGTCGCTTAAATCAAGGCCTATCAACTTCCAGGTATTGTGGGCACAAAACACAGAGGAGATGAAGGCCATGTTGATGTCAAACAAAGTTCGCTACATGCTCCTGGCTCTTGATCAACTTCCTTTCTGGCAGGAATTGCTTCCAAGAATCAGGGAGATAAACAACAATCTGAAAATGATAGGAATTACAAAGAATCTGGATACCCAAAGGAGGGAGAAGCTCATGACTATGGGTCTGGACGAAGTGATTCGAACTGCAGTTAGTATTCCGATAATCCTGAGTTTAATGGAAAGGAAAGAACTAAGCTCTATGAATATTCTCTCAACTTCCTTCCATAAAAACTAAAGTGCCAGCCACAATTAAAAAATAAAAAAAAAAGAGCCTTGCGGCTCTATTTTTTTATTTAGCGTATTCTGAGAATAACGACTCAAATTTTACAAGCATATCCTTCCTTAGCTCCTGATAATATTTCTTAACAAGCTTAGGATTGTCTTTTCCGTCGGGAGTATTGGCCCTGGCAATAAAATTACTCCTGTACTCAAGAGCATTGCCTATATGAGTATCCAGCTCCTCTTCTGTCATTTTTTCGCGTACCAGTTTATTGTAGTAAGCCAGAGATACGAGCTCTGAAGCTAGAAAATTGATGTCCTTTTTAAGTTGTCTGATGCTTGCCATAACGTTTAATTTTTATTGTTGAACGCCAACAGGTCAAATATAGTTTGCCGCGTGCAAAAAAACAAATTCCATGACTTCTATCGGTCACTGAGCCCGTCGAAGTGACAGGGCTTCGATAAGCTCAAAGGCCGGGATCAACCTTATATAATCTGGCCCGCTGCAAGTATAGGTCCATCGTATCCATCAACAGATCCCTCATAGCCTGAGGTATATTTCCTATGCGCGTAAGGTGACAGCCTTCAGAATCAATAAATACGTGATTGCGACTCAGCCCGGTTATGTCGGCCATGGTAGCACTCCAAGGATCCAATGCTCCTACCAGATGTATCATAGGAGGATCATATCGCTTCAAACGGCGCCTCACTTCCTCCATTGCAGACATATCAAAAAACAGTTCCCCTCCGGTATCCGGAGCAAGTATATCACTGCTTACGATGTCAGATGAATAGTACTTAAGATATTGCTTCAGATAAAATGCATTGTAGGCATAGTGTCCCAACTGGGTGTAGGCCTGGTAAAAGTATGGAGCCATCCGTCCCCCTTCCTGTTCTGAAAAGTACCTGAAGTCCACCCCTTGATACAGTGCGTCATACAATTCCTGCACCGTTGCCTCCTTGCCAGGCAAGGCTGTAGGAGGTACACACCACTGCCAGAAGCTGAAAGGATACTCCAGCACAACCAGTTCAAACGCCGCCTCAGCTCCCATAGCAAAAGCCACCCCATTATCCCTTGCCCAGGATGCAAAAAGCGGATAGATACTGTCGCGATTGCGGAGCACCTCAATCTGAAAATCCCTGATCTGAGCGCGAATTTCTTCAGAGTCCACATTGTCAAAAAAGCTAATCAGCCTTTCATCTTCACGCGCTTCATTCAAGGGCGCCACATAACTGACTGTAAGATCCACATCAAGCGGGTAAAAAGCCCTGTGAATAATAGCTGTTGTGCCTCCCTTGCTTATACCTGTCGACACCCATGGTGAGCGATACAGCTTACTGAAGTACTTAACAATATTGTGCAGATCCTGTGCAGCCTGTTTGATAGTCAGGTAGTCCCATAAAACACTGTCAGTTCCGGACTCCCCGTAAAAACGATGCTCAACTATAAGCTGGTTTGCCTCCAGAAGCTCTGCCAGTTCCGACTTATACGGCTTTGGGGCATTATATCCCTCAGTAATCAGTACAACCGGAGCCTCGGCAGACGTATGCGAAAGCCAAACCCTTTGCATAAAAGTACCTGTCTCAGGATTATTATGGTCGATTGGCTGCTCAAACCACAACAAATAGGTATACTCAAAAAAATCATCCCCCGAAACCTTTTCAAATGTAACTCCCCCCTTCTCCTGAATATAGGTCAAAGGTGTATTGTACTTAACAGCACAAGAGGTCAAAACTATCAGCGTGACACCAAGAGCGGTATTTAAAGCTTTGGACTTATAAAACATAATTATTGCTATTATTACAGGATCTATCTGAATTATAATCTTCCACACTCCTTTATTTTACAATAATTTCATGCATATGTTAAAAACTTTAATAAATATAAACTACATTATTAATACCGCATGTTATCTATATTTCGTATTATTGTACAATAAAGTAAGATAGTTATAATATGCAAATGGACATCAAACTTGGACAAGGAATCGGCGAAGTAAAGTTCGGAATGAATCGCGAAGATGTAGTACGTCTTTTGGGTGAACCGAGCGAAAAAGAAATACTCCCACCCTATGATGGTGAACAAGGCGGATCTGAAGCATGGCATTACGACACCATTGAATTATCTGCGTCCTTCGACGAAGAAGAAGGATTCAAACTTTGTTCTCTTGCTGCCAGTTCGCCAGAAAGCCTGTTTGAAGGCATAGACCTCCTGGGCCTAAGCCAGGAAGAAGTATTACAACAGATCGAAATTCTTGGTCTGGGTGAAGTGGAGCTTGAGATAATAGCCAACGAAGACGGTGATGAGCAAATTGTAGCCTCAATTCCAGAAGTAAGTCTCAACCTTTGGTTTGAGGAAGGTCATCTGTCTGAAATCCAGTGGGGTCCTTTCTGGGATGAAGAAGAGGAAGAATATATCTGGCCTGATTAACTCTATATTAACGCAGACAACTGAACTTTATATTAACCAGGGCGTTTATTGGAAACTTGAAGGATGTAATTTTTTACATCCTTCTTTTTTTATGTTGTAAATTACAGTTTAATAATTCAGAATCTTGAGATGAAAAGGACTTCCAACAACACCGCCGATTTAGCTGCCCTTGTACTTAGGGTTGGTTTCGGTTTCTTTATTGCATTTGGACACGGACTTGGCAAACTTCAGATGCTGCTAAGTGGAAATTTCCAGTTCCCGCCACTCTTTGGCCTTAGTCCGGCTATAAATCTTGGTCTTGCGACCTTCCTTGAATTCGTTGCAGGTCTTGCAGTTCTAATAGGATTTAAAACCAGATTGGCATCACTTGGACTTGTCGGCATAATGTTTGTTGCAGGAATAATAGTTCATTTCAGTGATCCTCTGTTTGCAATGAGTGCAGGTGGTGGTGCTTCAAAGGAAATGGCCCTGCTGTATCTTCTGGCCTTTGCTGGAACTATGATTTTAGGCTCAGGTAGATACTCGGTAGATTCCCTTATCGGGAAAAAGTAATGAGCATTCAGTAAAGTTTGGTTAAATGTAAGCATAAGGCCGGCCCTCTGGGGCCGGCCTTTATGTTTATACATTTCCCTTTTGTTTAGCCAAATCAGCCGCCATTTCCCTAAGTTTGTACTTCATCACTTTTCCACTTGCTGTTTTCGGGAAATCATCGACAAAGAAAACATGTTTTGGAATCTTGTATCTGGCTATCTTGCCGCGGCAGAATTCCTGTACCTCGGCCTCGCACAGTTGTTGTCCCTTCTTGACTTTCACAAAAGCACCCACTATCTCACCGTACTTTTGGTCAGGTATTCCAACAACCTCTACCAACTCTACCTGGGGCATATTGAATATAAAGTTTTCTATCTCACGCGGATAAATATTTTCACCGCCCCTGATAATCATATCCTTAATACGACCGGTAATCTTGTAGAAACCATCTTGGGTCTTCATAGCAAGGTCACCTGAGTGCAGCCAACCATCCTTGTCTATTGCAAGTGCTGTAGCTTCAGGGTTCTTGTAGTAGCCCTTCATCACGTTGTATCCGCGGCAGCAGATCTCACCGTGCTCTTCGGGACCGCATTCCTCGCCTGTGTCAGGATTTACAATCTTCACCTCTACTCCGGGCAGTTCGACACCTACAGTAGTAGCCCTTACCTCAGCCGTATCGAATACCCTTGTTGTAGTCATACCGGGCGAGGTCTCAGTCAGACCATAGACTATAATAATATCTTTGCAATGCATTTTCTCCATCACCTGTTTCATTGTTTCGACAGGACACAGTGCTCCGGCCATAATTCCGGTACGCAGTGTTTTAAGGTCGAACATTTCGAACATAGGATGGTGAAGCTCTGCGATAAACATTGTTGGTACACCATATACCGCAGTACATCTCTCCTTCTGAATGCCGGCAAGTACACGCAGTGCATCGAAGTCCTCAACAAGAACCATTGAAACACCATGAGTCACCACTGCACATACGGCGAGTACGCAACCAAAACAGTGGAACAAGGGTACACACACCAGGAGCCTGTCCTTTGATGTATAGTGCATATTGTTACCAACCTGGTTACCGTTGTTGAGAATGTTGTGGTGGGTAAGCATAACACCCTTTGGAAAACCAGTAGTTCCTGAGGTATATTGCATATTTACAACATCGTGACAGTCGAAAGTCTTTGCAGCATCTTCAAGTACCTTGTCATCTACCTGACTGCCGAGAGCCAGCAGTTCCGGAGTATTATACATACCCCTGTGCTTCTGAGGACCTACAAACACCACATTCTTCAGTTCGGGAAAACGCTCCGACTTTAAGTGTCCTCTCTGGCAGTTTTTCAGTTCGGGCACCAATTCAAAAGTCATGCTCACATAGTCACTGTCACGGTATCCGTCAATAATACACAAGGTGTGCAGGTCCGCATTCTTTATTATATATTCAAGTTCGGCCAGCTTATAATTGGTGTTGACAGTAACAAGCACGGCACCAATCTTGGCAGTAGCAAACATTATAGTGAGCCAGTCGGGTACATTGTTGGCCCAAATACCTACGTGGCTTCCCTTCGTAACCCCAATCTCCATAAATCCTTTGGCCATCTGGTTGACCCTATCGTTAAATTCGGCATAGGTCAGACGGAGTCCTCTGTCGGGATAAACCATGAAGTCATTGTTGGGCTCATCCTTTGCCCACTTCTCAAGCATCTGGCCCAGAGTATAGTCGAGCATTTCAATTTCCATAGCCTCTAACTATAAAGGTAAGTAAACAACTGCTAGTACCTTTGCTGTCTTATCGTCAGCACTGTACACCTGGTGTTTGATCACCGAGTCGATATAAATAGAATCTCCGGCATTAAGAATAAACTCTTCCTTACCGTACTCAACCCTTATCGATCCTTCAAGCACATAAATAAACTCCTCACCTTCGTGAGTTGATGCATGAGGATTTGTAGGCTTGCCCGGCTTAATTTCAACCATGAATGGTTCCATATGACGGTCGGCTTTCTGTCTTGCAAGACTGAAAAAGGCAAGTTTTTCGTGCTGTGAAGCCTCTCTGCTTGAAAGACTCACCGATTTCTCTTCATCGCCTTTTCTTGAAATCACGGCACCTGATTTTACCTGATCGTCAAGAAAGGTGCCTAGTCGAACTCCGAGAGCTCTGGAAATTTTAATCAACACACCAAGAGAGGGGGCAACTTCTTCATTCTCTATCAGTTGCAACTGTTGCACATCTAGATTGGCATTAGTTGCCAAATCCTGAATGCTGAGATTTCTCTCTTCACGTAAAGTCCTGATTTTAGTTCCCGGTTGCATAGTTGTTTTTTTGTGTTTTGGTTTAGTTACAATTCGACGGAAAACACACAAAAATAGTTCAAATCATTAATTAATCACCGTCATATTCCTTATTTGTACTAATTTTACTTTAAAAGTTAAAAATCGGAACCTTAGGTTTTTGTCATCGTAACACGGATTAATTTGGGACAAAATCTGAAGCTAATATTTGCAAACTTTTATCGGGTTTCTATATATTTGAAGCCTCAATGAGATGAATATAATTGCCAACAGAAAAATCATAAACACAATGAAGAAAAGCCTTTTTGCAAAAGAAAGCATCTATAACGGTTTTGATGATGACTTCGATGAGGATTTCGATGAGTTCATGGAGGAAGATGGCGACATCGACTGGGATGACGAGGATCTTCCAATAGACGATGATGACCTGGACGAAGACTACGATGATGAAGATTTTGATGCTGAAGAATTTGAAGAGGACTTCGATGATGATGATTTGGATTCATTAATTGATGACGATGAATTCGATGACGACATCGACGACCTTGATGGTATTGATGATGACTTCTAATTGATCTTTTCTTTCTTCAAAGTTTAGAAGGCATGCCCTCCTCTGGGCATGCCTTTCTTGTATCACAACGATATGAGACGCCTGTTCCAGGCGGACTTTTAGCCTTTAAAGTACGGTAAATCAAAATTATAGAAACCCCATAACTTACTGAAAGAACAAAAAAACAGAAGAGCCTAATGTTCTTCTATTCCCAAGTTCTTGTAAGTTTCTTCGAGGGCCTCCTCATTGTCGGTAATCAGAAGGAGCTTATCATCATTAAGAAGGGTAGTCGAACCGGTTGGCACAAAGAATTTCCCTGCCCGTTTAACCATTACTACAAGCGTCTTTTCAGGAAGGGCAAGATCCATCAAGTGATTACCCCGCTCAAGTAATTGTTCGGTAATCAAAATTTCAGTGGTTACCGACTTGATAGCATCGTCAGAGAATTCAAGGTCAAAATCCTTAATTTTCATTGCCCTCTTAGGCTTCTCAGCCAGTCCCATCCACTTGGCCATCATGCCAAGTGATGTGCCCTGAACAAGCAGGGAAACCAACGTACAAAAGAATACAATGTTGAATATCAATCTTGCATGAGGCACACCCTCTGCAAGCGGAAAAATCGCAAAAATAATAGGTACTGCTCCCCTAAGTCCCACCCAGGAAACATATGCCTTGTCCATAAAAGGCATCTTCTTGAATGGCAACATACTTATGAAAACAGAAACTGGTCTTGAAATAAGAATCATTACTACACTTATTATCAGACCGGGTATAGCTATTGGTATCAATTCCGAGGGATTGACCAGCAAACCAAGCGTAAGGAACATGATAAGCTGGAACATCCAGGCCAGACCATCAAAAAAGTTAAGTGAGGAACGCTTATGTACAAACTTTGAGTTACCTATCACAAGTCCGGCAATGTATACCGCCAAAAACCCGTTACCCTTCAGAAAATAGGTAGAAGAAAATATAAATATACAAAAGGTGAAAACCAGAATTGGATACAATGAGTCATTGCCAATCTTGAAATTATTTATCACACGTACCGCAAGCTTTCCCAACAGATAACCGGCAACCACCCCAATAATAAGCTGCGACAGCAAAACACCCAACGCCATCAGAAAGTTGGGTTCTGCCCCAGCCTTTATAAGACTCATAAAGGTAACTACCATCACATAGGCCATCGGGTCGTTGCTTCCGCTTTCGAGCTCCAGCAAAGGACGCAGGTTGTTCTTAAGGTTAAGTCCCTTGGAACGTAGAATCGAAAAAACCGACGCTGAGTCGGTAGAAGCCATGGTAGAAGCCATCAGTAACGAGGTCAAAAGTCCGACGCCTGCACCGGCACTCGTCTTCCCCAAAAACCACCATATAAACAAGCCCGTAATTATCGCTGTAAGAAAAACCCCGACAGTTGCCAGAATTACACCTTGCGCAGCTACCGGACGTATCTCAGAAAGCTGGGTATCCATACCACCTGAAAACAGGATAATACACAGTGCTATGGTACCAATGGTCTGAGCTATCTTGATATTTTCAAACTGGATTCCAAAACCATCGCTGCCAAATAGCATTCCAACGCCAAGAAACAGCAAAAGGGCAGGTACACCAAAACGGGAACTGGCTTTACCGGCCAAAATACTAACAAAGAAAAGGATAGAAAAAACTAGTAACGAAATCTCCAGTTGAACATTCAGCATATTGATCAAATAATAAAATACTACATACAAATCTACAACACTCAGGCTGTTATAGACCGAATCCATCAGCTCCCTCTTTGCAGTATTCCTATTACAAAAAGCACTGAGTCCTCACAAATTTAAGAAAAATCAAAAAAAATCCGCTATTGGAAGTGATTATTGGTAAATCTTACCCCTCCCAGGTGGGTTCAACATGGATATGTACATTAGCGAGCTGAGGTAGCTTCGCCTTAAGGGTATCCTTGACTTCATGGGCAATATCATGGCCGCGCTTTACTGTCAGCGCTCCGTCAACTCTAATATGGAGGTCTATCTGGTACTGAAGTCCCACCTTGCGAACAAAGCATTTCTCAGTTCCGGCAACGTCATGCACCGACATAGATATTTGCCTGACCTCATCAGTCAACTCCTCGTAAGTATTCTCATCCATCAATTCACCGAGAGCCGGCCTGAATATTCTGAATGCATTGTAGAGAATAATAACCGTAGCAAAAAGGGCAGCCCAGTCATCGGCTGTCTCGTAACCCTCACCCATCACAATAGCAATAGTTATACCAATAAAAGCAGCTACAGAAGTAATGGCATCACTGCGGTGATGCCATGCATCAGCCTTCAGCGATGAACTGTTTGTTGTCTTGCTACGTCTCAGCACTATCTGGAACGAAGCCTCCTTCCAGAGGATTATTGCTCCAAGAACAATGAGCGTCCAACTCTTGGGAGTCTCATGTGGAGTAACAATATTTTGAATAGCCTCATAGGCTATAACAGTTGCAGAAATAATCAGGAATCCTACTACGGCGAAGGTCACCAGTGGCTCTATTCTTCCATGTCCATAAGGGTGATTCTCATCAGCCGGTTTGGCAGCATACCTGAGCCCTAAGAAAACCAAAGTTGAAGAAAAAACATCTGTAAGCGACTCTATCGCATCGGCAATAAGGGCGAACGAATTACCAAAAAAGCCCGCTAACGCTTTTGCAAGCGCTAGCAGGGCATTTCCGGCAATACTGAAATAAGTGGTTCTAATTGCAATTTGTTCAACTTTCATTATAAATAATCCTTACCCCAATGTTCCATCACAAAATCAATATCCTTATCCCCTCTTCCGCTTAGGTTAACCAGGATTGACGTCTTTGGTTCGCTCTTAGCCAGCTTAAGCGCATATGCCACGGCATGTGCACTTTCAAGAGCCGGAATGATACCTTCCATTTGACTTAGTTCGAAGAAGGCATCTATTGTTTCCTTGTCATAAGCATAGTCATATTTCACACGGCTCATATCATGCAGCATACTGTGCTCCGGTCCTACGCCCGGATAATCGAGACCACTTGCAACTGAATATACAGGAGCCGGTTCACCCTTCTCATCCTGCAGCAGATAACACTTGAATCCGTGGATCACTCCCGGCTTACCCAGTGTAAGGGTAGCAGCATTATCACCTACCTCAAGCGAACGGCCTGCAGGCTCTATACCATAGAGAGCTACTTCTTCATCTTCAAGGAAGCCTGAGAAGATACCCATTGCATTACTGCCGCCCCCCACGCAAGCCACAACGCTGTCAGGCAATTCACCTGTCATTTCTAAGAACTGCTCACGGGCTTCAATTCCAACAATACGCTGGAAGTCGCGTACCATCATTGGGAAAGGATGAGGCCCAACAACCGAACCAATACAATATATTGAGTTGACAGGGTCCTTCAGATAAGCTTCGAAGGCAGAGTCAACAGCTTCCTTAAGAGTCTTCAGACCAAAGGAAACGGGAACCACCTTTGCGCCCAGGATCTTCATCCTGACTACATTTGGATGTTCCTTTGCTATATCAACCTCGCCCATGTGGATTTCACACTCAAGGCCGAAATATGCAGCAGCAGTAGCCAGAGCAACACCATGCTGACCGGCACCTGTCTCGGCTATCAGCTTCTTCTTACCCATGTACTTTGCAAGCAGGGCTTCTCCCATACAGTGGTTAAGTTTGTGCGCACCTGTATGGTTAAGGTCCTCACGCTTAAGGTAGATACGGCCACCGTACTTTTCCGAAAGACGGTTGCAATAATACACCGGAGTAGGACGACCCTGGTAATGCTTACGTATGCTGCGCAGCTCTGAGATAAAGTTATGAGACTTGCTGATCGCATAATAAGCGTCATTTATTTTTTGCATTTCCTCTTCCAGCACCGGTGGAAGATAGGCACCTCCATATTCTTGAAAATAACCATCTTTGGAGGGATACTTCTTGAAATAATTCTCTGACATGACCAATTAATTTTTTAACGATGGGTAAAGTTAAAAAATATTATAAAAATCAGGCTTTATGCTTACACTTTTTTACTTGTATATTCAGCTATACAAAAAGGTATCTGCACAGTTGCAGATACCTTTCAATATCATATGGTTATGTCCCTATTTCGACTTTTCCTTCCATACCAGAGCACTGGCACCCACAATTGCCGCATCACCGTGACTCAGTTTTGAAGGCAGCAGTTTGATTTTGTTCTTGAATATCGGAAGCAAGTTTTCCTCAAGACTGGCCTTGACAGGCTTGAAGAGCAGGTCGCCGGCGGCAGTGGGGCCACCAAAGAGAAAGACGGCTTCTGGTGAGAGGTGGTGAACTGTCGTTGCAATTCCCATTCCAAGGTACTTACCGGTGATTTCGAAGACTTCAAGTGCAATCTTATCGCCCTTTATAGCTGCGTCATAGATAACTTTGGAGGTAAGGTCCTTGAATGAGTAGTTGGCCAGCACACTATTCACCCCATTGTATTCTGCAAGCAGTTCGAAGGCTGTCCTCTTCATACCGGAAGCGGAACAGTAGGCTTCAAGATGACCAAGGGCGCCACATCCGCAAAGGCGTCCACCGGGTATAAGAGTAGTGTGGCCGCATTCACCTGCAAAGCCGTCATTACCGTACACCAAGTCCCCGTTTACAACGATACCGCTGCCCACGCCAGTTCCGAGGGTGTACATAACAAAGTTCCTCATCCCCTTTGCTCCACCGTAGATCATCTCACCTATGGCAGCCGCGTTGGCATCATTTGTAAGCGCGATATACTTGTACTCGGGAAATTCCTTTTTGAGCAGGTCAACTATGTGAATAACTCCTCTGAATGACAGATTTGGGGCAAACTCAATGGTTCCGCTATAGTAGTTTCCATTTGGAGCACCAATACCTATTCCGAGTATCTCGCAGTCAGGATTGCTAAGCTTCAGGTTCTTTGCCATCTCTGTTACCTCAGCGGAAAGGTCTTTAACATAGCGGGCAATATCGCCGTGACCTGGAGTATCTATGCCTCCCTTGAACGATACGTTACCATCTTCATCAACAATCCCAATTGCGGTGTTGGTTCCGCCTATGTCTATCCCTATGGAAAATCTCTTTATCATCTCTATATATTTTAGTTTTCAGACTCTTATTTTACTGCCCTTGACTGCATAAAACATGATATAAAGGTAACAGATTGCGGGCACAATATAGGCAAATGTATAGCCGTATTTGTCGGCTATCGAGCCCATAATAGCGGGGACAACAGCGCCACCAACAACAAAGGAGTTAACAAAACCTGATGCTGAAGCCAGTTCGCTACCCTTAAGATCCTTGACCGCAAGTGCAAAGATATTGGGAAACATAATTGAGTTGAACAAGCCAATTGAAACAACTGTCCACAGTGCAATATTACCAGATGAAAAAGTTGTAACCAGTCCAAGGATTGCAGCAACCAGTGCGAATATCGCAAGGCTTCGTGAAGGCTGTCCTTTTCCTATTACCATAAACAGGAAGTTGAGTGCTGATGTCATAGCAAAGATGGCACCCATCTTCCAGTCGTAGCCTGTTACAAAGGCTCCGGAAACGAAGGCAAGCAACAGGATAAGCGGAACATAAATAAACATCTTCTTTGCCGTGGTTTCAGAAAACATCATTGACCCAAAGAAACGGCCCACCATTGCACCACCCCAGTAAATTGCAACATACGAAGCAGCAGTTTCCGCTGAAAGTGCAAGAGAACCAGTACGCAGGTAGTTTGTCATCAGTGCGGCATTACCAACCTCAGAACCTACATAACAGAATATAGCAATGGCACCCAGCAGTACGTGGGGATACTTCAGCACATTGCCCTTCTTCCCTCCCCTTTCAGTAGTCAGCTCAGGCAGTTTTATAAAAAACAGCGCTATCACTGCAAAAAACACCAAGGCTGCCAGAGCAATAAAAGAAGCCGGAATACGCGATGCGACTTCCTGACCATAGGCTACTTTCCCGGCCTCAGTGGCATCGGGAGCCAGCACAAGGCCTTTGAAAATCAACATAGCTATAACCCAGGGTGCTATCATAGTAGCAATTGAGTTGAGCGCCTGTGTAAGATTCAGACGACTCGATGCCGATTTTTCATCACCCATTCCAGCCACATAGGGGTTGGCAGTAACGTGCAGGAACACCACACCAATAGCCAGAATAAATGTAGCAAGCAGAAAGAGTGGGTAAGAAGGTAGTTTGGCAGCCGGAATAAACACCATACTTCCAAGACCCATAAGGATGAGTCCGTTAATTACAGTACATTTGTATCCGATCCGGTTGACAAGCATACTAATCGGGAAGGCCATTATGGGATAGGCAACAAAGAAGGCAGATGTAAGAAGCTGGGCCTGAAATTCGCTAAGGCTAAAAACGGCTTTTAGAGGTGCACTAAGTTGGATAATGAACGTAGTTGCAAATCCCATAATAAAAAAGATGCTGCTAAACACAGGCATCCCAACCCTTAGGTTGTTGTTCTTCTCCATATAGTGCTTGTTTGTACCTATTTATTTAATGACGCGGCAAAGATAATTTTTTTCAAGTTTTGTTTTCTCAATTGAAACGAAAAGACTACTTTTGTGCCCGTTCCGTGTAATCTCTGGATGAGCAAGAGGAATCATACCATATTGCACGCTAGGTTTAATATTCAAAAGCTACTAAAATGGATTTGCTTAAAGTTGCTGAAGAAGCCTTTAAAACTGATGTTGTAGTTCCCGAGTTCGGAGCCGGTGATACAATTTCAGTTCACTACAAGATTGTAGAAGGAAATAAGGAACGTATTCAGGTATTTCGCGGAGTTGTGATACAAATCAAGGGTCATGGTCTCAACAAGAGATTCACAGTACGCAAGATTTCAAACAACGTTGGTGTAGAACGTGTATTCCCAATCAACTCACCCTTTATTGATAAGGTTGAAGTTAACAGGAAAGGTAAAGTACGTCGTGCCAGAATATTCTACTTCCGCGGACTTACTGGAAAGAAAGCTCGTATCAAGGAAAAGAGAATCTGATCCGTCAAAACGAAATAAAAACAGGGTATCCCACCGGATACCCTGTTTTTTTATGCCTTTACTTCCAGATTAACTTTCATCCAACAGTGACGCCACTAATCCCATCACCGCCTTGCCTCAACTATAAGAAAGACTCTTCTTCCTCTATTTCTGCTACTTCCATTGTTCTGAAACTGTACAGAGCGATATTGTAGATCATATAGGACCACATTTCTGTAACTTTTACCCCGGCATGAATCCCGATATTTGAGGTCTTTTCAAATTCTGCATCTTCCTGAATCTGAATATCTGTCCCGTAATCAATATCATAGTTAGTACGGTTTTTTATCAACAGAACGACGTTGTAGTTCTCTTCCCTCTCATCATCAGTCGTACCGGAGGTTGAAAAACAGAATACGAAATCAATGGTTCCTTCCTCCCCTTTTTCGCTAAACAGATCATTATTCTCAAAGGTATCGACAATATAGTTGAAAGGCTCAAAAACAGTAACCACATAGTCAAAACTGACACTGTCAGTTGGGATCAATCACACAAACACAATTAATTACCTCACTTTCTTTTTCATACACCATAACTCTC
>CAYNFX010000026.1:0-17326 GCA_964396555.1 uncultured Alkaliflexus sp.
AAACTGTTTATAGGGATAATCAAGGATCTGTCTTTGGTACAACCTATAGCTTTATTTACCAAAGTCAGACCGATTATCATGAGGAAGTACGTGAGCTATTGGCAACCTTTAATAGTTCTTTGTCAACCTTTGATTCTGGCTCGGTAATTAGTCGTATTAACCGAAATGATGAGGAGGTTGTGCCAGATAGTTTTTTCCTGACTGTATATAATACAGCAATCAGGATATATGGGCAGAGCGATGGAGCCTTTGATATGACAGTTGCTCCACTTGTTAATGCGTGGGGCTTTGGTTTCTCCAATAAAGACAGTGTAAGTCCCCAACTTATAGACAGCCTTATGCAGTTCGTAGGAATGGACAAGGTAAAGCTGCAGGATGGTAAAATTGTCAAGGAAAGGCCTGGGATAATGCTTGATGCCAGTGCCATTGCAAAAGGCTATGCAGTGGATATTGTTGCGGAGTTCTTTGAGTCGAAGGGGGTGGAACACTACCTTGTAGAAATTGGCGGAGAGATGAGATCAAAGGGGATAAACCGGCGCTCAGAGCCGTGGCGTGTAGGTATTGACAAACCTATTGATGGTCTTCCAACCGAGTCAAGAGACCTGCAGATGGTCATTTCATTTTCGGGTTTAGCAATTGCAACAAGTGGTAATTACCGGAACTTTTATATACAGGAGGGTAAGAAATTTGCACATATAATTGATCCAAATACCGGCTTCCCGGTTGATCATTCCTTACTAAGTGTATCAATTATTGCTCAGGATTGTATGATAGCAGATGCTTACGCTACTGCTTGTATGGTTATGGGGCTAGACAGAGCCAGGGAGTTTGTTGAAGGCACAACCGGAGTGGAAGCATGTTTTATCTTCCATTCTTATGAAGATGACTATGGAGTGTATATGACTGAGGGATTTAAGTCCCTAGTTATTGAATAAAAGAGAAAGGCTGTATGGGTAATATGAGCTGCACCCCAAAAGTTAGACATTATACTTATGGGGGGATCAATAACCAAGGACGGCCTCATTTATTTTTCCTTAATTACTCAGTGGCTGTAGAGCATGAAGAAGCATTTGAGCCACAACCACAGATTCCATTGGTTGAACTTCCGGAACAGGTAGTAAGCTGTGAACCTTTCTTAATGGCTGCTTTTATGGCTAATCCGGCGAATGCAAGCCCCACAAAAACAATTGCCAGCCCTAGTACAATTAAGAATTGTGTCATTGTATATATTTTTAGGTTTTGTGACCTTTAAGTCAGAATGCAAATATACAGGAATTAAGAACAGGATGCAAGTGTCCTAAATACTACTTCTGCGTTGCGTAAGCCTTAGTTCAGAGTGATTATCGAGCGGGGATACAATGCTTCTTTTTTAAAAGGCGTGTTAGTTGATTGTCTTCTGCAGGGTAATGCCAGCTTGAGTAAAATTTTAACTCTTCATTGCACCGGCTTGTTCCTTTCTTCTGATCAGCCACAGGATCAGGAAGGTCAGAGCCCCATTAATCATGAGCTTTTCATAGCCGAAAGCAAAGCCAAACCAGTTCATTGAGTTGAAGTCGAGAATACCGGTTAATAGGGGAGGGAGTATGGCAGCTAACACGACAAGGTTGTCACGTATTCTGTATTTGGTAAAAAGACCGAAAGAGTAAAGCCCCAGTAGAGGACCATAGGTATAACCTGCAAGCACATAAATTGTATCGATAATGCTATCTTGATGCAGGGCCCGAAAACCGAGTATTACAAGGATTGTCGTAATGGAGAATCCAACATGGGTTAGCATTCTTAGTTTTTTGGCCTTTGGGTCAGGCATTTTGTCTATCCCAAGGATATCTATTGAAAATGCTGTAGTAAGTGATGTTAAAGCCGAGTCACCACTCGAATATGCTGCAGCTACAAGTCCGATAATAAACAGGACTCCAACAATAGGAGGGAAGTAATTGCCCAAAGCAAGCATAGGATATAAGTCGTCTGCTCTTTCTGGTGTAGCGATACCTATATGATTGACATAGGTGTATAGTAAAATCCCCAGACTTAGAAACAGTAGGTTTACCGGCAGGAAGGCAGAGCCGTACCAGTACATATTTTTTTGAGCCTCTTTCAGGCTTTTGCAGGTGAGATTTTTTTGCATCATATCCTGATCGAGTCCGGTCATCACAATCGTGATAAAAGCTCCGGAGAGGAATTGCTTGAGAAAGTGTCGGGGAGATCCAGGATCCCATATAAAAATACTGGACATATCGCTTGTGACAATCCCTTTGACCATTGATGAGAAGTTGGGGTATAGCTCTCTACCAATATAGATTATTGTGATGACAACTGCTCCCAGCATTGCAAGTGTCTGGAGCATATCTGTCCAGATGACTGTTTTAATCCCACCGCGGAAGGTGTATATCCATATCAGACCAATGGCAAACACGACAGTAAGCCAGAATGGTACATTTAAAGCATCAAATAGGGCTAGTTGAAGTACGCTTGCCATAAGATATAATCTGCCAGATGCCCCTACAGTTTTGGATACGATAAAGAGTAGTGAGCCTGATTTATAGCTGTTATGACCAAAGCGATCTTTGAGATAGCTGTATATTGAGGTTAGCTTAAGCCTGTAGTATAGGGGAAGGAGTATTAATGCAATGACAAAATATCCTGATACAAAACCGGCAACCATTTGGAGATAGCTCAGGCTGCTTTCTGCTACCCATCCCGGTACTGATATAAAGGTTACCCCTGAAATTGAGGAACCAATCATGCCAATCGATACTATGTACCAGGGAGAACGTCTGTTGCCTAAAAAGAAAGAGGCATTATCGGCCTTGCGGCCGGTAATGTATGCTATTATAAATAAGACTATGAAATAGGCGACAATTATTGCCGCAACTGTCATATAACTCATTTGCGAAATTATTTGCAATTACAAAGAAAGGATTTTTTTCTAACAGCTAGAATTGTCACGGGGGGCACTGGAGTTTTTTCTTTAAAGGGCATGTATTTTTATTACCTTTGTTGTCAATGAAACAAAGAATGTATGAACAATTCGCAGTATCCGTCGCTTTTACTGGAGAACGCTGTTAATGAATTGTCGAGGTTGCCCGGTATCGGTCCCAAGACAGCAATGCGACTTGCCTTGTTTTTGCTCAAGGAGAAGAAAGAGGATGTCAACAAATTTGCCGACTCAATAAGGCTTCTGCGTGAGGAGATTAGGTATTGCAAGGAGTGTTATAATATTTCGGATACTGACCTCTGTAGCATCTGTAGCAATCCAAGGCGCGATCGCAGTCTTGTTTGCGTAGTTGAAAGTGTGAGGGACGTAATGGCAATAGAGAATACTCAGCAGTTTGGTGGAGTATATCACGTGTTGGGAGGAGTGATCTCTCCGATGGACGGGATAGGCCCCGATGACCTGAATGTAGACCCCCTTGTAGAGAAGGTTAAGGCAGGAGATGTAAAAGAGGTTGTTTTTGCCCTTAGTGCAACGATGGAGGGAGATACTACCAATTTTTATATTTATCGCAAAATTGCGGGCGGTACAGTAAAAATAACGACGATTGCCAGAGGGGTTGCCATAGGCGATGAACTCGCATATGCTGATGAGGTCACCCTTGGTCGGTCACTTGTAAATCGGTTACTTTTTGAGAATACCTTATGATAAAAGATATTAAGTCATTAAAGCAGTTTTTTGCCTTTGGACTTTTAGCTATTCTCCTTATTGGGGTAGTAGGCCTGGTTGTTGCCCCTTTGACAGCACCTATGCTTAATTTCTCGGTGGTGCAGGTTGAAAACACCAAGTCCATAGTAATTATCCTTTCACTTGTACTTGTTCCCTATGCATTCTATCTGCACAACAGGAAGGTTACAGAGATGAATGAGACTAAGGATGTGGATGAGCGTTATGCGCTATACATAAAAGGATTTAGGCTGAAGCTGATTCTTCTGGTCGTTGTTTCCGCTATTGCAGTTATAGCTTATATTCTGACTGAACATTTTGCATTTTTGTATATCTTCTTGCTGGCCTTAATGGCTTATTTGCTTAATATCCCTTCAGGGGAAAAGATAGAGAACCTACTGTTACCCCCTGCTGAGGAGGATACAGAGTTTGAAGACAGCGAGTAATAAGATTTGAAATATGGTTATTGCAGTTGATTTTGACGGAACTATAGTCGAGCACCGCTATCCTGAAATCGGGAAGCCACGTTTTTTTGCATTTGAGACACTCAAGGCTTTGCAGAATGATGGGCACCAGCTTATCTTATGGACATATAGGGATGGTAAGCTGCTTGATGAGGCTGTTGAGTATTGCCGTAAAAACGGGATAGAGTTTTATGCTGTTAACAGCAGTTATCCCGGAGAAGAACTCGATCTGGGTCAGAGCAGAAAGATACATGCCGACCTGTTTATTGATGACAGGATAGTTTTTGGTTTTCCCGGTTGGGGTGAGATCTATCAGGCAATAAGCCCAGATACAAACGTGGATTACCTGAAGCAATATGAGGATGCCCGAAAGAAGTCTTTCGGTAGAGTTGTAAAGCGTTTATTTGGTATTGGAAATTAAATTCGCAAACTAAAAATCTTATTTGACTATGAAACTTATTCGCTTTGTAGTGTTGGCATTACTAGCCATACCATTTTTCAGCAGTTGTGGTTATAACAGAATGGTTGAACTAAGGGAAGGTGTTGATGCCCAGTGGGCACAGGTTGAAAATGTGTACCAACGCAGGGCAGACCTGATTCCCAACCTTGTAAATACCGTTAAGGGTTATGCGGCGCACGAACAGGAAACCTTGGAAGGTGTTGTTGAAGCCAGGAGTAAGGCCACTGGCATAAATCTATCTGTTGACGAGCTTAATGATGAAAGCTTGCGTCAGTTTCAGGAAGCTCAGGACGGTTTGTCTTCAGCCTTATCAAGGTTGATGGTTGTTGTTGAGCAATACCCCGACCTTAAGGCCAATCAAAACTTTCTGGATTTGCAGGCTCAGCTTGAAGGTACTGAAAACAGGATAGCAGTGGAGCGCAACAGGTTTAATGAGGCCACAAGGGTTTACAACACATACATAACCAAATTCCCCCAGGTAATCATTGCGTCACTCTTTAAATTCGAACGAAAGCCCTATTTTGAAGCCCAAGCTGGTGCTGAAAAGGCTCCAGAAGTTCAATTCTAAACACTATGGCTCAAAAGTATTTCTCTGAAAAGGACAAGGCCCAGATTGTCGAGGCAGTCAAGCAGGCTGAACTTAATACATCCGGTGAGATCCGGGTGCATATTGAACTAAGGTGTCCTGAGGATTTTATGGACAGGGCGGCCTACTTGTTTGAAAAATTGGGAATGCACAAGACGGAGAAGAGGAACGGAGTCTTGTTCTACCTTGCCATTGAGGACCATGTGTTTTCCATACTTGGCGATGCAGGTATTAATGCTGTTGTGGCTCCTGATTTCTGGCAAAAC
Source organism: uncultured Alkaliflexus sp. (assembly GCA_964396555.1). Lineage (GTDB taxonomy): Bacteria > Bacteroidota > Bacteroidia > Bacteroidales > Marinilabiliaceae > Geofilum. The sequence goes on from CAYNFX010000026.1 coordinate 5,435, forward strand.
ACCAAGCAGGTCATGATAGAGCATTTTAAACAGGGAGATATATCCGGAGGACTTATTAAGGGAATCTCCATGGCCGGAGAGCAGCTCAAGGCTTATTTCCCTTTTTTGAGTGATGATCGCAATGAGTTGAGTGATGAGATTTCATTTGGTAAATAATTGCTGGTTTATGAAGAGGATACTTTTTACTTTACTATTTGCGGTAAGCACCTTTTGGGCTCTTAGTGGTATTGCTATTCCACCAAAATCCGAGCCGCCAAGATTAGTGAATGACTATGCAGACATTCTTGATGCCTCTGCAGAAAGACAGCTTGAGGAAACACTGGCAGCTTTTGCCAGAGAAACCTCTACCCAGGTGGTGATTGTTACAGTCAGTTCTCTGGATGGATATCCGATAGGGGACTTTGCTGTCGAACTTGGTCATTCGTGGGGTGTAGGACAGAGAGACAACGACAACGGTATTGTAATAGCAGTTAAACCACCATCAGGAGATGAGAGGGGTGAGGCCTTTATCGCAACTGGTTACGGTCTTGAAGGGTCGGTACCTGACGCTATTGCACGCAGAATAGTTGATAATGAAATGATTCCCCAGTTCAAGAACGGGGACTATCATGCAGGTTTAGTATCTGCCGTGGCTGTAATAATGGATCTTACCCGTGGCGAATATACTGCTGATGAGTATGTCGAGAAGACCGGATCTGTTGGGATTGCAGTAGCGGCCTTTCTTTTCTTTGTATTCCTGATAGTTATTATTTCTGTTATATCACGTGCAAAAAATATACAAAGCTCTTCTATAGGACATGATATTCCTATATGGACCCTTATGGCCCTGATGGGGTCTATGTCTCAAAGGCATGGGGGCTCATGGGGTAACTTCTCGTCCGGCCGCGGTTCATTCGGAGGGGGTGGATTTGGAGGTGGTCTCGGCGGAGGAGGCTTTGGCGGATTTGGAGGCGGTGGCTTCGGTGGCGGTGGTGCCGGCGGGTCATGGTAAAAAAAAGAGCCGGGCTTGTGCCCGGCTCTTTTTTTAGAATCTATCTATACCTTAGTGAACATACTATAGGTCGTTATCGACCAGGATACGTCCGCAGTATTCGCAAACTATAACTTTCTTCCTTTGCTTGATATCCAACTGACGTTGCGGTGGAATCTTGTTAAAGCAACCGCCACAAGCATCACGGGCAACAGTTACAACGGCAAGTCCGTTACGGGCATTCTTGCGGATACGCTTGAAAGCTGTCAGGAGACGTTCTTCGATGCGTGTTTCAATCTCCTTAGACTTGGCTACCAGACGCTCTTCTTCAGCCCTGGTCTCAGTAATGATTTCTTCAAGTTCAGCCTTCTTTGCCTTAAGGTCTTCCATACGTTCTTCAACGAGTTTGGAAGAAGAATCAAGCAGTTCATTCTTGCTCTTCATTTCAGCAGTAAACTCCTTGATGCGCTTTTCGCAAAGCTCGATCTCAAGTGTTTGGAACTCGATTTCCTTGGTAAGTGAATCGTATTCACGGTTGTTGCGAACATTGGATTGCTGAGCTTCATATTTCTTGATCAGCAATTCGGCATCCTTGATTTCGTTTTTCTTGGCAAGAATGTCGTCGTTCAATTTCTTTATGTCGGTTTGCAGGTTGGTCATACGTGTCTCCAATCCTGCAATCTCATCTTCCAGATCCTGAACCTCTAAAGGCAATTCTCCCCTTAGGGTTTTTATCTTGTCTATGTCGCTGGCTACTTTTTGCAGGTCAAAAAGGGCTTTGAGCTTATCCTCAACGCTGACCTCGGTAGCTGTGGTTTTTGAATCCATCTTTGCCATTATGCTATAAGTATTTAATAGGATTGCTGTTTACCTGTGATAAATGGAGTGCAAAATTAGGAAATTTTTTTGTAAGTATCTCACAAAAAACTTCTTTAGTAAATTGCTCACTTTCATAATGCCCTATATCGGCTATTATTATCTTATTTTCAGACTCGAAGAACTGATGGTACTTGAAATCAGATGAAATGAAAATGTCTACACCTGCCATAATTGCATCTTTTATAAGGAAGCTACCGTTGCCTCCGCAGAGTGCTACTTTGTGTATTTCATCGCAGATTATAGCCGTATGTCTGATGGCTCCGGCTTTGCATACATCCTTCAAATACAGCAGGAATTTTTCAGTCGGCATCTTTTCTGGTAATACCCCTACGACCCCGAAGCCGACTCTATCCCATTTGTTTTTGAGCGGATAAATATCGTAAGCCACTTCCTCGTACGGGTGGGTTTTAAGCAGTGCGCTTATAACCCTACCTTCTAGATAGTCGGGGAAGATAGTTTCTATCCTTGTCTCCGGTTCAAAGTGAATAACTCCCTTTTCTCCGGCAAAAGGGTTGGTGTCCTTTCCGCCACGAAAGCTGCCATGACCGGTAAGATTGTAACTGCAGCTGTCATAATTGCCAATATTACCTGCACCTGCATCAAAGAGAGCCTGTCTTACCTCGTCTGCCTGGGCATGGGGTACAAAGGTTACCAACTTACAAAGCTTGTCTTTTCGCGACTGCAGTATCTTTTGCTGAGTTATACCCAGCTTATCAGCAAGTTTACTGCTTACTCCTCCAGCAATACTGTCTATGTTTGTATGAGCCGAATATATAGATATGTCGTACTTTATAGCCTTGCGTAAAATACGTCCGGTGGCATCTGTATCGCTTATTTTTTTTAAGCCTGAGAAAATCAGGGGGTGATGCGATATTACAAGGTTAACACCAAGCGTAATTGCTTCATCTATTACATCTTCTGTAATGTCAATACAGATAAGGGCTCCATTGATCTTATCGTCAGGATTTCCCAACTGGATTCCGCTATTGTCGTAACTTTCCTGGAGTGGAGTAGGAGCCACACTTTCGATCAGTCCGGCAATATCTCTAAGACGTAGTAAAGCACTCATTTTTGGAAATGAAGATTGTTTTAGCTGAAGGGAAATACAATCCGAGTACCTGAAGCTGGGTTCTTAATTACCCGGATCTCTGGATCCGGGAGGCCTAGTCACAGGTTGTCCCTAATCGATATAAGTGTTTCCCTGATGTCCTTAAGACGTTTAATTAGCTCAAAGTTCTCCTGAGTACTTTCACGGTTCTCTTTGAGTTTAAGCTTTGCACCTTTCAGAGTCATTCCCCTTTCTTTGACCAGGTGGTAAATAAGGTGAAAATTATCTACATCCTGCTGAGTGAAAAGTCTGTTCCCCTTTTTGTTCTTGTGAGGCTTGATAATATCAAACTCCTTCTCCCAGTATCTGATTAGGGAAGTGTTGACATTAAACATGTTGGCCACTTCCCCGATGGAGTAGTACAGTCTTTCTACAATCGGTTCTTTGTAAGGCATGGCTAATCAAAGGTTCTGTTACTGTTGGAAGAGATTCTTATCATTTCTTCATATTCTTCAGGATTAAGATCCTGGAAGAAGTAGTGGGTAGGATTCACTGCATGACCTTTGATTCTTACCTCATAGTGAAGGTGTGGGCCTGTAGATTTACCAGTATTACCAACGAAACCTATCACTTCACCACGCTTGACCTTTTGACCTTCTCTTACCTTGAAAGCACTCATGTGGGCATAGAGAGTGGTATATCCGAAGCCATGATCTACTTCAACGTAGTTACCGTATCCTATTGCAGATTTTTGAACAGTCTTGACAACACCGTCTCCGGTTACATATATCTCGGTTCCAATAGGTGCAGAGAAGTCAAGCCCTTCATGAAACTTGTTTGTTTTGTAGATCGGGTCAAGACGCATTCCCCATCCTGAGGCTGTACGTTTAAGGTCTTTGTTGGAAACCGGTTGAATGGCAGGTATGCATCTTATCATCTCTTCCTTGCGTTGTGCAAGATCTATAATTTCATCAAAGGATTTGGACTGTACGTAGAGCTGTTTCACTACACCATCAAGCTTCTTGGCAGTGCTTATGACCAGTTCTGCATTGTCCAGATCTTCAAGGTAGCGATAACGGTTCACACCACCAAAACCGGCCCTTCGAACGGCATTGGGTATTGAATCGGCCTCGAAAATGACCCGGTAAACGTTCTCGTCGCGCTGTTGTATGTCATCCAATACGTAAAGAGCCTGATCCAGTTTGCTAGCCATAATTTCATATTGGGACAGGAGTCTGCCATTCTCCCTCTCAAGTTTTATTTCACGTGGGCTCTCAAAAATGTTGGAGTAAAAAAAGAAAAACACCAATCCCATAAAAGCACTAGAAACAGTAAAAGAAAAAGCTTTCCCTAGATAGTATTTAAACCCTGTTTCTACTCTGTCATAACTAAGTGTTTCGGGGTTGTATTTATACTTTACTTTTGACATACTACTCTGAATTTGACGCTAAAATATAAAATTTTGCCATCAACTCGCAAAAATCAGGTTATTAATCTATTTTTGCTCGTCGATTATTTACTTTTGTCTGCCCTAATAACTCATTATTTTGAGTTTTAGTGTTTGAGAAACCCAAAAAATGGATGAGCGTACCTATAGTTAGAGCAAAGTCTTTTACGACTACATAAAATTAAGGTTTCAAATATTTGATCAATCAGTTAATCAGGAATTTTCTATAATAACATGACAGCATCTGAGATCAGAGAGAGTTTTCTGAAATTTTTTGAGTCCAAGCAGCATCGTATTGTTTCTTCAGCCCCAATGGTTGTTAAGGACGACCCAACGTTGATGTTTACCAACGCAGGAATGAACCAGTTTAAGGATATCTTTCTGGGCAACAGGTCAGCGGAGGATCTTAGGGTGGCCAATTCACAAAAGTGCCTGCGTGTCTCAGGTAAGCATAACGATTTGGAGGAAGTAGGTCATGATACCTACCACCATACTATGTTCGAGATGCTTGGCAACTGGAGCTTCGGTGATTATTTCAAACATGAGGCGATTGACTGGGCGTGGGAGTATCTTGTCGAAGTGCTAAGGATTGATCCAGACCGACTATATGCTACTGTTTTTGAAGGTAATGCTGAGGAAGGGCTTGATCGTGACAGCGAAGCTTCAGAATACTGGAGTAAACATCTTCCTGCTAATAAGATTGTAAACGGAAATAAGAAAGATAACTTCTGGGAGATGGGTGATACAGGTCCTTGCGGACCTTGTTCCGAGATCCATATTGATCTACGCGACCAGGCAGCCAGGGCCGCAGTTCCCGGTGAACTCCTTGTCAACAAGGATAACCCTGAGGTAATTGAGATCTGGAACCTTGTATTTATCCAATACAACCGCAAGGCTGATGGGGCCCTAGAATCATTGCCGCAAAGGCACATTGACACAGGAATGGGATTTGAGCGTCTTACAAGAGCTATTCAGGGCAAGACATCAAACTACGATACTGACGTTTTTCAACCGATAATCCAAAAGATAAGCAGCATCACCGGAATCAAGTATGGAGCGGCAAGGGAAACTGATGTTGCGATGAGGGTAGTTGCTGATCACATTAGAACCATCTCCTTTGCAATCTGCGATGGACAGTTGCCATCCAACAACAAGGCAGGTTATGTAATTCGCCGTATTCTTCGCAGGGCTGTAAGATATGCCTATACCTTCCTTGGAATGAAGGAGACTTTTATGTGCAAGCTTGTTGAGACCCTTATCTCTGTTATGGGTAAGGCTTATCCCGAGTTGGCAGCCAACAGGGATTTAATTGAGAAAGTTATAAGGGAAGAGGAAGAAGCCTTTCTTCGTACGCTTGCAACAGGAATTCAGCTACTGGATAAGATTATCGAAGAGAAAAAGCAGAAAGGTTCAAAGATTGTTGAAGGAAAACTGATTTTTGAACTTTACGATACTTTTGGTTTTCCATATGACCTTACCGAACTAATCCTCAGGGAAAAGGGTCTTGAAGCCAACCATGAGGAGTTTGACAAAGAAATGGAAGCCCAGAAAGCCAGAGCAAGAAATGCAACGGCGGTAGAAACAGATGACTGGGTGGTTATTAAGAAGGACGATACTGAGGAGTTTATCGGTTATGATCACCTTGAAGCAGAGGTCGAAATCGTCAAGTATCGTCGCGTTAAGTCAAAGAATAAAGAGCTTTATCAGATCGTCTTTAATATTACCCCCTTCTATGCTGAAAGTGGTGGTCAGGTTGGAGACTGTGGATATATTGAAGCCAACGGAGAGAAGTGCGAAATTGCTGAGGTAAAGAAGGAGAATAATCTTATAGTTCATCTTGCACCTAAGTTGCCCACAGACGTTACTGCTAAGTTTAAGGCAGTTGTCGATTTGCGTAAGCGTCAAATGACTGCAAATCATCACACTGCAACTCACCTACTGCACAAGGCACTTCGCAAAATATTGGGAACCCACGTTGAGCAACGAGGCTCACTTGTTCATCCCGATTATCTGCGTTTTGACTTTTCTCACTTCCAAAAGATGAGTGAAGAGGAAATAAGGCTTGTAGAACGCGAGGTTAACCGAGAAATCAGGATGAACCTGCCACTTGAAGAACACCGTACTATTCCTATTGCCAAGGCAAAAGAAATGGGGGCAATGGCTCTCTTTGGTGAGAAATACGGAGATGTTGTAAGGGCTATACGGTTTGGTGAGTCTGTTGAGCTTTGCGGTGGTACTCACGTTAGCGCTACTGGTCAGATTGGTATTTTTAAGATTGTTGCCGAGTCTTCAGTTGCCGCCGGTGTAAGGCGTATTGAAGCTGTAGCTGGAGAAAAGGCTGAAGAACTGATGTATGCGCAAACGGACATGCTCAGGGAACTTGCAGAAATTCTACACAAACAGAAGGATCTGCGTAAAGGAATAGAGTCTTTGGTTTCTGAGAATAGCGAGCTGATGAAGGAAGTTGAGACCTTCAGACAAGGTGTGATTCAGGCTTTAAAGCGTGGTATCAGCGATGATGCCACGGAGGTAAACGGAGTCAAATTGATGCACTGCCAGCTCAAACCTATATTCAGCAAGAGCGTTAAGGATATTGCATTTCAGTTGAGGTCAGAATGCGACAGTAATATGGCAGCTGTACTTGGCGTAGAAGTTGACGGTAAGGCTCAAATTGCAATAATCGTTTCCGAGGAACTTGTTGAAAAGGGTCTTGATGCGATAGAACTGATCAAAGCCGTTTCTCCTGAAATAAATGGTGGAGGTGGAGGACAGAAGTTTTTTGCCACTGCCGGAGGAAAGAACCCTATAGGATTGCAGGCTGCAATAAGCAAGGCACTTGGCCTTATCAAGGAAAAACTTTCCTGATCTGCTGTTATAAAAGGCAGTCTCCAGAATATGCCATTAAAAGGGCACAATTCTTTGTGAAATCATACAGATATATAAGGCTGTCCCGCGGGACAGCCTTTATCTTTTTACAGGATTTGGGTTTATCCTGTGATTTTAGAATTTTATGGGATGATTTATTACTTAAGTGGCCATTCCTCAGTAATTTCCTGGATCCCTGTATTACTCTTCATTACACCTCTGGCTTTGTTAAGATAGCTATACATGCCTCCCTGTGCATCTCTCAGATGCTCGGGCAAGCCGATCTTTGAGTAAAGTGAAGCCGGCAGTACATAGTAATTCTTTTTGCCATTCTCGACCGGTGTATAGACCCATGTAAGAAGGTATTCGGCATTTATAACCTTAGCTGTACATCCCTCTTTCTCTATTTCCACCCGTACCATAACACCTCCATCGGTATACTCATTCCTTTGATTTGAGACAAAATTACCTAGCGAATAGACGAGTATCCGTCGCTTGCCGTTTTCGTCTTCAGTCATATGCATGGGCTGTACCACATGAGGGTGTGAACCAATAATGATGTCGACTCCCTGATCGAAGAGAAACTCAGCCGTAGATCGCTGCGAAGCGTTGGGTTGCAATGCATACTCGTCACCCCAGTGGATGCAAACTATTATCAGGTCAGGATTAAGGTTCCTGGAAGTCACGATATGATCAGCTATCTCCTCCCTCACTATATGGTTGACGATATTAGGCTGACGTACTGCTATTCCGTTAGTGCCATAAGTATAGTTAAGGATTGCGAGTCGTATTCCGTTAATCTCCACCAACTTGGGGTTGTTGTTGCTGAAGTCGGTACTGTCCTTGAAGGTCCCGGTATAGTTGAAATACATCCTTTCCATTACATCAATGGTTCTTTCCATACCTTTTTGTCCACGGTCATAAGAGTGGTTATTGGCAGTAACCAGGAAGTTGACACCAGCATTTTTATATGCAAGGGCAAGGGCATCGGGAGATGAAAAGGCAGGATAACCTGTAAAAGGAGGTCCGGCAAGAGTGACTTCCAGATTGCCCACGACGATATCGGCAGAACGGAAAGACGGTTCTATGTATTTCAAAGTTGGTTCATAATCATAGCTCCCATCAGCCTGTTGGGCACTTGTAATCTGTCCGCCATGTCCCATAATATCGCCAAAAAACAGCAGCGATGCCTTTTGAGCCATTAGTCCCTGCAATGCAATCGCAAGCAGAATAAATGCATAAAACTTCCTCATGTTCCCGGGTTTACCTTTCAACAAAACTAAAGAATTCAATAACTATCCCAAAACCTATGCTTGATTAGAAATATTTATTTATCTGATTTTTCTGTATTTTCACTTGATAATAAAAAAAATACTCTACCTTTGACCCATCAATCAATTTATTTTTATCACATTATGAACAAAGGAATTGTAAAATTCTTTAATGATACCAAAGGTTTCGGTTTCATTAGGGATGAAGAAACAGGCGAAGAATACTTCGTACACGTAACTGGTCTGGTTGACAAAATCAGAGAAAACGATGAAGTCACTTTCGATCTACAAGAAGGTCGTAAGGGTCTGAACGCCGTTAATGTTAAATTGGCTTAGTTATATTACTATATAACTTCTGAGAACATTAAAGTGCTAAGGCTGTTTGCTCCTGCAAACAGCCTTTTTTCTTTCTTATTTTTTGTAGATAAGTACGCTTGCGTAGGCAGCTATTCCATCTCCAGTACCAACAAAGCCCATCTTTTCTGTAGTCGTCGCCTTAATTGATAGCTGAGAGGCTTCAATGTTCATTACCCTGCTTAGAACGTCCTGCATTTGAGGAATTAGCGGGTTAAGTTTTGGTCTTTCAAGGGCCACTGTTGAGTCTATATTACCAATCTCATAACCGGCTTCGCGAATCAGGTCTGTAGTTTTTTTAAGCAGGATCTTGCTGTCGATGCCTTTGATAGAAGGATCGTTGTCGGGAAAGTGAAAACCGATATCCCGCATGTTGGCAGCCCCAAAGAGTGCATCGCATATAGCATGGATAAGGACGTCTCCGTCTGAATGCCCTACCGACCCTTTTTCGAAGGGAACCTCTATACCCCCTATCCACAATTTATAGCCTTCGGCCAAGCGGTGTACGTCATAGCCGAAACCTGTTCTCCAGTTGTAATTACTCATTACTATTTATTTCTTGCTAATCTGACTAAGGTCAAAACCAAGTGTAAAACGGACTGTATTTGCCAGCGGGTTGTTTTGGACTACTGGAATGATGTATGAAGCATCGAGAGTCATCATATTGAATTTCAGTCCCACACCGGCGGTAAACAATTTGCGGTTACCTTTTCTTTCGTGTTCGTGGAAGTAACCTGCTCTAACGGCAAACTGATCCACATACCAATACTCAATACCCAGTGCAATATTGATTTCCTGAAGTTCCTCTTCCATTCCTCCCGGAGCATCTGAGAAGGATTTAAACATGGCCTTGGGGACAGACATATTGCTGTACTTGTTTTGATAATCCTCGGGGGAGTCGGTCCTTTCTGACACAAGTGGAGTTGGAACCAAGAGTTTGTTGAAATCCAGATTCACATTCAACTTGTTATAGTCATCAATCTCAGTGTCGAGAGATAAACCAATACCTAGGTTAGTAGGAATATACTGCTTGTTTACTTTATCATATGAGATCTTGCTTCCAATATTTGAAATATTGATACCGGCTGCAATGTGTGACGGGATACCAATCATTTCTGTCTCACTGCGGTAATAGAAAGCAATGTCTGCGGCAAAAGAATTTCCTGGTTCCATGTCCTCCTGCATAGCATTAAGATCGGAGCGAATATATCTGAAAGCAACCGAACCCGACAACTTTTCAGTAAGTAGACGACTATAGGCAAGATCCAAGGCAAATTCATTGGGCTTTACATCAACGCCCGGCCCATCTCCAGAATTGTAGTTTATTACCCCAAGAGTAAAGTATCTTATTGAAGCTGCAACTACCTGCAGGTCATCTATACGCTTGTATCCTGTAACGTAGTAAAGGTTGATATCGTTGACAAGTTTGCGTAGCCAGGGGGTGTATGAGATAGCTACCTCGGAATCATGTGTGGTAAAGGCAAACTTGGCAGGGTTCCAGTACAGGGAGTTTACGTCAGGAGTTGAAGCCACACCTGTATTTCCCATTGCACCACCTCTTGAGTCTGGCACTATACCTATAAATGGAACGGCAGTGTTTATAATGTTGGTTTGTCCGCTCAGGTCTCCATAATCGTTTCCATTCTGCGCATTTATGGCGGAAATACCTGCTACCATCAATGCAGTTCCAATCGTAATATCCCTAAAAAACCTGTTCATCATAAGTAGTTGTTGTTTAAACTTATCCCTGTTCGAATTGTTTCTGAAAACTGTGCGAACAATGTGATTGTGTATTTTCTAAAAACAGATAAAGTTCTGTTTTATTGTTAACTTACTCCTATAATTTACTCCCCTGAAAAGAGCCTGCAAATATAAGTATTTAGGTATTACTATTTAATTAATAGTTTTTCAATTCTTTGAGTCTCCTTACCATTGCCGGACTTAATACCGAAGCGAAGCAGGTATAGGCCGGGAGTTCTTATCCCCAGTTGATATGGATCTATTGATACAGGAGCGAGTGTATTGCCATCTACAAGACACTGAATCTTTATGCTTCCTGTTATCCTGCCATTGAAACTGATTGCCTCACATAGTATTGTAAGCGCTGCGTTGGCTTCATCCGTGTTAAAGCGTATATTCACAGTTGATCCGGTAGAAATGGGATTCGGGTACATTACAAAGTCCCTTATTGCAAGCTCATTGCTGCTGCCAACGACAAATTCTGTCTCAACCATTGATGAGTTATTGTAGTTGTCCCATGCTTTAAAGCTAAGAGTGTACCTGCCAGGTTCAAGCTTTGGAATCTGATAGGCCACTGCACCCGATCGGAAATCGTTCGGACTTGCTACAAAATACTCGTTGAGTATAATAGGGTTGTATGAATCTCCATTGAGAATCACTGTAATATCGTGGCCTATGCCACTTCCTGAAGTATTGACGCCGGATTTGTCGAAGATGCTTGCATAGAGTATCGGAGCACTGCCGGTAATGTTCCCGGACTCAAAACCGGGGTGATTGAGATAAAGGTCAATTTCTGGACCTTCATCGTCATTTGATGCGTTATCGTTAAATCCCCCGATTATTATGTTTTTAAATGCACCGAAGGCTTCCCCCTGTTCTTCAGAATATGCATAGTAACTGATCTTTCCCGGGGCGTAATTATAACGAATATCGTAGGGAACCATAAAGCTAAGTTCGAATTCCCCGTTCCTGACACTAGCCTTACCTCTGAAAAGGACGTTTGAGTAATTCCTGAAGCGGAATGGTGTTGAGCCCCCGTTGCCCAGGGTAGTAATCTCTCGTTGTTTGTCATATACTATCACTTCTACTTCCCCGTTGTATGAGCCAAGCTTTTCCCCTTGCAGATTAGTAATCTCCCCTTTAATATTTGTCAACGACAAAGCTCTGAGGGTATCAGGTTCCTCTGCAACTGTTTTATTGTTTATTGCAATTGTCCTTACCTGATTTTGCGGATATATTAGTCTCAGAGCCGGGTCACCCAGGAGCATAAAGTTGAGCTTGTTGACACTATTGCCTGCATCGTTTTTAGTGTTCTTTA
>CAYNFX010000026.1:17426-21585 GCA_964396555.1 uncultured Alkaliflexus sp.
AGCATAAAGTTGAGCTTGTTGACACTATTGCCTGCATCGTTTTTAGTGTTCTTTATGATAGACCCCAGGGTGGGAGTATTGCCATTCTCATCTCTTTCAAATACATGGTTGAAAAAAGAGTTGTTGACCTGGAAATTGAGGCCCGAGTAAACAAGCCGCGTTGTTGAAAGCAGGGCTATGGCTCCTCCCTTGGGATTCAGAAGGAGATTCTCTCCTCCCGATTTTACTGAGGGGTCGTCGAAGCGGCTAAACTCACAGGTCGCAGTAACAAAGAGTGCTAGTCTTTTGATATTAGACCAGTTTTCAATATCGCTCTTAGTTATTACCTGTTCATGTGCAAGGCCGTTGATACTTCCGTGTCCTACAAAGTTGAACAACAGGGTTCCTTCAGCAACAGTACGACCTGTAAGGTCATGAACCTCCGGTGAGCGTTCTCCTGTGGTAGTACTTGTTTTTCTGTAATTGTCGAGATATATCTTACGTATGTCAAATTCCGGGTTGTTGGCCTCAATTTTTTGCGCCAGCAAGTCAGCATCCCTCATATGTACATTGTAATCTCCGTCATCTGCCAGGAAGGTCACCAGTTTTTTCCAGGTTCCATTATCCTGCTCAAAAATATAACGTTTGATCTTGTTAAGAGCAATTTCAGCCTCTGTTCTGGTTTCTGCAGGTATACGTCCTATGCCAATATCCAGCCTGTCGTACCTGTCATCTGCTCCTTCATACTCATCAAGAAAACCGAAATAGTCGTCAGTGACATAGCTCTCGGTATAGTGTATAGAGTTTTCTGACTGATAGGTAACAACGAGTGATTTGGGTTTCCCTTCTGGGCTACGGGGATTGTATGATCCCTGTCCAAAGAGGAGCAGATAGCGGGGAGAGTTTTCATTTCCCTCTCCTGATCTTTCATAGAGCATTCTCATAAAGGAACGAATAGCAGTAGGGTCTGTATGTCCCCATGAGAATTCATTGTAAAGTTGTTCAGGACTTACAACTACTGTTACCAGATCATCGAGATTTCTGTGAATCTCAGCAAGCTCCTCAGCATAGGGCCTGAAATTTTCGGGAGCCACAATTACATAATGAGCCTGTCTTATGGCATGAAGGTTTTGATTCTTTATAGTACTGACAAAAGTAGGGACAGGCAATGTTGTTGATGGCTTGAAAGCAACATACTCACGGAGAGTGTCTGCAGAGGCGGTGAACGAAGAGTATCCAGATTTATGGTCAAGAGGTATCTGAACAGGTGAAACTATATCACTAACGTCCCACACAACTGTTGCAGTATTTGCTCCTGAGATTCTATACTCAGCAACTTCATCAGCTTCGTCCAGGATTGAGTTGTTAAACTGCAGTTCATCACCACTTAATTGTAAGCTGGCAGTAGCATTTATAGAAATAAAGTCAAGCCACCCGTATGCGTTACGGGCATTATCACTAAATCTTACCTTTATATTGAGGTTGCTCCCTCCGTTGTAAAATTTTGCAATCCCTTCTCCTTCTCTGGCATAATAGCTGTCGTAGCGTGATAAATCCGTTGCCGGCAACGATATTGCCAGGGTTGGAGAGTTTGCTTCATTGACTGTTAAATTGAAACTGTTAATACTCTGAGAGCGGGAAACCACTGATGCATATATTACTGCTTCCCCGGATTCGGTCCTGTTTGGTACCTGAAAAGTAAAGGATCTTTCAAGTGTACCCGATACGCTAAAATTTTCACCATAGAGTTTATTGCCTGATTTTATCAGGCTAGTAATATCACTCTCATGGAAGTCCCTGTAGGTATAGGTGTCTATGATTTTGTCAGGTTGCACATTCTGTGATGATGTTGTTACCACGGTCCTTGGAGAGGGTTTGATGTCGCCTAAAAAATAAAATGCTAAGCTTTCCCAGTTGTGGAGCTTATGAACAAAGATTTTCTTTTCATAATCCCATTGCCAGGTTGCCGGACCATGTGCATAGAAATAAAGAACATCATTGTAATGCCATACTGCAATTTCAGGGAGGTCATCTATACGCTGTTCTTTGTTGACACGAGGCAGCATCTTTCCGCCAAGGCCAAATACTGCCACTTTGGATGGATCGGGATACCCCCATGAACGCAGTGTTGAGTAAGGAATACGATGTATTCCGCTCTTACTTACAGCAATCTTTGTCCACATGCCGTTTGCCAGGACCGAATTATCCCTGTATCCGGATGTGCTCTGAGCACTTACCTGAATGTCAGCAGTGAAAAATATCAGTGATATTCCCAGTATATAGATATATCGTGAAATAAAAATCTTCCTCATCAGGTGTGTTTTATCAGCCTTTAAATATACGCTTTATGTGATCAAAATGTTAGCCTCCCATGGGTTACCAATAGGTTAACGCACAAAAATCGAAAAAAAGTAAGTGTTTTGTGTACCAAAATCCAAAGTCGTGCGTTAAAATTGCGACAAGGTCATCAGAGCAGGAAAGAGGGGCTGAATATTTTTTTGAAATTTTCAGGCAGGCAAGTATAACCTTTTTATCAGGTTTTGTGTATAAATCAGAGATGGACATTTGCAAGTCCTCTTAATTATTGGTTATCTTTACAGGGTTGTAACAGAATAATAAGAATTCAACAAATAAGCTATGAGATTCAGATCCAGTTTATTATTTGTCAGTTTAGGAGCCGCTTTGATGCTGGGATCATGCGGTGGTGGCAATAAAACCAACGTTTCTTCAACCACCGGATGGAAGTATAATGATGCTAAGTTTGGTGGTTTTGAGTACGAGGGAGAGTATGAGCAGGAAACAGGCCCGGGTCTTGTATTCATTGAAGGTGGTACCTTTATAATGGGCCAGGTTGATGAAGACGTCATGAAGGAATGGGATAACGTTCCACGTCGAGTTACTGTACCTTCATTTTATATGGATGAGACAGAGGTTTCCAATGCTCACTACCGTGAATATTTACATTGGATAAACAGGGTATTCGTAAGTTACCCCGAAGTTTACCGTAATGCACTCCCCGACACAATGGTTTGGCGTCGTCCTATGGCGTACAACGAGCCTTATGTTGAAAACTACTTACGTCACCCGGCGTTTAGTGATTACCCTGTGGTAGGTGTAAACTGGATTCAGGCTAATAACTATTGCGCATGGCGTACAGACCGTGTCAATGAGCTTATCCTAGTACGGGAAGGCATTATTGAGCTGAGCCTTGAAGGTCAACAAGATGAAAACAATTTTAATACTGAATCATACCTGCTAGGTCAGTTTGAGGCTACCTCAGGTCGTCGTCCAATGGAAGACTTGTTTACAGGCGAACAACGCAGAGTAAGGCCAGATGATGGTGTTCTGCTACCACGTTACCGCCTACCAACCGAAGCTGAATGGGAATATGCAGCAATGGGTCTTATTGGTAACTCATATGAGGAAAGACTTACAAATCGCAGGATCTATCCTTGGGATGGCCATATTGTACGTAACCCAAGCAAGAAGTATCGTGGCGAAATGATGGCCAACTTTATTCGTGGAGCAGGTGACTACATGGGTATGGCCGGTTCACTGAATGATGGTGGTGATATTACAGTTCCTGTTAAATCATACTGGCCCAATGATTACGGTCTTTACTGTATGGCTGGTAATGTTAACGAATGGGTTGCTGACGTATATCGTCCCTTGTCTTTTTCGGATGTTGAAGAATTTAGCCCTTACAGAGGTAATGTTTTCCAACAAAAGGTTCTTGACAGTGAAGGAATGGTTGTTGAAAAAGATGAATATGGACGTATTCGTTACCGTGAAGAAAGTGCAGATGATATTTTAGACAGGAAGAACTATCGCGCTGGTGATAACCGCAACTACAAAGATGGTGATCCAATATCAAATATTGCAATTGGTGGTGACTGGACTAGTGACACTGAAGCAAATACCAATTCTATGTACTCTAGCGGTGGTAATCTGGGTAGTATGATATCTGATCGTGCACGTGTTTACAAAGGCGGTGGCTGGAGAGACAGAGCATACTGGTTAAGCCCTGGAACACGCCGTTACCTTGACGAACGTGAATCACGAGATGACCTTGGATTCCGCTGTGCCATGACACGTGTTGGCAACCCGATTTCTTCTAAGAAATAGAGCTTATTTAAAACATTAAGAAAAAGCCGGTTTTCGCCGGCTTTTTTGCATTTTT
>CAYNFX010000027.1:0-21223 GCA_964396555.1 uncultured Alkaliflexus sp.
AGCAACAACAGGAGCAACAACAAGACCAGCAGGAACAACAGGAGCAACAGGAGCAACAGGAGCAACAGGAGCAACAACAACAGGAACAAGAGCAGCAACAGCAGGAGCAACAAGAATCTGAAGGTATAAGCCGTGATAATGCCGAACGTCTGTTGGAAGCAATTGAGCAGAATGAAAAGGATATGATGGACAAAATGAAAAAGCACAAGCAGGCTCAACCGGTTAGAACAGATAAAAATTGGTAATTTTACTGGAGATAAACTCTTTGGAAAATGAGGAAACTACTTTTATATATCACCCTTACACTTGTATCACTAACAGGTATCCAAGCCCAGAATACTGAGTTCAAGGCTTCCGCACCTGCTACTGTGTTGCAGGGATCAAGATTTCAACTGGTTTATTCAATCAACAAGGAGGCTAGTGACCTGAGGCTTCCTGACATTTCAGACTTTCAGATTTTGATGGGACCCTCCACTTCACAAAGTACAGAGGTTCAGTTCATCAATGGATCTGTAAGCAGGAATGTCAATTACTCTTTTACTTATGTACTAAGAGGTGACGAACCTGGTCGTTATACAATCCCCCCTGCCAGCATTGAGGTTGACGGGAAAAGGATCACCAGTAACTCGGTAACTATCGAAGTTGTTGAAAGTGACTCACAAACCCCACAACAACAGCAGCAGGTTGAAGCACCTGCTGCAGGAACTGTTTCAGATGCCGACTTATACGTTGTCTCAACAGTCAATAAGTCTGAAGTATGGCAGGATGAACCAGTCCTTCTTACCACAAAAATATACACAAGGGTCAACCTTGAAGGTATATCAGATGTTACACAACCCGAGTTACGCAATTTTGTGGTAGAAGAATTGCCAACGCCCAACAACACTATCCAGTGGGAAGTTCAGAGTATTAACGGAATGACTTATCGCGTGGGAACATTCTCTCAGCGAGTGATTTATGCTCAGACACCCGGTACTCATACTGTGGAACCCACAGCTATTGAGTTTCTGATACGTCAACGTCAGTCCAGACAATCATATAGTATCTTTGACGACTTCTTTAGTGGTTACCGTACTGTCAAGCGCAAAGTGTCGTCAAAGCCGGTTACCATCAAGGTTAAACCTCTGCCCTCTCCCCGACCGGCAAACTTCTCAGGTATAGTGGGCGACGTCAACATTAAGGTTAGTGTATCCAAGACCCAGGTATCTGTCAACGACGGTATTACCCTTAAGGCTGAAATAACAGGTACTGGTAACCACCGTCTGGCCAAGAACCCTGTCTTCCAGGTTCCGACTGACTTCGACATCTTTGATCCCAATGTTACAAATAGCATTGTTCAGACTGCTCTGGGAGGAAAGGGTACCAGAACAGTGGAAACGTTGATTATTCCACGCCATTCAGGATCCTTCGAAATACCTCCTGTAGAATACAGTTTCTTCAATCCTTCAACCGGACGTTATCATACTCTCAAGAGCGACCTTATCAAAATAGAGGTGGCACGTGGTACCGGTGAGGAAGGACAGAGTCTGGCGGGAACAGGAAGCGTCGGTTCGACACGTGAAAGCCTGAAACTGTTAGGTAAAGATATTCGCTATATCAAGAGCGGGGAGATAACCCTGAAGCCTATGAACACCTTCCTGTTTGGTTCACGCCTCTTTATACTGGCTTACTTAGTGCCACTGGTGCTCTGTATTGCAATACACATCTTGAATCTCAGACGTATCAGGGAAAATGCGGATATGGCTAAGGTTAAGAACAAAAAAGCTAATAAGCTGGCCAAAAAGAGACTCAAAAAGTCAGCCGATCTGCTTCGCAAAGGCGACAAGGAAGGCTTCTACGAAGAAATTACAAAGGCTCTGTGGGGCTATCTTAGCGACAAAATGGATATACCGCGTGCCAACCTGACAAAGGATAATGCACGTTCAATTATGCTTAACAATGGTGCCGACGAGGCTCTTGCTGAGGAGTTTCTTTCAATACTCGACACCTGCGAGTTTGCCCGCTACTCGCCCACTAGCGACCATAGTGAGCGAGATCAACTCTACAACAAGAGTCTTGATACTATAAGCAAGCTCGATGAGAGATTGAAAAAGAGAAAGTAATTAGATTAACCATGGTAAGATTGACTATGAACAGCAATATATTTAAAACATTTGCATTGGCGGCCCTTATGCTTTTGCCCGGCAAGACATGGGCCGATAGCCGTGTCGAAAAGGCAAATCAGCATTATGCAGCTGAGGAGTACTATAATGCCATACAACTATATGAAGATGTCCTCAAATCAGGAATGGAAGGTCCCGAACTATACTATAACCTTGGTAATTGCTACTACAGGCAGGGACTTCTTCCTGCAGCAATACTTAACTACGAGAGGGCTTTGCTACTTGCCCCTCATGATAAGGATATAAGGTACAACCTAGAACTGGCATACAGCCAGATCCCTGATAAGATCGAGCCACTGGGCGAGATTTTCATCGCCCAGTGGTTTGCTTCCATACGCAATATAACCAAGTCAGACACCTGGGCATGGATTTCTATTGCCAGCTTCTCCCTGTTTTTGATATTACTACTGATCTATTTCTTTTCCAAACGCAGGGCATTACGTAAAATTGGCTTCTTTGTCGGTTTAATATTCCTGATTATTTCAGTTACAACGTTTTTCTTTGCAAAGTATCAGAAACAAAGACTTGCCAACAGAGACACAGCAATAGTATTCTCCCCCTCTGTCACTGTCAGAAGTGCTCCTGATGCGGGAAGTACAGAACTCTTCGTATTGCACGAAGGTGTTAAAGTAAAGCTACTCAAGTTTAACAATAACTGGTACGAAATCCAGATCGAGGATGGAAATGAAGGTTGGATTCATGCAGAACATGTGGAGGTGATTTAACCATTGCCACAACAAGAGCAAACAATAAGGACCTGCAGCATATTTTACCAGTATGGCAAAGTTTAGCTGCAGGTCCTGCTTTTTACTAACTAATCCGTTGTTCCCGGCTTACTTTATCAGATCAGATCTATACTGCGCTTAACAAACCTGCTGAGTGATTCACCCTTCAGCATATTATTAGAAAGCAGTGCCAGGTCTATAAGCTGAGAAATAAGTTTGTTGCCAGACGCATAATCCTTAAGCAGCTCATCCTTCTTGTCCTTCTGCTCTTTGATTTTCTTACTGACATCATCCAGCTCTTCCTTTTCAGCCTGAAGTATTTCATCTTCCTTCTTATCCTTTTTGGCAGCTTCCAGTTCTGACATTTTCGATTCCAGTGAACTAATCCTGTTGTAAACAGTTTTCAGTTTCTCTCCAAGTTCGCCTTCTACTCCCTCAACAATCCTCTTTACAAGTGGATGGTTACCGTTGAGGACAAGGTTGTAGCTGTCGGGCATATCCCCGTAGAACATCATACCTCCGCCGCCCATTGAGCTCATATCCTTCATCCGCCTCATAAACTCATTCTGAGTAATGGTTACCGGTGAATCATTTTCGGTCATAGCCTCAAAAGAAACAATAAAGTGGGATTTGGATAGCTGAGGTATTTGTGAAGAAAATAAAGTTGTTAGTTCTTCACGCTGTTTGTCAGTCAGCTTTAGTTCCTGATGTTCGTCCTTAGGTATCAGTTTGTCTATTACATCGCTATCCACCCTGACGAAGCGGCAGTCTTTGAACTTCTGTTCAAGAAAGTTGACAAAGTGAACATCAAGATGACCGTCCATCATAAGTACATCATACCCCTTGTTCTTTGCTGCTTCAATAAAAGCATACTGATCTTCCCTGCTTGTGCTGTATAGATATACAAGACTGTTGTGCTTGTCTGTCTGATTGGTCTTAATCAACTCTTTGTACTCATCAAAGGTAAAGTACTTATCATCTGCGTTTCTGAGCAGGGTAAACTTTGCAGCCCTTTCATAAAACTTCTCATCGGTCAGCATACCGTATTCAATAAATACCCTGAGATCATTCCACTTATCTTCGAGAGATTTACGATCATTTTTAAAGATCTCTTCAAGGCGGTCTGCCACCTTCTTTGTAATATGACCTGATATCTTCTTGACATTTGTATCGCTTTGCAGGTAAGAGCGCGATACATTAAGCGGAATATCTGGGGAGTCTATCACACCGTGGAGCAGGGTCAGAAACTCAGGAACTATTCCTTCTACTGAGTCAGTCACATAGACCTGATTGCAGTATAGCTGTATCTTGTTCTTCTGAAGTTCTATATTACTCTTGATCCTTGGGAAATACAAAATACCTGTAAGCTTAAAGGGGTAGTCAACATTGAGATGGATATTAAACAAAGGGTCTTCCGACATTGGGTATAGATCCCTGTAAAACTCCATATACTCTTCCTCTTTTATCTCGGCAGGTTTGCGGGTCCACAGCGGATTTGTCTCGTTTATTACGCTATCCTTGTCAGTTTCAAGCTCCTTACCATCCTGCCATTCCTTTTCCTTACCGAAGACTACCGGAATTGGAAGGAAGCGGCAGTACTTTCTCAAAAGTTGCCTTATCTCCCCTTCTTCCAGAAATTTATTGTTTTCATCGTCAATGAACAGGGTTATGTCAGTTCCCCTCTCAGTCCTTTCTCCATCCTCAATAGTATATTCTGTAGATCCGTCGCAGCTCCACTTAACAGCCTTCGCTCCCTCTTTATATGACAGAGTATTGATCTCTACCTTTTTGGAAACCATGAAGGAACTGTAGAAACCAAGACCGAAGTGACCAATTATAGCATTAGCATCCTTCTTGTACTTTTCAAGAAATTCATTAGCACCTGAGAATGCTACCTGATTGATGTATTTATCGATTTCTTCTGCGGTCATACCAATACCGCTGTCACTTATAGTAAGGGTATTCTTTTCCTTGTCAACTGAAATGCGAACCTTAAGGTCGCCCGGATCACCCTTAAACTCACCCACACCCGACAGGGTTAAAAGCTTCTGGGTAGCATCTACCGCATTCGACACAAGCTCACGAAGGAATATCTCATGATCAGAATAGAGGTATTTCTTAATGATTGGGAAAATGTTCTCAGTAGATACTCCAATAGTGCCTTTTTGCATACCAAACTATATTTCAAGGTTTAACAAATAATAAAAAACACACAGCCTTTGATTTTCAAAGGCTGTGCCAAATGCTGACATGTGACAAAAGTGCAGCCTTACGGCTAATATGTCAGACAGTAATAATATAAAGGATACTATTCCTTAAAGGGTTCTTTATATGTCAGCTTGTATATATGTGGATATATATAACAAGCCATACAGAAGCCAAATGCAGCTTCAAGTAATGCAAATAATCCAAGAATTCCGGCAATAACAAGTGCGGCTAAATAAAACTTGAAAATGCCAAGTACAATGACCAGTATACATAGGAAGTATCCAATCTTTGCAGCAAACAGTTTAGGACCTGCATTCTGCATTTTTGGTTTAATCCCTAATGACTTAACGATAAATCTGGACAACAGTGCAATTGGACTGTATTTAGACATATCATTAGCCCTTAAGGCAAAGTCAATAGCCAGAAAAACAACCAGAAATGGGTTGTGTACATAATAAAAAAACAGCAGTATTAGCAGTGTGAAAAGGGCATTGAATCTTGACACAGGTGCATTGACCTGTTGGTCAGATACGGGACATAAAAAACTTAGCTTCATATAATAGGGTATTTAAGACATTATTCAACAACCATCTTTTTCTTTAGTTCAAGCATCTCAGCCTCTCCGGACAGATTCTTGATGATCTCGAGCGAGAATGCCATAGCTGTACCAACCCCCTTGCCTGTTATAATCCTGCCATCAGTAACCGCTGGCCTGTTGACCAGAGTTGCACCATGCAGGTACTTCTCATAACCTGGATAGCAGGTTGCCTTCTTTCCGCTTAGTAAATTCATCTCACCAAGAACCATTGGAGCGGCACAGATTGCAGCTACCCACTTACCATTTTCATAAAACCTTGCAACAAGGTTCTTGACCTTTTCATTTGCAAGTAGGTTGGTAGCGCCAGGAATACCACCAGGCAGCATTATAAGGTCTCCTTTATCTACAGAAACATCATTCAGGAAAGCATCTGTCTTCACCTCAATATTATGGGCTCCCTTCACTGCAGGCTCACCGGTAGCCGATACAAGGTACACCTCATAGCCAGCTCTGCGCATCACATCTGCAGGCATAAGTGCTTCAACCTCTTCGTAACCTGATGCCAATAAAACATATGCACGTTTCATAGTCTTTGGGGTTTTATTCGTTTACCTGTACGTAAATATAAGCAACCTCATATTAATATAAAACTGCTAAAACATCAGCATTTTTTTGTTATAATATGAATACGTAACTTTGCCCACTTATTTAATGTCAGCGAATGATAAAAAACCACGGTATCAAAAAGGCCATAACAGTAGGTATCAATGATATAAGTTATGGCGAACTATTTACCAGAATTCAACAATTCAGTACACTAGTTGAGGTAGCAGAAGGCGAACGTGTAATAATTTTTTCTGAAAACAGGCCCGGATGGCTATTTGCTTTCCTCGCAATATGGAATAAGTCAGCTGTACCGGTACCTGTAGATTTTCTTGCGACCGAATCGGAACTCTCCTATATCCTTTCAGACTCACAACCTAGTGCAATATTTGTTTCCAGCGAAAAGAAGCCAGTGCTTGAAAAAGCTATGGCAGCTACAGGAATACTTGCACAGATAGTATTGATAGACAGCGAGGAGCAGACTCAGTGCGGCACATCCAGCCTGGAGTCCCTACCTCCTTACAAAGACGACCAGACTGCAGTAATAATCTATACCTCGGGCACAACAGGTTCACCCAAAGGTGTAATGCTGTCGTATGGCAATCTTATGACCAACCTCGACGGGGTGGTTAGGAAGATTCGTATCTTCCGTGAGGACTCCAGAGTAATGATCCTCTTGCCTCTGCATCATATCTTCCCGCTATTGGGTTCATTCATCGCCCCCTTGCATGCTGGGGGTTCTGTAGCCATCAGTCCTTCGATGACGTCCGAGGACATGATCAACACACTCAACCACAACAAGATTACAATAATTATCGGAGTTCCCCGCCTCTATGAAGCAATTCGCAAAAGTATCAGACTTAAGATAGATCAAAGTCCGGTGGCTAAGGCCCTCTTTGCTTTGGCAGGCAAACTCCAGTCAAAACGATTTTCAAGATTTGTCTTTTCTGCTGTCCACAAAAAATTTGGAGGAAAGGTAGATATCCTGGTAGCCGGTGGTGCAGCACTTGACCCTGAAGTGGGCCAAGACTTCAAAACCCTCGGTTTTGAAGTTCTCGAAGGCTTCGGCATGACCGAGGCGGCCCCGATGATCACCTTTACGCGTCCCGGCAGGGTACGTATAGGATCAGCAGGTGAAGCTCTTCCGGGTACAGAAATGATGGCAAAAGACGGAGAAATTATTGCCCGTGGGGGCCACATTATGAAGGGTTATTACAACAACCCAGAAGCAACAGCCGAAGTAATCAAGGATGGCTGGCTTTATACTGGTGACCTCGGATATATTGACAAGGATGGATATCTGTATATTACAGGACGTAAGAAGGAGATTATTGTACTAAGCAACGGAAAGAATGTAAATCCTGCCGAACTTGAAGAATACATTGTGCAATCCCCTCTTGTATCCGACTGTGCTGTATTCTTTCATGATGACAGGCTTTGTGCCGTTATAGTACCTGCAATTGAGGATGAAGACCATAAGTTACTTTACCAGAAACTACTTGAAGAGGTTATAGAGCCTCTTAATGTTAAAGTATCGTCATACAAGCGCATAGGAGGTCTCTATATCACATATCGAGAACTGCCCCGAACAAGGCTTGGGAAGTTGCAGCGTTTCAAACTGGAAGAGCTCGTTGAGAAAGACGGGGAAACAGAGGAGGATGAATACGATGGGCCAGTTTCCGAGGAACTTAGGATAATTGCTGAGTTTATTTCTGCCGAAAAAGGCAGAAAAGTTAGACCAGCGCATCATATGGAATACGACTTGGCACTTGACTCCCTCGACCGTGTTGGTTTGCAGGTCTTCCTAAGTCAGAACTTCGGTGTAGAAATTGAGGCCTCAGAGATTCTTGGCTTCCAGACAGTAGAGAATCTTGCCGAACATGTAGCAGCAACAAAGACTAGACTTGAAGAAGGCAAAACGGACTGGTCAGCAATATTGCGTGAAAAGGTTCAATTCAAACTGCCGGAATCATGGATCCCAACAAGGCTTTCAATGCGTCTTTCAAGATATGTGTTCAAGCTTTACTTCAGATACAGGACAAGGGGTCTTGAAAACATTCCGGATGAACCCTGTATTATTGCATCCAACCACCAGAGCTTCTTCGACGGCCTATTTGTTGCTTCGCTGTTGCGGACAGCCCAGATAGGCAAAACCTATTTCTACGCAAAGGCCAAGCATGCTGAGAAGCCGATATTTAAATTCCTTGCACAAAGAACCAATGTGATAGTGGTTGACCTCAACAATAACCTCAAGGAATCCATTCAGAAATTGGCCGAGGTACTGCGACTGCGCAAGAACATTTTGATCTTCCCTGAGGGAACTAGGTCAGCTAATGGAAGTATAGGACAGTTCAAGAAGACTTTTGCAATACTTAGCAGAGAACTAAACATCCCTGTTGTCCCTGTTGCTATAAAGGGAGCCTCAGATGCTCTGCCTAAGGGCAGTATCTTCCCCAGGCCACTAAAAAAAGTGCAGGTAGAGTTCCTTGAGCCGGTTTATCCTGAGAACTACACCTACGATCAAATTGCCAATATTGTGCGAAACAGGATCATTGAGACAATGTAAATACGCAAAAACATCTTATTTTTGTGGAGAAGCCACAAAAACCCTTAGATGATAGGAACGCTAGTCAATGCAACCACGATAATAATCGGAGGTTCCATAGGTATCGCTTTTAAGAAAAAACTTCCTCAAAAGACCATTGATTTGGTATTTCAGGGTCTCGGCCTTGTAACCCTATGTATAGGCATATCAATGTTCCTGGACAATAGTTCCCTCATCGTAGTGGTACTATCAGTCCTTGCTGGATGTGTAACCGGAATGGCATTACGTGTTGGCGAACGCATTGACAAGGCATCAGCAAGACTAAAGCGCCGTTTCTCTAGCAATAGCGAGAACTTCACCGAAGGACTTATTACAGCTTTTCTTTTATACTGCATAGGAGCTATGACCATTATGGGCTCCATCAATGAAGGCTTGGGCAAGGGTCCCGAAATACTTATTACCAAAGCCATAATCGACGGTTTTGCAGCTATTGCACTGGCATCAGCACTGGGTGTTGGTGTTTTGTTCTCCTCCATTCCCCTAATACTATTTCAGGGCAGTATCACACTTCTTGCCTTTATGTTTGGAGACCTTTTCAACGAAGCCATAATTAATGACCTTTCTGCAACAGGTGGCGTACTGCTAGCAGGAATCGGATTCAACTTACTGAGACTGCTTAAAATAGAGGTCAGCAATATGTTGCCCGCTATTTTATATGCTATCTTGTTTTCATATATCAATAGCTTACTGGCAGTAACATTATAAACAGCAGTGAAATTGGAACAGACAGTAAAAGACAAGTTATTGGCTCTTTACGAGCAATGGGCAGGGGAATCCGTAGGTGCAGTAAGTGAACTGCCTCCATCAGGTTCTGACCGCAGATACTTTCGTATCAGCTCTCCTAATGCCAAAGCATTAGGAGCTATCAATAAGGACATGAGGGAGAATATTGCCTTTATTGAGTTCAGCCGCTTTTTCAAATCCCGTGGATTAAATGTTCCTGAGATATATGCAGTAGATGCTGATATGGACTGTTACCTGCTTGAAGATTTTGGTGGAACCACCCTTTTCGAGCTTCTTTCTACAAGTCGTAAGGACAAGGAGATACCCGAAGATATTCAAGTTATCTACAAGGAAATCATCAGACAACTTCTAAGCTTCCAAACAGAGGGAAGAGAACTTGATTTCTCACATTGCTATCCCCGCGCAAGATTTGACAAGCAATCGATGATGTGGGACCTGCACTATTTCAAGTATTATTTCCTCAAACTGGCCCGCATCAGTTTTGATGAGCAGTTGCTCGAAGATGACTTTAACCGTTTCAGCGATTTCCTCCTTAGAAGCGATAGTAGCTACTTTATGTACCGTGACTTCCAGAGCCGTAATATCATGGTGACAGATGGCGGACTTGCCTTTATTGATTATCAAGGCGGACGCCGTGGAGCTCTTCAGTATGACCTGGCCTCGCTACTGTATGATGCCAAGGCTGACCTGCCGCAGACTATTAGGGAGGAACTTTTGGAGCATTATCTGGAATTACTTACTCCGGGGACAGGGATTTCACGTTCCCAATTTATGGAAACCTATCACGGTTATGTTCTTATCCGTATTATGCAAGCTATGGGGGCTTACGGATTCAGAGGCTTTTACGAAAAAAAACAACACTTTCTCAGAAGTATTCCTTATGCCCTGACAAACCTGAAGCATTTGCTGTCTACATGCAATGAATTTAAATACTTTCCAATGCTCCACAAGGTATTATGCGACCTTTGTGAAAACCATGCATTGCTTGAGATTTCAGCAGAACAGGACCTTACAGTCAGCATTGCAAGTTTTTCATTCAAGAGAGGTATTCCAGTTGACAGTAGCGGTAATGGAGGTGGCTTTGTATTCGACTGCCGGGCTTTGAATAACCCCGGACGTTATGCTGAATACAGTGCCATGACAGGGAAAGACACTGAGGTTATTGACTTCCTTCAAAAGGCTCCTGAAGTCCACGGCTTTTTGGAGAATATTTATAGTATTGTAGATCAATCTGTTGAAAATTATTTAGGTAGAGGCTTTAAACACCTTATGGTTAGTTTCGGTTGTACAGGTGGAAGACACCGTTCGGTTTACTGTGCCGAACGACTGGCTGAACATCTTAGAAGTAAATACAGGATAAGGATAAGCTTAAAGCATCTTGAACAGGATAACCATTGAAAATAAGACTCAGAAAACTTTAGATAAAAATTTTAATGCACACAGGAAAAAAGGGCTGTTGATGGGAAACACATTGACGATATTAATAGGATTAGCGTTTGCGGCGGCAGTTTTAACGCCGTATCTCTATTCCATTCTTAAAAAAAAGACAGGCCTTTTCCTTTCCCTGATACCTCTGCTGATCTTTGTTACTCTTATCGGTGAGGCCATACTTATGACCCCTCATGAAGGTCACATTATGGCTACTAATATCAGGTTTTTGCCCGGGATGGATGTGAACTTTAGAATCGACGGCCTTACTGTAATATTCGGACTGCTTATAAGTGGTATAGGCGCATTGGTTCTGTTATACTCCTCGGTGTATATGTCGACCTACGAACGACAGGGGCATTACTACACCTACATGATGTTTTTTATGGTGTCAATGCTGGGGATGGTGTTTTCCGACAACCTTATCCTGATGTTCATGTTCTGGGAACTAACAAGCGTTGCATCATTCTTCCTTATAGGCTTTGATCATCACGTTGAAAAGTCAAGACAAGCAGCTTTGCAGGCACTTCTGATCACAGGTTTCGGAGGCCTCTGCCTGCTGTTTGCCGTAATTTTGATCGGCAACATCACAGGAACCTATGCTATAAGCGAACTCCTGGAACAACATATGCATGTAGGGAATCATTCAAGATATTTCCTGATACTCAACCTTGTAATACTGGCAGCAATAACCAAGTCGGCCCAGTTTCCCTTCCACTTTTGGCTACCGGGAGCAATGGCAGCTCCAACACCGGTCAGTGCCTATCTTCACAGTGCCACTATGGTCAATGCAGGAATCTTCCTGCTGATGCGTATGTATCCGGTAATGGGGGGAACTGTGCTGTGGAAGTACTCACTACTGCTAACAGGTGGTATTACGATGTTCCTCGGAGCCTTCTTCTCTATGGGACAAAAGGATTTGAAGCGAATACTTGCCTTTACTACTATCAGCGCATTAGGCACAATGACCCTGCTTGTGGGACTTGACACCAGTGCCTCGCTGAGAGCAGCCCTTATATTCTTTATTGTACACGGTCTGTACAAAGGCGGCTTATTTATGGCAGCAGGTATAGTTGAAAAAACCACGGGAACAAGAGACTTAGACAAGTTGCACGGACTATACAAAGCCCTTCCGGTAACTGCCCTTATGACCCTGCTGGCTCTTATTTCGATGGCCGGGCTTCCCCCGATGTTAGGTTTTATAGGTAAGGAACTAATCTATGAGGCAAAGATGCAATTGGCGGATGTTTCCTGGATTGTACTGCCTCTCAGTGTAGGAGCCAATATTATGTTGGTCGCGGTAGCGATCAACATATTCAGACAGGTATTTCTTCCCAAAAGAGGAATACCTTCACTTTCTGTAAATTACACCGAAAAGAACCTTTCAGTAGCCCTGCTTGCCGGTCCGGTAGCACTGGCATTGTTTGGAATGTTTCTGGGGCTATTTCCAAGAAATATAGATATCACAGTGAGCAACGCCCTTTATTTCATGGGTAATATTCAGTACAAAACCAATCTTTCGCTTTGGCATGGTTACAATGAAGTGTTGCTGTTAAGCATTTTCACGATAATCGCCGGAATTTTGGTTTTTGTATTCCGCAAGCGCGTAATCAGGTTAATTTCAATACTGATAAAGTGGTTTGATATCTACCACTTGCCTACACTATTTACCCAAACAATCAATCATTACCTTGCAGGAGCGGCAAGAAGTACTAACCGCATTCAGCATGGTTACCACAGATATTATCTGATTACCTTTTTCCTAGTTGCGATGACCCTGGTAGCAATACAGCTGATCAGGATGGTGAATGTGGAGACCGAGGTATCACCCTCTCCTATCAAGATGCATGTACTGATGCTGCTTATAATTTCTACTTTGGCTGTGTTTTTTGCAGTGTTTACACGATCACGCCTGTCTGCAATTATTGCTCTGGGGGTTACCGGCTATGGTATCGGTCTTCTGTACATGTACTATGGAGCCGTGGACCTTGCAATTACGCAGTTTCTGTCGGAAACAGTATTGATGGCGATTTTTGTGCTTGTAATATATTACCTCCCTGAGTTTGCCATCTTATCCGATCGCCGGACCCGTGTCCGCGATATCGTTATATCTTCCGGCGTTGGCATCCTTGTAACACTTGTTGTGTTGAGTGCCAATTTTTTGCAAGCGGATGAGTCAATATCCCGCTTTTATGCAGAAAATGCCTATACATTAGGACATGGGCGCAACATTGTAAATGTGATACTTGTTGATTTCAGAGCACTGGATACATTAGGTGAGGTTACAGTTCTGACCCTTGCAGCTACAGGAGTTTATTCCCTGTTTAGGTTTCGGATTAACAAGAAAAAACGACACAAAGATGAATAGTACAATACTTGAGAAGACTGCAAGACTGTTCCTAGGGGTTGTTTCCGTGCTTTCGGTAATCCTTCTGATACGTGGGCATAACCTTCCGGGCGGTGGCTTTATCGCAGGGATTGTGTTATCAGTCGGATTTATATTCTATGGGATAGTTTTCGGCTCGCATGCTATACAGAAGATAATTAAGTATAACAGCAGAACCTGGATGGGGGTAGGTCTGTTGCTGGTACTGATATCTGCAATAATTCCCGTTTTGGCAGGAAGTGAGGCCATGACAGGAACGTGGCTTGTAATTTCACTTCCCTTAATGGGCGATATTCATTTGGGCACGCCATTGTTGTTTGATACTGGGATATTTGTAACAGTGGCAGGCCTAATTTTGTCAGTAATAATTTCAATTATAGAGGTTTTGGAGTGGAATACCTGATAGCTATATTCATTGGAATACTGTATGGATGCGGTGTCTTCTTGGTACTACGCCGCAGTCTTGTAAAAGTCATTCTTGGCATTTTCCTGCTGAGCAATGCTACCAACCTTATTATTTTCCTGGCAGGTGGCATTACCAGAGGCGGCACCCCCATAATTGAAGAAGGAGCCGAAGCTGCTGATATTGCCACTATATCAGATCCCATTCCTCAGGCACTTATTCTAACTGCAATTGTTATCGGATTAGGTATGTCTGCATATATCCTGGCTCTTAAGTACAGGTATTTTGATGTTACAGGAACCCATGATCTGGATCAACTAAAAAATACAGACCAGAAATGATTCTTTTTACACTTATATTAATACCCTTTTCCTTCTTGATGCTGAGTTTACTTGTCAAGGGTAATCAGGTCAAGAAGCTTCTTGCCTTGATCTTCAGTGTTGTTAATCTGGCATGGGTTATAATGGTTCTTGTTAGGGTTAGCACAGAGGAAATGCTAGTAGTGAACATGGGTTCATGGCCGGCTCCTTACGGCATCACACTTGCAGCTGATCGGTTCAGCGCGTTTATGCTTGTAATTGCAGCTTTTGTCTTTTTGCTTGTCAGCTACTACTCAACTCAATCTGTTGACCGGGAAAGGCGTAATAATGGCCATTTCTTCTATTCATTTGGGATACTGATGGGGGTCAACGGCAGTTTCATTGCGGGAGATATTTTCAATCTCTATGTATGGTTTGAAGTAATGCTGATATCCTCCTTTATCCTTATGGGACTGGGTGGAGAACGCAAGCAGCTTGAAGGTTCAATAAAATACCTGATACTTAACCTTATCGGGTCTATGTTCTTCCTTGCCGGTATAGGCTTGCTCTATGGCAAGGTGGGAACCCTAAATATGGCTGATATTGCATCAAGGATATCAGAAGCAGGCGACAACTTTGCCGCACTAAACCCTGCATTGATTTTAATAGTTGTTGGATTTTCGATAAAAGGGGCATTATTTCCTTTCTTTTTCTGGCTACCTGCATCCTACCACACCCCTCCTCCGGCAGTAACTGCTTTGTTTGCCGGACTTCTTACCAAGGTGGGCATATACTCACTGGTCAGAATCTTCACACTATTCCTGTTTCATGATTATGCATTCTGGAGCAATGTAGTGTTTTGGATGGGAGGACTGTCAATGGTTGTAGGTGTCATTGCAGCATCCGCACAGATGGAGCTACGTAAAATTCTTGCATTTCACATAATCAGCCAGTCAGGTTATATGGCAATAGCACTCGGTTTCTTTACGGAAGCCGGGATCGCAGCAGCAATTTATTTTACCGCGCACAATATGCTGTCAAAGACCAATGCCTTTCTGGTAGCAGGCTGGGTGCACCGTGAAAGGGGCACCCTCAACCTCAAGATTCTTGGCGACATGTTTCAACGCAGTCCGCA
This sequence comes from uncultured Alkaliflexus sp., assembly GCA_964396555.1. Taxonomy (GTDB): domain Bacteria; phylum Bacteroidota; class Bacteroidia; order Bacteroidales; family Marinilabiliaceae; genus Geofilum. The sequence continues at coordinate 15,237 of CAYNFX010000027.1, forward strand.
CTGGGGCGTCCTGTTCTTTATCTCAGCATTCAGTCTTGCAGGCCTGCCACCCCTAAGCGGATTCTTCGGTAAATTTATGGTTCTGAAAGCCGGTGTTGAGTCCAAACATATTCTGATTTCAATGGTGGCCCTCTTTGTAGGACTAATAACACTATTTTCGATGGTTAAGATATGGCTGGAGGTTTTCTGGAAACTCCCCCCTTCGGAAAAAGTAAGAACTATGACTTACAAGGTTAAACCATCTGGTCGTATGCTAGCTGCTTCAACAATAATGGCCTGTGCCATTATTGCTATGGGACTGTTTGCCAACAGTATAGGCAACTACTGTACACTTGCTGCGCGTGATTTGTTGAATCCCCAAAAGTATATAAGCTATGTTCTTGAAAACAAATAGCCATACCATTGCCCATTTCCCGGTAAGGCTCTTTTACTTATGGGTGGCCTTTGTGTACTTTTGTTATGAAATAATTTTATCGGGTCTGGTTATTGCCAAACTGATAATTAGCGGATCCAGAGGTGACGGCGGATGTTTTCTGACCTATCATTGCAGCCTTGAAAAAGACTGGCAAAAACTCCTTATTTTCAATATGATAAGCATGACACCCGGAACCCTGGGTGTTGATGTGGAAAATAATGGTAGTACATTTTTGATCCATCTTTTGAATGTAGAGGACAAGGACAATTTCTTCAAGCAGGCAAGGATATTTGAAAATTTACTAAGCAAAGCACTTTGATATGAGCCCGGAATCCTTCCTTGAATATTCAGCAGTTGGTGCTATCTGTATTATGACAGTTAGCATGATCTTTCCCCTGCTCAGGCTTTTTAGAGGCCCATCGCTGCCCGACAGGGTGGTGGCTCTTGACCAGATAGCCATAATCATAGTGTGCATAATAATCTGCGACACCATTTACTCAGGGATAAGCTCAGGCCTTGATGTAGCGCTGGTTGTATCACTCCTTCTGGTTATAGGTTCGATGATAATTGCAAGATTTTTACATAAGAGGAGGGCTGACAATGATTGAATATATTACCGGTATTTTACTGATATTCACTGCAGTGATTGTCTTTTTTGCATCAGTGGGTATACTGCGCTTCAATAACCTGTATGCGCGCATGCACGTTGTCACCAAGGTTTCCTCATTCGGAGTATTGATCCTGCTGATTGCAATCAACATTTATGAGAGAGATCTTATTACCTTAATCAAAACGCTGTTGCTTTTTCACGTGTTAGTATTTCTGTCGCCAATAGCTGCTCACGTAACTGCGAAGGTTGCTCGTTGGCTATATCCGGATATTTTTTCAACCGATAATGGAAGGGAGAAACATGAACCTTAATGCAATGATCTTTGCAGCCGGTGTGGGTTCGCGTCTCAAGCCCTACACCGACACAATTCCAAAGGCTCTTGTCAAAGTTGGAAACCACACACTTTTGGAAATTGCACTAAAAAAAATGGCAGGGCTTGGCATAAAGAGGGTTGTCATTAATGTGCACCACTTTGCCGAACAGATAAAAAAATTCCTTTACGATTATGCCAGTCCCGGTATGGAGATCCTACTGTCGGACGAGAGTGAACAGCTTCTGGATACAGGCGGGGGACTGCTCAATGCAATGAATTTGTTTGAGCACAATGCCGACATCCTGCTTTATAATGTTGACATAATAACGAATGCCCCTTTGCGTTCAATAGTAGAAGAGCACAAAAGGAACAAGAGCCTGGCAACTCTATTGATACAAGAGCGCAAGGCATCGCGTTACTTGCTCTTTGATGACAACATGCAGCTAACAGGTTGGCAAAACCCTTCTACAGGCGAAGAAATACATGTTGAAGGACGTACAGTCGGAGGAAAGACCTTTGGCTTTGGCGGCATACAGGTCGTCAAATATGAAATTATCAGCAAACTCAGGACTGATAAAGCCAGTTTCCCAATAGTTCCGGAGTACCTCACACTGGCAGCAGACCATAAAATTTCAGGTTGGCAAGTTGACAAAAAAAATATTTGGTTTGATATAGGCTCTCCTGAAAAACTGAAGAAAGCTGAGGAGTTTTTCCACACTGCCTCTGCAGAAATTGTAGAAACTATCCTGTGACAACTGTCATGTTTATGGGTAGCCTGATTCATCAGAAAAGAAACAAAACGAAAAAGGGTGTCTCACTGCCGTGAGACACCCTTAATCTTTTTAACAGAACTCTGTTTTGCCAGAAAACTATTCAGCAGCTTCTTCTACTGCGTCAGCAGCTTCTTCTACAGCACCTTCTACTGCGTCAGCAGCTTCTTCTACAGCTTCAGTTGCATCTTGAGCTTGTTCTTCAACAGCTTCGATTACTGGTTCAACAGTTTCTTCTTGTTTTGCTTGGTTTCCAGCACATCCTGCGAAAATAAAGGCAGCACATACAGCAATAGCAAATAACTTTTTCATGATCCTAAAATGTTAAAGTTTGGTTAATTAATGTAAGCATTCATCAACAAAAGTAATAAACGATTTGGAAAATCCAAATAAAATCCTATGATTTAAAAGTTTCCACCGCTACTTTGCTTTCTGTTTGCTAAATCATTTGTCGTTACGAGGGATAGGTTGCAAAAATGGAACCAAAAGCTGCTTTTATAATTAAATCGAACATAAAATTTCTTATGACAATTACCCCATCCCGAAGAAGAAGATCCTATAGGACTTTTTCTGGCAGTTCTGAATTAAGCAAGCTATCGACCAACATAAATGGCAATAATACAGTATCACCTCATCAGAAATTTAATAAGACCAAGTTTGGCCTTTGTATAGGGAGGATACTTAATTGGCGGCTCAAAACTAAAGCTATTCCTGTAGATGCTCTTGAAGTGGGAGAAGGTATCAAAACCTGTCTTTCCGTGGTAGCTACCTATGCCGCTAAATCCGACCCCTCCAAAAGGAAGGTTACTATTGGACAAGTGCATAATGCTATCGTTGATAGCTCCACCGCCAAAGGACACCTCTTTAATTATCTTTCTGATATTCTTCCTGCTGTTAGTATAGACATAGGCAGACAGAGGTTTGGGACGTGCTTTAACGGCCCTGATAGCCCCATCAATGTCATCAAAAGCTATTACAGGTAGTACAGGACCAAAGATCTCATCTTTCATCACCTCATCATCAAATGAGACATTATACATTACTGTAGGGCTTATAAATCTTATTTCAGCCTTCCTGGTGCCACCGCAATACACATCACCGCTGTCAATTAGTTTGGACAAGCGCTCGAAATGCCTTTCACTAATAATTTTAGTATAGTTTTCAGTGAGACTGCATTCCTTGTAATGCTTCTTTATCTCGCTCTTGAAAGCTTCAAGCAGCACTCCCTCTACGGACTTCTCAACAAGTATGTAGTCGGGTGCCACACAGGTCTGTCCTGCATTAATAAACTTAGCCCATACCAGCCTTTTTGCTGTAAGACGGATATTTGCATCGCCAAAAACAAAAACAGGGCTCTTACCACCCAATTCGAGTGTTACCGGAGTCAGATGCTCTGCAGCTGCCTTATATACAATCCGGCCCACTGTAGTGCTTCCGGTGAAAAAAATCTTGTCAAAGCGATGGCTAAGGAGTTCGGTAGAAGTATGAGCATCCCCCTCAACCACATGAAAATAATCATCCGGGAAATTGCGGTTAATCATGTCAGCTATCACCCTTGAGCTCTCAGTTGCCTGTTCCCCGGGTTTCAAAACCACGGTATTTCCGGCAATCAAGGCTGATATTGCAGGCACAAGACATAGCTGCAGGGGATAGTTCCATGCCCCTATTACCAGCACTGTACCCAATGGTTCGGGGTAAATAAATGACTTTGCAGGAAAATGAAGAAGGGAGGATGCCACCTTTCGGGGTTTGCTCCATTCCTTAAGGTACTTGAAAGCAAGGTTTATTTCATGGTAAACCATGGACAATTCAGTCATGTAAGTGTCAAACTCCGATTTTGCAAAATCAGAATAGACAGCCTTGTACATAGCAGCCTCACTCTCTTTGATCACCTTCTTCAGGGTATTCAGTTGCTCAAGCCTGAATTTTACATCCTTTGTCCGGTTTGAGTCGAACAGCTCCCTTTGCTTTTGGATAATACTAGCGATATTTTCCTTTTTCATAAGAATGAACTGTTGCCCTCCTTTAGGCCTTATGGTGCGTTATGTCTCCATTCCCCTTTATATAAATTAGGGTGTCCCTAATATAGGAACACCCCGGCAAAATATTGTTCTAAAACTACCTAATTTGATTTATAGAATCCAAGGTCATCAATAGAAAAGTTCGAAATGAACTCAGCCCTGGATTTATTTTCAGCTCTCGCATATCGGATATAGGTCTCTGTCGAAGTCCTATACTTGTCATCACGCTCAGCGTCGAGCAATAACAGGTAACCCATTATTATATGTGCTGACATTTCTACTAACCTGCGTGAGTGGAAGTCGAGATACTCATTGTCGTGCATATCAACCACTGACTTCACAGCTTTCTCGTATTCCTCGGTCATTCCAATCAAGGTTCTGCGATAACCGTGTAATTCTGGCTGCAAAGGCATATTCTCAAACTCCCTGATCCTGTTCAGCAAAGCACCGTTAGTAACACCACGGATAGCTGCAACCACCTGAAGCTGGGTAGTCCCTTCATAGATAGTAGTGATTCTTGCATCACGGTAAATTCTTTCAATCGGATAATCCTTCATAAATCCGCTACCACCATGAATCTGCAATGAGTCATAAGCTATCTGGTTACAGTACTCACTAGCCATACCCTTGAGCAGAGGTGTGAAGAAGTCAGCTAGTCTCTGATAGGTCTTCATATCTTCCCTTTCCTCCTTGGTCAGGGTCCTTCCTTCACTTAAGTGCATGTAGCTCTTGTAAACATCAACGTAGCGGGCTGTTTCGTATAGCAGGGTACGTGATGCATCCAGTTTGGCCTTCATTAATGCCAGCATTTCGTAAACTGCAGGAAATTCAATGATAGCCTTACCAAATTGTTTGCGTTCACGTGCATAAACAAAAGCTTCACGATAAGCAGCTTCGGAAATACCAATAGACTGGGCTCCGATGCCCAGTCGGGCACCGTTCATAAGGGCCATAACATAGCGTATAAGCCCCAACTTACGTTCACCAACCAGTTCGGCAGGAGCATTTTTGAAAACAAGTTCGCAGGTTGGAGAACCCTTGATACCCATCTTGTTTTCTACACGACGTATAGTTACAGCCTTGTGGTTACGGTCATAGATAAACATTGACAGACCACGGCCGTCGGTGGTTCCATGCTCACTACGGGCAAGTACCAGGGACACATGGGCGTCACCATTGGTGATAAAACGTTTTACACCATTCAGGTACCACTTACCGTCATCTTCGTTATAAGTAGCCTTGAGCTGTACAGACTGAAGGTCAGATCCTGCATCAGGCTCGGTAAGGTCCATTGCGGCTGTCTCACCATTGCATATTCTAGGCAGGAAGCGCTCTTTCTGATCATCATTAGCAAATTCGTTGATAGTCTCGGCGCAGTCCTGCAGACCCCAGATATTAACAAAACCTGCATCGGCACGCGACACTATATCGGCAGCCATGATGTAAGGGATAATCGGGAAATTGAGACCTCCATACTGTCTGGGCAGTGTTATACCCATAAGTCCGGCCTTAACAAGGGCATCAAGGTTTTCCTTTGTGCCTTTTGCATAGACCACTTCGTTGTTGACGATCTTTGGACCCTCAGCATCTACACCTTCTGCATTCGGTGCAACTATATCACCGCAGATCTCTCCCACTATCTCGAGCACCTTCTCATAGCTGTCCATTGCATCTTCAAAGTCAAGGGGAGCATAGTCGAACTTATCCTTATCGGCAAAGTCGCGTTCTTTGAGTGCAACTATCTTTTTCATCAGGGGGTGCCTCAGATGAAAAAGCAGGTCGGAATTATCTGTGAAAAAATTAGCCATCTTCTTGTAGTTTTCAGGTTAATACCTATTTGCTGTTCTTCTTGTAATAG